>NZ_JAGETK010000030.1:0-2283 GCF_017573605.1 Salmonella sp. 32070601201500089SM
GGGCGTTAAGTTGCAGGGTATAGACCCGAAACCCGGTGATCTAGCCATGGGCAGGTTGAAGGTTGGGTAACACTAACTGGAGGACCGAACCGACTAATGTTGAAAAATTAGCGGATGACCTGTGGCTGGGGGTGAAAGGCCAATCAAACCGGGAGATAGCTGGTTCTCCCCGAAAGCTATTTAGGTAGCGCCTCGTGAATTCATCTCCGGGGGTAGAGCACTGTTTCGGCTAGGGGGCCATCCCGGCTTACCAACCCGATGCAAACTGCGAATACCGGAGAATGTTATCACGGGAGACACACGGCGGGTGCTAACGTCCGTCGTGAAGAGGGAAACAACCCAGACCGCCAGCTAAGGTCCCAAAGTCATGGTTAAGTGGGAAACGATGTGGGAAGGCCCAGACAGCCAGGATGTTGGCTTAGAAGCAGCCATCATTTAAAGAAAGCGTAATAGCTCACTGGTCGAGTCGGCCTGCGCGGAAGATGTAACGGGGCTAAACCATGCACCGAAGCTGCGGCAGCGACACTATGTGTTGTTGGGTAGGGGAGCGTTCTGTAAGCCTGTGAAGGTGTGTCGTGAGGCATGCTGGAGGTATCAGAAGTGCGAATGCTGACATAAGTAACGATAAAGCGGGTGAAAAGCCCGCTCGCCGGAAGACCAAGGGTTCCTGTCCAACGTTAATCGGGGCAGGGTGAGTCGACCCCTAAGGCGAGGCCGAAAGGCGTAGTCGATGGGAAACGGGTTAATATTCCCGTACTTGGTGTTACTGCGAAGGGGGGACGGAGAAGGCTATGTTGGCCGGGCGACGGTTGTCCCGGTTTAAGCGTGTAGGTGTGTGTTCCAGGTAAATCCGGTTCACTTTAACACTGAGGCGTGACGACGAGGCACTACGGTGCTGAAGCAACAAATGCCCTGCTTCCAGGAAAAGCCTCTAAGCATCAGGTAACATCAAATCGTACCCCAAACCGACACAGGTGGTCAGGTAGAGAATACCAAGGCGCTTGAGAGAACTCGGGTGAAGGAACTAGGCAAAATGGTGCCGTAACTTCGGGAGAAGGCACGCTGACACGTAGGTGAAGTGATTTACTCATGGAGCTGAAGTCAGTCGAAGATACCAGCTGGCTGCAACTGTTTATTAAAAACACAGCACTGTGCAAACACGAAAGTGGACGTATACGGTGTGACGCCTGCCCGGTGCCGGAAGGTTAATTGATGGGGTCAGCGCAAGCGAAGCTCCTGATCGAAGCCCCGGTAAACGGCGGCCGTAACTATAACGGTCCTAAGGTAGCGAAATTCCTTGTCGGGTAAGTTCCGACCTGCACGAATGGCGTAATGATGGCCAGGCTGTCTCCACCCGAGACTCAGTGAAATTGAACTCGCTGTGAAGATGCAGTGTACCCGCGGCAAGACGGAAAGACCCCGTGAACCTTTACTATAGCTTGACACTGAACATTGAGCCTTGATGTGTAGGATAGGTGGGAGGCTTTGAAGTGTGGACGCCAGTCTGCATGGAGCCGACCTTGAAATACCACCCTTTAATGTTTGATGTTCTAACGTGGACCCGTAATCCGGGTTGCGGACAGTGTCTGGTGGGTAGTTTGACTGGGGCGGTCTCCTCCTAAAGAGTAACGGAGGAGCACGAAGGTTGGCTAATCCTGGTCGGACATCAGGAGGTTAGTGCAATGGCATAAGCCAGCTTGACTGCGAGCGTGACGGCGCGAGCAGGTGCGAAAGCAGGTCATAGTGATCCGGTGGTTCTGAATGGAAGGGCCATCGCTCAACGGATAAAAGGTACTCCGGGGATAACAGGCTGATACCGCCCAAGAGTTCATATCGACGGCGGTGTTTGGCACCTCGATGTCGGCTCATCACATCCTGGGGCTGAAGTAGGTCCCAAGGGTATGGCTGTTCGCCATTTAAAGTGGTACGCGAGCTGGGTTTAGAACGTCGTGAGACAGTTCGGTCCCTATCTGCCGTGGGCGCTGGAGAACTGAGGGGGGCTGCTCCTAGTACGAGAGGACCGGAGTGGACGCATCACTGGTGTTCGGGTTGTCATGCCAATGGCACTGCCCGGTAGCTAAATGCGGAAGAGATAAGTGCTGAAAGCATCTAAGCACGAAACTTGCCCCGAGATGAGTTCTCCCTGAGACTTAGAGTCTCCTGAAGGAACGTTGAAGACGACGACGTTGATAGGCCGGGTGTGTAAGCGCAGCGATGCGTTGAGCTAACCGGTACTAATGAACCGTGAGGCTTAACCTTACAACGCCGAAGATGTTTTGGCGG
>NZ_JAGETK010000031.1:0-1276 GCF_017573605.1 Salmonella sp. 32070601201500089SM
GTGCCAATCCGGTGTGTGGGTTGGCTTTGAATCCTACCCTGTGGGAAGCCCTATCCCGTGGCCATCTGCCACTCCTCCACAAGGCTATCTGTTGATGAACGGCCAGTCGTTTTCCTGTTCCCGGTATCCTCAGCTTGCCCGTGCTTATCCTAGCTGTAAATTGCCCGATCTGCGCGGTGTTTTTATCCGTGGCTGGGATAATGGGAAGGGACTTGATGGTGATCGGAACAGACAACTCCTGAGTTATCAGGCCGATCAATCAGGCGTCTATCACGAACGTGGCGGATGGCTGAAAGGGCATCATAGTGGTATGCCATACTGGGCACAGGGGAGTACCACAGAAATGCGTCCCAAAAATATTGCATTCAACTACATTGTTAAAGCCAGCTAGGGACTCACATCTGATAGGCATACACAGAGAAAACACCGTTACCACAGGCGTAATTTTGTGTTGGTCTGGAGATGATTTGATATGACGCTCCCACTGGCACGGCAAATGAAATAAATGCTGTCTTTCCGTAGGAGGGGTTATTGCTGGCATTCATACCAATGAAAGCGCCGTTCACATAGCCCTGAAGATTTGATGTGTTGGCGCAATCACCGCCACCGGCACCATTTCCACCGGAAGCGTACACAAACAAAGTTCCTCTGCCGTTATTTCTCCCGTTAAATGTTCCCCGGTGAGAACCCAGATTGCTGTAACTTCCGTCAGGTGCACCAATCGTTCGCCACACACCGGATTGGCACTGGCCTCCGTGCCAATCCGGTCGGTGGTCTGGTGGCAATAAAGTGAACTACTCCGCCTGTAAGTGGTATCAATCATCTGTAGCAATGAATCACTTCATTGGCGGGAAAAGTGGAGGATCTATCTACTACAAACCCATTCAATGCCCGACCGGATTTATCATGACAGGTACACGCATGTATGGCATTGGTGATGGCGTTGATGAGGAACACGTTGATGCTTATTGTTGCCCCTTCGGTTAAATCCCAGCACCAGGAAGATTCAGGCATGTAACAGTAATTGTGCCGCCGGACTCATAATTTCCCCACGCATAATTATTCACATACCAAACCTTGTTTTGGTCGGAGTATACCTGCTGAAACCCACCAAAAGGCGCACCATTAAGGTATGTCCACGAACAGTACGCATGTACGCCAATGCTCAGATTTCGGGTGTTTTTCCCGATATTGTACGTACTGGTAGTGAAGTTCACTTTTGCCGTTGTCCAGATACCGGATTGGCACTGGCCTCCGTGCCAATCCGGTACGTGGA
>NZ_JAGETK010000033.1:0-818 GCF_017573605.1 Salmonella sp. 32070601201500089SM
TACGCCGATGACGTGGTGGAACGCTTCGTTGAACGCGCGGTGAAAAACGGCATGGATGTGTTCCGCGTCTTCGATGCCATGAACGACCCGCGCAATATGAAAGCCGCACTGCAGGCGGTGCGCAGCCACGGCGCCCACGCCCAGGGGACCCTGAGTTACACCACCAGCCCGGCGCACACCCTGCAGACCTGGCTGGACTTAACCGAACAGTTGTTAGAGACCGGCGTTGACTCGATTGCCATCAAGGATATGTCCGGCATTCTCACGCCGATGGCGGCGTATGAGCTGGTCAGCGAAATCAAAAAACGTTATGACGTGCGCCTGCATCTGCATGCTCATGCCACCACCGGCATGGCGGAGATGGCCCTGCTGAAGGCCATCGAGGCGGGCGTTGACGGCGTCGACACGGCGATTTCCTCCATGAGCGCCACCTACGGCCACCCGGCCACCGAAGCGCTGGTGGCGACGTTGGCAGGTACTGAGCATGACACCGGGCTGGATATCCTGAAGCTGGAAAATATCGCCGCGTACTTCCGCGAGGTGCGCAAAAAGTACCACGCCTTTGAAGGCCAGCTGAAAGGCTACGACAGCCGCATCCTGGTGGCGCAGGTGCCGGGCGGAATGCTCACCAACCTGGAAGGCCAGCTGAAGCAGCAGAACGCGGCGGATAAACTCGACCAGGTGCTGGCGGAAATCCCCCGCGTGCGCGAGGACCTCGGCTTTATCCCGCTGGTGACCCCGACCTCGCAGATTGTCGGCACCCAGGCGGTGCTCAACGTCCTGACCGGCGAGCGCTACAAAACCATCGCCAAAGAAAC
>NZ_JAGETK010000034.1:0-744 GCF_017573605.1 Salmonella sp. 32070601201500089SM
CAGATCAAACAGTTCTGGCTTGAGTCAGGCTGCGTCTATGGTTATCGCAAGATCCACCTCGATCTGCGTGACACCGGGCAGCAGTGTGGGGTGAACCGTGTCTGGCGGCTGATGAAGCGGGCCGGCATAAAGGCTCAGGTCGGATACCGGAGCCCGCGGGCACGCAAAGGTGAAGACAGTATCGTGGCACCTGACCGACTCCAGCGGCAGTTTAATCCGGATGCTCCCGATGAACGTTGGGTAACGGACATAACCTACATCCGAACCCACGAAGGCTGGCTGTATCTGGCCGTGGTTGTTGATCTGTTCTCCCGGAAAGTTATCGGCTGGTCAATGCAGCCCCGGATGACCAAAGAGATCGTCCTGAATGCGCTTTTGATGGCCTTGTGGCGGCGTAATCCGCAAAAGGCGGTGCTGGTTCACTCTGACCAGGGCAGTCAATATACAAGCTATGAATGGCAGTCGTTTTTGAAATCACACGGCCTGGAAGGCAGTATGAGTCGTCGTGGTAACTGCCACGATAATGCGGTCGCAGAAAGCTTTTTTCAGCTACTAAAACGTGAACGGATAAAGAAAAAGATCTACGGAACGCGGGAAGAAGCCCGCAGCGATATTTTTGATTACATCGAAATGTTTTATAACAGTAAGCGTCGGCATGGTTCGAGCGATAAGATGCCACCGACAGAATATGAAAACCGATATTACCGACGACTCGAAAGTGTCTAGATTATCCGTGGCAACTCA
>NZ_JAGETK010000035.1:0-744 GCF_017573605.1 Salmonella sp. 32070601201500089SM
CGGTTATAACGGTTCATATCACCTTACCGGCGCTTATCGCAGATTAGCACGCCCTTCATCGCCTCTGACTGCCAGGGCATCCACCGTGTACGCTTAGTCGCTTAACCTCACAACCCGAAGATGTTTCTTTCGATTCATCATCGTGTTGCGAAAATTTGAGAGACTCACGAACAACTTTCGTTGTTCTGTGTTTCAATTTTCAGCTTGATCCAGATTTTTAAAGAGCAAAACTTCGCAGTGAACCCTTTCAGGTACACTCTGAAGTATTTTTTCGTAAACACTCACGAGATGGTGGAGCTATGCGGGATCGAACCGCAGACCTCCTGCGTGCAAAGCAGGCGCTCTCCCAGCTGAGCTATAGCCCCATCGTGTAGTCAGAACCTCTTACCTTTGATTCGTTTCCGGGCGCGGCGTGGTGAAGCGAAGCATACTGAAGTATGCGAGCTTTGCCACAACAAAGCACGGGAGCGAATCTGGTAGGCCTGAGTGGACTTGAACCACCGACCTCACCCTTATCAGGGGTGCGCTCTAACCACCTGAGCTACAAGCCTGTAGAGGTTTTACTGCTCGTTTTTCATCAGACAATCTGTGTGAGCACTGCAAAGTACGCTTCTTTCAGGTAAGGAGGTGATCCAACCGCAGGTTCCCCTACGGTTACCTTGTTACGACTTCACCCCAGTCATGAATCACAAAGTGGTAAGCGCCCTCCCGAAGGTTAAGCTACCTACTTCTTTTGCAACCCAC
>NZ_JAGETK010000036.1:0-675 GCF_017573605.1 Salmonella sp. 32070601201500089SM
CCTGCAGAGCCTGACCGTCAGAGAACTCAGAAGCCAGTACGGAAACGTAAGCTTCCAGGGCGTGAGTTACCGCATCCAGACCACCGAACGCACACAGGGACTTCGGCATATCCATCACCAGGTTGGCATCGACAATCGCCATATCCGGGGTCAGGGCGTAGTCAGCCAGCGGATATTTCTGACCGGTTGCATCGTCGGTCACAACCGCAAACGGTGTGACTTCAGAACCGGTACCGGAAGTGGTGGTGACGGCGATCATTTTCGCTTTCACGCCCATTTTCGGGAACTTGTAGATACGTTTACGGATGTCCATAAAGCGCAGCGCCAGTTCTTCGAAGTGAGTTTCCGGGTGTTCGTACATGACCCACATGATTTTCGCGGCGTCCATCGGGGAACCGCCGCCCAGCGCGATGATCACGTCTGGTTTGAAGGAGTTAGCCAGCTCAGCGCCTTTGCGAACAACGGAAAGCGTCGGGTCGGCTTCAACTTCGAAGAAGACTTCAGTTTCAACGCCAGCCGCTTTCAGAACAGAGGTGATCTGGTCTGCGTAGCCGTTGTTGAACAGGAAGCGGTCAGTCACGATGAGCGCACGTTTGTGGCCATCAGTAATCACTTCATCCAGCGCGATGGGCAGAGAGCCACGGCGGAAGTAGATAGATTTCGGAAGTTTGTGCC
>NZ_JAGETK010000037.1:0-634 GCF_017573605.1 Salmonella sp. 32070601201500089SM
CGGTTAACCTTGCTACAGAATATAAGTCGCTGACCCATTATACAAAAGGTACGCAGTCACACAGGTAAACCTGTGCTCCCACTGCTTGTACGTACACGGTTTCAGGTTCTTTTTCACTCCCCTCGCCGGGGTTCTTTTCGCCTTTCCCTCACGGTACTGGTTCACTATCGGTCAGTCAGGAGTATTTAGCCTTGGAGGATGGTCCCCCCATATTCAGACAGGATACCACGTGTCCCGCCCTACTCATCGAGCTCACAGCACATGCGCTTTTGTGTACGGGGCTGTCACCCTGTATCGCGCGCCTTTCCAGACGCTTCCACTAACACACATGCTGATTCAGGCTCTGGGCTCCTCCCCGTTCGCTCGCCGCTACTGGGGGAATCTCGGTTGATTTCTTTTCCTCGGGGTACTTAGATGTTTCAGTTCCCCCGGTTCGCCTCATTAACCTATGGATTCAGTTAATGATAGTGTGACGAATCACACTGGGTTTCCCCATTCGGGTATCGCCGGTTATAACGGTTCATATCACCTTACCGGCGCTTATCGCAGATTAGCACGCCCTTCATCGCCTCTGACTGCCAGGGCATCCACCGTGTACGCTTAGTCGCTTAACCTCACAACCCGAAGATGTTTC
>NZ_JAGETK010000038.1:0-572 GCF_017573605.1 Salmonella sp. 32070601201500089SM
AAGAAGTAGGTAGCTTAACCTTCGGGAGGGCGCTTACCACTTTGTGATTCATGACTGGGGTGAAGTCGTAACAAGGTAACCGTAGGGGAACCTGCGGTTGGATCACCTCCTTACCTTAAAGAAGCGTACTTTGAAGTGCTCACACAGATTGTCTGATGAAAAGTAAATAGCAAGGCGTCTTGCGAAGCAGACTGATACGTCCCCTTCGTCTAGAGGCCCAGGACACCGCCCTTTCACGGCGGTAACAGGGGTTCGAATCCCCTAGGGGACGCCACTTGCGCGGTAATGTGTGAAAGGCGTTGCCATCAGTATCTCAAAACTGACTTACGAGTCACGTTTGAGATATTTGCTCTTTAAAAATCTGGATCAAGCTGAAAATTGAAACACAGAACAACGAAAGTTGTTCGTGAGTCTCTCAAATTTTCGCGACACGAGAATGTTTTACGAAACATCTTCGGGTTGTGAGGTTAAGCGACTAAGCGTACACGGTGGATGCCCTGGCAGTCAGAGGCGATGAAGGGCGTGCTAATCTGCGATAAGCGCCGGTAAGGTGATATGAACCGTTATAACCG
>NZ_JAGETK010000039.1:0-570 GCF_017573605.1 Salmonella sp. 32070601201500089SM
CGTGCCAATCCGGTACGTGGAAAAAAATTGGCGCAGGTGATAGCCAAATTGTTACCGCTTCAGCTACTGCGTGGCGTTGGCCTGGAGCAACGGCAACATGTCCATCTGGCAAGAAAGTCATTGGTGGAGGCGGTCAATGCAGATCAAATACCGGATTTATATGGCTCACGCGTTCCATGCCTTCAGGCAACAATGCATGGACTGCCAGTTGCGACACGACCGAAGATCAAAATGGTTCCATTACAGTTTACGCCATTTGCCAGTGACGATACTTATCACTGGCAAACCACGATGTAACTACATTTCCCCGACAGGTCAGTTCGGTGAGTACCGCCATAAAAGTTGTATTCGTCATAGAAGCCGCATTTCACAATTCGATTGGCATCATAGGTTGCAACTGACCCCGCAAAATAATTCGGCTTCCACCCGTGCGGATTTTCTGCATTACTGACACTCCAGGTACACTGGCTGGCAGAAAAACCAGATGGCAATGGGATCTGTTGTCCATTTGCTATTTTTCCTGTCAGAACAGTGCTACCTGATGCCCTTCTCCACGTACCGGATTGGCAC
>NZ_JAGETK010000004.1:0-383466 GCF_017573605.1 Salmonella sp. 32070601201500089SM
CACGATCAACAACCTGTTTGACCGCTTCAATTTTAAACTCTTCGGGATAACGCTTACCGCTCATGGGCACCTCTCTTTAAGTCATCTTAAATGACTCTGAGGTGTCTGTTAAACCTGTGGCGATTCAATCAATAGTGAACTGGCAATTCGTGACAACAACATCAACACCCGCGCCACCATTGATTATGTTAACCAGACTTTCGCCCGTAAAAATACCGGCAGCATTCAGGACTGGGGCTGGATTCTGGACGACAGCACCGGATTTATAATGCAGTGGGGAACACTTGGTAACTCAAACGGAACCTACAATTTTCCGCGCGCTTTCCCTGTTGGTTGCTTTGCAATTTTTGTAACCAATACCAACGCTCAGGGCTCCCAGGTAGATAACGCATTCGGATACCCGGTGAGCAACAGTCAGTTTTTTGCCGCCACAAAGTCATCAGGAATGGTCAATCTGGTCAATAATTTTCCTGTATCCTGGTTTGCAATTGGGAGATAAATATCAATGAGCGATTATTATTACAGCTTTAAAGAAAAAGGTTTTTTCTGGCAGCCGGATACCAAATCAGGCGATTACCCGGATGATTTAATCCCCCTGACCGATGAGCATTACCGCGAGCTTATGCAGGGCCAGGTGGACGGAAAATATATTGAGCACAGGAAAGGAGGCCCGGTACTGGTTGAACATCGCGAATATACGCCTGAAGAGCTGGTTGCACAGGCTGAAGCCAGAAAAGCGGAACTTCTTGCAGAGGCAGAGTCAGTTATTGCGCCACTGGCGCGGGCGGTAAAACTGAAAATTGCCACAGATGAAGAGATTAAACGGCTGGAAGCATGGGAACTCTACAGCGTAATGGTTAACCGGGTGGATACCACAAATCCTGACTGGCCTGATGTGCCTGTAAGCCAGTAATATGAGGTTGTGAAAAATCAGGCTGGCGTCAATAAAATATGCCAGCCTGAATTAATATTCAGTATACTAACAACGACATATCTGGCACCAGTCCGGTGGCTTCAGAATATCTGGTGGGTACTGTTTACACCATTCCTGACTCATGCCGATAAGAGCCCATGGGATTTCAGGCAATCCACTGGAGAAATGTTTTGTATTATCCGGTGGGGGTTTTGAATCACTGGCAGCCATCGCAGATGTCGAAAAGGCTGCAGCCGACAATGCAAAGGCTAGGACTAAAAATATGTTCTTAACGTGTCTCATAATATCACCTTTAAGTAGTGACTCACTATCCTTATTGTTACCGCATCCTTTATTACAGATATTAAAGGTTATTCATTACCACCTGGTGAGTAAATAAAAACTATTTAGAAAATATTTACTTTAAATAAAAAGGATAAGCAATGTTATATTTTCTATAGAAATTAATTCATATGAGAGTGAGTTCATGTGCTATTCAAATCCTTACTGGCTCCCATCCACTGGGAGCGCAGGCCGGGCGCCTGATTAGGGCAGGAGTACCGCGACAGCAGGTAACGATTATTTATGATGCGGGGCTGTCGACGCTGTACAGAAAATTCCCAGTCTCTAAACTGGCTTAAATATGCGCACATGACAATACAACCAGAAAATCACCGGGCAGGGGATACCGCAACAGTGGGCTATGAAGCGAGAAATACTTTCGCTGCGGTACACCACAAGATACTCTGAGCTATTGCGTGTTAAGTAACTTGTTCAATCAATTCCGGGTGTTGGCTCTTCACACTCCATACAGCGCGAGACAGCGTGCCAGATAAATTCTTCTGCCGGCACGGCACAGGAGGAAATTATCTCTCCGGCTTACTTCCCTACAACATCATGAGATCCAGTGAGTTTGATGATGGAACGAGGATGTGATGGGGCATATATGGGACATAAAACGCCACTTGCTTTAAGGTAAACTTAGACGACTGATGTTTAAGCAAGCTCTAACAATCTGTTATTTAGTGCACTCCTGGACGAGCTTTATTGTTTATGAAAAATACATGACCATATGATGAGGATTATCCGCATCACACTTGTCCAGCGCCTCCACACCGTCAGCGGTGAATCAGTTAATCCAGCGTCCAATGGGTGAACGGGCGTAGCAGAGCGTTCTGGCAACGTGGCCGATACTGTCTCCCGGGTTGCAGCATCAACATGGCAGTCAGTCTGCGGGCATGGTTTTTGTCACGCGTTTTATGGATAGTTTTCTGCATCAGGCGTCGTTCGGTACGGGGAATTGGTGCTATGATCGGCATCGCTTAGTCCGGTTGGTGATTTGTGATTTTTGGCGATTGATCAAATCGCACAATCCGGACTGAGTTCTATCAAAGTGATCTACTATTCGGCGCAGCTATTTATAACGCTTTGTTTTATTCATCCGGGAAAACCTCTGCAGAATGCCTGTATTGAGCGATATAACCGGACGGTGGGTTATGACTGGCTGGGGTAGTGCAACTGGTGCTACCTGATAATTTACATTCATCATTGCTACTAATGCTTAATAGTTTTTGGGTTAAAGCATCCGGGGAAACTGGTAATGATAAAGACTCTTTAGTCTCTAAAACTGCAGGGGTGCCGAGTAGAAAAACAATGCTTTCCAGGGGCTGGTACTCGAGGCTTATACGTTCCTGTAATCCTCTATTGTAGCCTTCAACATCTGTAGCTAATGTATTCTGCGGAACATGCTGATCATTTAAGACAAAGCATTGCAAAGAAGAATCATACGCATGTATTGAGGTATGTTCATCTGAAAATGCAGAAGTTAAAAATGTAGCCTTGTCCTCTAAATTAACATCGCTTACACATGCATATGGAGCGATTGTGCTCGCCACCCTGTTAGTACTATTAATTGTAAACATGTTACCTCCCAAGGAAAACCACAAGTATGATCCATAAATCACTAAGATATAAATATATACGAATCTCATCACAACAAGAGGAGACCCTTTTACATGCAGTAGTTTTTAAAGAAAAGTAATTCAAGCCTGTTAGACCTATCAATTAATACACCTCATAACTTCTGTTACATCTGGAACTTCCTGATTTATTAGCTGGGAATTATCTGTAAACGGGTAATATAACGTTGTGAAAAATCAGGCTGGTGTCAATAAAACATGCCATCCTGAAGTAATATTCAGTATACTAACAACCACAAACCTGAGACCAATTCAGTTGCTTCAGGATATCTGGCGGCCAGCCACTGGAAAAATGTTTTGTATTATCTGGTGGGGAGAATGACTGGCAGCCATCACCAATGCCGAAAAGGTCGTTGCCGACAGCACCAGAAGCAATGGTAAAAATATACTATTTTTCATAATTTCACCTGTAAATACTCAGATTGCCCTTGCCCTTGCCCTTGCCCTTGCCCTTGCTATTGATGTCGTTTATGCTCAGCATAGTTCACACTTCACTGTCATTGGATTAATAATTAAGTTTGTTGAGCGAAAATTTAATTAAAGAAAAAATAATAAGCATCGATATTTTTCTTTTTTTGCAGGTTTTCAACGCATGCCCGAATAAACGTGCGCAGATGGTGAAAAATCTGGTTGGCCATAAAAAAGTTTAAAGATAAATGCAGGTGCTTATCTGTTGCGATATCAATTAAATTAATCTTGTTTTTTATTCATACCCTTGCCAAACAGATATGTAGCAAGAAAATATGATACTAAGTAAAGTTGGCATGTAGTCTAGAGTTAGGGGGAGTATATATCCTTAACTCCAATAGGGCTGCTCTATATATAAATATATTAATTGCATATTTTTTTAAAGTCAACGATTTCTATTTTTAGGCTTATATTTATCCCAACCAACTAATGAAAAAACATCTTCGTGTGAAATAGCCTCACCATTAAGAAAAAATTTAACATTTTGTTTTACCAGATCATCATGTCGATTCCGATATACCCATCTTAGCTCATGTGCTGTAATAGAATTACCATGCTTTCCTGTTTTATTTGCGATATCACTTATAGCATCAACTAAATTGTCAATGACAAAAATAACTGACCGTTCCCTCAATCGTGTTTGAAATTCAAGACCGGCTTTACTTGTTTTTATCCAGCACTCCTCATTGGATAAGTCTGAATATTTATCTTCGGTAATATTGTATTTTTTATGTTGAGATAAAAATTCTCTAAAAAAAATCCCTCTCTGAACATCATTCAATCTTTCTGCTATCTTCTCATCTTTATTAAACACGGCTCTATTCTTCCTGTCCCAGACCGCATCTGTTAATGTATTTTGAATAATAATATCTTTTTTTGAAAAATAATATAACGAATTAACTAAAGTATTTACTCGATCTCTTGCCTTACATAAACCATAAACCACATCTCCAGGCTGAAAACTTAACACATCTCCTGCAGGTTTGTTACTAAAGGTAATATCACTCCTGGTAAGAAATTCAGGATTAAGCTTAACATAACCATCGGTACTAATATCTATATGTGCAGGCAGATTGCAGGTTGGTATTTCCCATGCAATAGGGGTCCTTGAGGATAAATTGATAGACTTTAAATTAACAGGAAGCTTAACTGGAAGTTTAATATTATCACAAAAGTTGATACTTAATTTTTTTAGCTTATCAGGCAAAATATCATCTATAACAGTACCGGGAACTGTTCGTATAAGTTCAATACTTAGTTCTTTTAACTCCTCAGGTAACATTTTCATTAATGGCAAGAAAGGGCAATTTTGTAAATCTAATTTATCTAATTTATATGGTAACTCAGCACATAATATTTCAGAGAAATTTTGCAATGACAAAGAAGATAGATGCGGAGGAAGGGGAGGCAAAAATTTACCATAGCATGCAGTAAAACTCTTTAATCCATAAGGTAATGCGGGGAAAGTATAATTTTCTTCATATGCCTGCATATCTATAGATAGTGACTCTAAGCTATCTGGGAAATATGAAATTTTAATGGTCTGATTTCCAGATATAGTTAAACTTTTTAACCCATCAGGAAGATTTGGAATAGACTCCAGTGTATAGCATGAAGATAAATTCAACTCGGATAAATTATCAGGAAATACCGGAATAGAGGTAACATAATGAGCAGTAATTGATAAGCTCCCGGTATGATTTGCTTCTATTATTTTGTCGTAAATACTATTACGCTCCTCCCTCTCAATATCTGGGGATTCTATTCTCCATTTATTTAATAACTCAAGGTTTGATGTCGCCTCGTTACTTGTATATGCATATTGCAATATGGCTGGTTGGAATCCTATTTTCATGCGCTTTTTCAATCTATATGTCAATACCAAGCTATCATTATTACATTTATTTTCATTCAGGCAAGATTTAGAACCTAGCCTAATACCGATCGTTTAAGAAGCTGTTAGCCGATTCAGCAACATGGAGAATTTGAAGACAATCCGGTGGGATGGATTACCGCAGTCACGTTGTCTGCAAGAACGTGACTGCGGTAGGCCGGCTGCTGTTTAGTCAGGACTGACTGTAACCGTGTTTATAGGTTTATAGATCGTATAGACCTCTATTGTGATGTAACATCGTATGTTGATCAGCAGATCGTATGCTGACGATTTCAAAGCTACAGTGTAATATGCACGCCAGTCGTTGATGGGGTAGTTATTGTGGAATGTCCACCGCTGTGTCCATCAAGAAAAATTTATCAGCATAGCGAGTTGAAAAATTCATATTTATGAAGAACATAAGAAATTTCTCCATCATTGCTCACATTGACCACGGTAAATCGACGCTGTCTGACCGTATTATCCAGATCTGCGGTGGCCTGTCTGACCGTGAAATGGAAGCTCAGGTACTTGATTCGATGGATCTTGAGCGTGAGCGCGGTATTACTATTAAAGCCCAGAGTGTGACGCTGGATTTTAAAGCGTCTGATGGTGAAACTTATCAACTGAACTTTATCGACACGCCGGGACACGTTGACTTTTCCTATGAAGTTTCCCGTTCGTTAGCCGCCTGCGAGGGCGCGCTGCTGGTGGTGGATGCCGGCCAGGGCGTAGAAGCGCAAACGTTGGCGAACTGCTACACCGCGATGGAAATGGATCTTGAAGTGGTGCCGGTGCTTAACAAGATTGACCTGCCGGCCGCCGATCCGGAGCGTGTGGCGGAAGAAATCGAAGACATTGTCGGTATCGATGCGACGGACGCGGTACGCTGCTCCGCCAAAACGGGTGTCGGCGTGACGGATGTTCTGGAACGCCTGGTGCGCGATATCCCGCCGCCGCAAGGCGATCCGGACGGCCCGCTGCAGGCGCTGATTATTGACTCCTGGTTCGATAACTACCTGGGCGTGGTATCGCTGGTGCGTATTAAAAACGGCACCATGCGTAAAGGCGACAAAATTAAAGTGATGAGCACCGGGCAGACCTACAACGCTGACCGCCTGGGGATTTTCACGCCGAAACAGGTTGATCGTACCGAGCTGAAGTGTGGCGAAGTAGGCTGGCTGGTCTGCGCCATTAAAGATATCCTCGGCGCGCCGGTTGGCGATACCTTAACCTCAGCGCGTAACCCAGCGGAAAAAGCGTTGCCGGGCTTTAAGAAGGTGAAACCGCAGGTCTATGCAGGTCTGTTTCCGGTCAGCTCCGACGATTATGAAAGTTTCCGCGACGCGCTCGGCAAGCTGAGCCTGAACGATGCCTCACTGTTTTATGAACCGGAAAGCTCCTCGGCGCTGGGCTTTGGTTTCCGCTGCGGCTTCCTCGGCCTGTTGCACATGGAGATTATTCAGGAGCGTCTGGAACGCGAATACGATCTGGATCTGATCACCACTGCGCCGACCGTGGTTTATGAAGTAGAAACAACGGCGAAAGAGACTATCTATGTTGATAGCCCCTCCAAGCTGCCGCCGTTGAATAACATTTATGAACTGCGCGAGCCTATCGCCGAATGTCATATGCTGTTACCACAAGCCTATTTAGGTAACGTTATTACGCTGTGTATTGAGAAACGCGGCGTACAAACTAACATGGTGTATCACGGTAACCAGGTCGCGTTGACCTATGAAATCCCGATGGCGGAAGTGGTGCTCGACTTCTTTGACCGTCTGAAATCAACGTCGCGCGGCTATGCGTCTCTGGATTATAACTTCAAGCGCTTCCAGGCTTCCGATATGGTGCGTGTTGATGTGTTAATCAACAACGAGCGTGTCGATGCGCTGGCGCTGATCACGCACCGTGATAACTCGCAAAGCCGTGGTCGCGAGCTGGTGGAGAAGATGAAAGATTTGATTCCACGCCAGCAGTTTGATATCGCGATTCAGGCGGCGATTGGTACGCATATTATTGCCCGTTCGACGGTAAAACAGTTACGTAAAAACGTGCTGGCGAAGTGCTACGGCGGCGATATCAGTCGTAAGAAAAAACTGCTGCAGAAACAGAAAGAAGGTAAGAAACGCATGAAGCAGATCGGTAACGTCGAGCTGCCTCAGGAAGCGTTCCTCGCCATTCTGCATGTCGGTAAAGACAATAAATAATCCCTAAGGAGTTGGCATGGCGAACATGTTTGCCCTGATTCTGGTGATAGCCACACTGGTGACGGGCATTTTATGGTGCGTTGATAAGTTTGTTTTCGCGCCAAAACGTCGGGCGCGCCAGGCTGCCGCGCAAACGGCGTCGGGAGATGCGCTGGATAACGCTACGCTCAATAAAGTGGCGCCTAAGCCAGGCTGGCTGGAGACCGGGGCGTCGGTTTTCCCGGTTCTGGCGATCGTTCTGATCGTTCGTTCATTTCTTTATGAACCCTTTCAGATCCCGTCAGGCTCAATGATGCCGACACTGCTTATCGGCGATTTTATTCTGGTGGAAAAATTTGCCTACGGCATTAAAGATCCGATCTACCAGAAAACCCTGATTGAGACCGGTCATCCAAAGCGCGGGGATATTGTGGTATTTAAATATCCGGAAGATCCTAAGTTAGATTACATCAAACGCGCCGTCGGTTTGCCGGGCGATAAAATCACTTATGATCCGGTTGCGAAAGAGGTGACGATTCAGCCTGGCTGTAGCTCCGGTCAGGCGTGCGAAAATGCGCTGCCGGTTACCTACTCTAACGTTGAGCCGAGCGATTTTGTACAGACCTTTGCCCGCCGTAACGGCGGAGAAGCGACCAGCGGTTTCTTTGAAGTTCCGCTAAACGAGACAAAAGAAAACGGCATTCGCCTGACCGAACGTAAAGAGACGTTAGGCGATGTAACCCACCGCATCCTGATGGTGCCGATAGCCCAGGATCAGTTGGGCATGTATTACCAACAGCCAGGACAACCGCTGGCGACCTGGGTTGTACCACCGGGACAATATTTCATGATGGGCGACAACCGCGATAACAGCGCGGATAGCCGTTACTGGGGATTTGTTCCGGAAGCGAATCTGGTCGGTAAAGCGGTCGCTATCTGGATGAGCTTTGACAAGCAGGAAGGGGAGTGGCCGACAGGCGTACGCCTGAGTCGTATCGGCGGTATTCACTAACTGTGACGAAATGATCGTTCACGCTGCCGTCTTTTTAGCGGCAGCGTGAATTATTTCCTGGATAAATTCCCTCAGACTAACGACATCCCCTGTCGTTGTGTATAGAATATTCCCCCGAAGTTTTAGGTTGGCGCCGTTTGGTCGCCACGGCACACGAAACAGCGTTGGTTATAGACAACCTTCTTTCCGCTGCAGCGATGCGGCAGGACAGATGACGTGTATCAGGTCTGTTTCGTGTGCTGGATTGTTGACGCATTCATTTATTGGTATCGCATGAACCCCATCGTAATTAATCGGCTTCAACGGAAGCTGGGCTACACTTTTAATCATCAGGAGCTGTTGCAGCAGGCATTAACTCACCGCAGCGCCAGCAGTAAACATAACGAACGCCTGGAGTTTTTAGGCGATTCAATCCTGAGCTTCGTTATCGCTAACGCGCTTTATCACCGTTTCCCACGGGTGGATGAGGGAGATATGAGCCGTATGCGCGCCACGTTGGTACGTGGTAATACGCTGGCGGAATTAGCCCGTGAGTTTGATTTAGGCGAGTGCCTGCGTTTAGGGCCGGGCGAATTAAAAAGCGGCGGATTCCGTCGGGAGTCCATTTTGGCGGACACCGTTGAAGCGTTAATCGGCGGAGTATTTCTCGATAGCAATATCCAGACCGTCGAGCAGTTGATCCTTAACTGGTATAAAACCCGTCTGGATGAGATAAGCCCGGGCGATAAACAAAAAGATCCTAAAACGCGCTTGCAGGAGTATTTGCAGGGTCGCCATCTGCCGCTGCCATCTTACCTGGTTGTGCAGGTACGCGGCGAGGCGCACGATCAGGAATTTACTATCCACTGCCAGGTCAGCGGCCTGAGCGAACCGGTGGTTGGCACGGGTTCCAGCCGTCGTAAGGCGGAGCAGGCTGCCGCCGAACAGGCGCTGAAAAAACTGGAGTTGGAATGAGCACTGACAAAACTTACTGCGGATTTATTGCCATCGTCGGACGTCCGAACGTTGGCAAATCCACCTTGCTGAACAAACTGCTTGGGCAGAAGATTTCAATCACTTCCCGTAAAGCGCAGACCACGCGCCACCGCATTGTCGGTATTCATACCGAAGGCCCGTATCAGGCAATTTATGTCGATACCCCGGGACTGCATATGGAAGAAAAGCGCGCCATTAACCGTTTGATGAATAAGGCGGCGAGCAGTTCGATTGGCGACGTTGAGCTGGTGATTTTCGTTGTGGAAGGCACCCGTTGGACGCCGGACGACGAAATGGTCCTGAACAAACTGCGCGATGGCAAAGCGCCGGTTATTCTCGCCGTTAACAAGGTGGATAACGTGCAGGAAAAAGCTGATTTGCTGCCGCACCTCCAGTTCCTGGCAAGCCAGATGAACTTTCTTGATATCGTACCCATCTCTGCTGAAACGGGTATGAACGTCGATACCATTGCCGGTATCGTGCGTAAACATTTACCGGAAGCGATTCATCACTTCCCGGAAGATTACATCACCGATCGCTCTCAGCGCTTTATGGCGTCTGAAATCATTCGTGAAAAGCTGATGCGTTTTCTCGGCGCCGAGCTGCCGTATTCCGTTACCGTTGAGATTGAACGTTTTGTTACCAACGAACGCGGCGGCTATGATATCAATGGGCTGATCCTCGTCGAGCGCGAAGGGCAGAAGAAGATGGTGATTGGCAACAAAGGCGCCAAAATCAAAACCATTGGTATTGAAGCGCGTAAAGACATGCAGGAGATGTTTGAAGCGCCGGTACACCTGGAACTGTGGGTGAAAGTGAAATCCGGCTGGGCCGATGACGAACGCGCTCTGCGCAGTCTCGGTTACGTAGACGATCTGTGAGTTAACACAGCGTGGAAGGGTGGCAGCGCGCATTTGTCCTGCACAGTCGCCCCTGGAGCGAAACCAGCCTGATGCTGGACGTCTTCACGGAAGAATCGGGGCGCGTGCGCCTTGTCGCCAAAGGCGCGCGATCTAAACGTTCCAATCTGAAAGGCGCGTTGCAGCCTTTTACGCCGTTATTGCTACGCTACAGCGGACGCGGCGAGGTGAAAACCCTGCGCAGCGCCGAGGCAGTTTCTCTGGCGCTGCCGTTAAGCGGTATTACGCTCTATAGCGGCCTGTACATCAACGAACTCCTCTCTCGCGTACTGGAATATGAAACGCGCTTCTCCGAACTCTTTTTTGATTATCTGAACTGTATTCAGGCGCTGGCGGGAACCACCGGCTCGCCTGAACCGGCGTTGCGACGTTTCGAACTGGCGTTGCTGGGTCATCTGGGGTATGGCGTCAATTTCACCCACTGTGCAGGCAGCGGCGAACGGGTGGATGACACCATGACCTACCGTTACCGCGAAGAAAAAGGCTTTTTCGCCAGCGTCGTCATCGATAACAACACCTTTACCGGACGGCACCTGAAAGCGTTGGAGGAGCGGGAATTTCCGGATGTAGATACCCTGCGTGCCGCTAAACGCTTTACCCGTATGGCATTAAAGCCGTATCTTGGGGGAAAACCGTTAAAAAGCCGGGAGCTGTTCCGGCAATTTATGCCCAAACGCACAGTAAAAATGAAGAAAGATTAACGAGGATTGTCATGGCTGAATTACTGTTAGGCGTCAATATTGACCACATTGCCACGTTACGTAATGCGCGCGGCACCGACTATCCGGATCCGGTACAGGCGGCGTTTATTGCTGAACAGGCAGGCGCGGACGGCATTACCGTACACCTGCGCGAAGATCGTCGCCACATTACCGATCGCGATGTGCGCATTCTGCGTCAGACGCTGCATACGCGTATGAATCTGGAGATGGCGGTGACCGAAGAGATGCTGGCGATCGCCGTAGAAACCAGGCCGCATTTCTGTTGTCTGGTACCGGAAAAACGCCAGGAAGTCACCACCGAAGGCGGCCTGGATGTGGCCGGACAGCGCGATAAAATGCGTGATGCCTGTGCGCGCCTGGCGGCGGCTGGCATCCAGGTTTCGCTCTTTATCGATGCCGATGAAGCGCAAATCAACGCGGCGGCGGAAGTCGGCGCGCCGTTTATCGAAATCCATACCGGCTGCTACGCCAACGCAGAAACCGATGCGGAACAGGCAAAAGAGCTGGCGCGTATTGCCAGCGCCGCGACCCTGGCGGCCCGTCTGGGGCTAAAAGTAAATGCGGGTCATGGCCTGACCTACCATAACGTCAAAGCTATTGCCGCACTGCCGGAAATGCACGAGCTCAATATCGGTCATGCCATTATTGGTCGGGCGGTGATGACGGGGCTGAAAGAGGCGGTGGCTGAAATGAAACGTTTGATGCTGGAAGCGCGCGGCTAATGGCGATTCTCGGCCTGGGAACGGATATTGTAGAGATTGCCCGCATTGAGGCAGTGATCTCCCGTTCCGGCGAACGTCTGGCAAGGCGTGTGCTCAGTGACAACGAGTGGGCTATCTGGGAGACGCATCAGCAGCCGGTGCGTTTTCTCGCCAAGCGTTTTGCGGTCAAAGAGGCGGCAGCGAAAGCTTTTGGCACCGGCATCCGCAACGGTCTGGCGTTTAATCAGTTCGAAGTGTTTAACGATGAGCTGGGAAAACCACGTTTGCGGCTGTGGGGCGAGGCGTTAACGCTGGCGGAAAAACTCGGTGTGGCGCACATGCATGTCACGTTGGCCGATGAACGCCATTACGCCTGCGCTACGGTCATTCTGGAAAGTTAGATTTGCCGGATGGCGGCGTAAACACGTTATCTGACCTACAGGCCGATATATTGTCGGCCTGATAAGCATAGCGCCATCAGGCATTGTTGCGTTGGAAGTGCGTTAACCCGCTTACAATTTATCTGCGTGATGCATCAGAACAAACTTATCCCACAACTGTTCTTCGGTTTCGACATGGGCGGGATCCTGCAAAATCGTATTGGGGATCGGGCAGACTTTCTGACAGGTCGGCGTTTCGTAATGGCCTACACACTCGGTGCATTTGTCGCTGTTAATCTCATAAATGCTGTCGCCCATTGAAATCGCCTCATTCGGGCACTCCGGCTCGCACATATCGCAATTGATACATTTTTTGGTGATTAACAGCGCCATCAGGAAATTCTCAGAAACAACACAAATCGGGCGGGCATTATACGCCTATTTTCTACTCGGGCCAGCTCTTTTCTGGCGCTGATTTGTTATCTACAGTGTAAAAATTTTTGATCTGCTTGAGCAGGCAGATGGTTGCGTTATCCAGTGAAAGGTCATTAGTGTGTACCAGCATGACAGGAATAAAGAATGCGGGGATGCCCAGTGAAACCAGGCGAACATTTTTGGGTGTCGATAAATGGGTTAGCGAGCGGGTAATAAATGCGATGCCAATCTGCGCTTCGGCATACTCAAGGCATGAGTAGTGGTTATCCAGTTCGCAGATGACGTTAGGAACGACTTTGCGGTTATTAAATTCTGTGGTGATGATCCCTCTTAATAGCAGAGAGTCATTAAGCACGATAATGGGCTGGTCGTTTAAATCTTTTAGATGCAGACGTTCGCGTGTCGCCAGAGGATGAGAAAGTGGGATTGCAGCGATAATTTCATCTTCAAACAGCATGGTCGAGCTTAGCTGGGCAGGGAGCGCTGTTCGATAAACAATGCCAATATCAACGGCGCTATCCGTCAGCTTTTTAATGGTTTGCTCAGTTGAGAACTCTTTAACATTTAAAGATATTTCCGGATGGTGCGCCATAAAGTTGCGAAAAGCGGGCAGGACCAGGTAGCTGCCTGACACCCCGATTGAAATAGTATCGCGCTGTTGATCCTGATAGGGAAGAAGTTCATTTTCGGCATTTTTTAAATCCAGCATTATTTTGTTAGCGTGTCGTTGCAAAATAATGCCTGCTTTTGTTAATTTAATTCCTCTGCCTTTTTGCTTAAATAATATTGTTTTAAGTGATGACTCAAGTTGTTTGATTTGCTGACTTAATGATGGCTGAGTGATAAATAGGCGACTGGCTGCCCGACCATAATGTAATTCATCACACAATATCAGGAAGGAGTGTAGTTGTTTGATATTCATTAAAATTTAATGCCAATCGATTGGGTTTTGTTATAACGATTATAAAAAATACCAAATTGTTTGCCTATTTTGCTTTTTTTAAACTGTGATCAGTGCATTTTAAAAAGGGAAAATTATGTCGGCATCAATCAACCGCTGGGGAATGCTTGCCGCTCACGTGTGCATCAATTTTGTGCTCGGGGGCGTCTACGCATTTAGCTATTTCAAAACACCACTCATGGCGCAATATCACTGGGATCCGGCTACGCTGGCGTTAGCATTCTCTATCAACATGGGGATCATTCCTTTACCGATGATTTGGGGCGGGAGAATGATCGACAATGGTAAAGGAAAGCAGGCGATAGTTATCGGCGGTATCCTGTTTTCTTTAGGTTTTATCTTGTCCGGGTTTGTGGATAATTTGCCCATGCTGTTTTTAACCTACGGCGTCATTGCCGGGTTGGGATCGGGCCTGGCTTTTACGGGTAATCTTAATAATATTCTGAAATTTTTCCCTGACCGTCGCGGTCTGGCCAGCGGTATCGTACTGGCGGGTGTTGGCGTCGGGACGCTACTTTGCACCCGCCTGGCCGAATATTTTATGGCGCAAACTCACGATGTTAGTCGGGCGTTGTTATATCTGGGTATTGTTTATCTGGTGGTTATTTTTATCGTCCAGTTCTTTATTCGTAGCGCGCCAGCAAAAGATAGCGGAGGAATTAAAGCGTCGCCACTGGATAAAGACTATCGGCACATGCTGAAAGATCTGCGCTTCTGGCTGCTGTTTATGATTCTGGCGCTGGGCGTGTTCTCTGGGATGGTAATTAGCTCAAGCTCTGCGCAAATTGGTATGACGCAGTACGGTTTACTGTCCGGTGCATTAGTCGTTAGCCTGGTCTCGATATTTAACTCGATCGGTCGCCTGTTCTGGGGAGGGTTAACCGATAAATTAGGCGGCTATAATACGCTGGTTATTGTTTACCTCTTTACCTGCTTGTGTATGCTGCTGTTATTTTTCTTCAATGGCAATACTTCGGTATTTTATTTCAGCGCTCTGGGCGTGGGCTTTGCTTATGCCGGTATATTAGTTATCTTCCCTGGTTTGACCAGCCAGAATTTTGGTATGCGTAACCAGGGGCTAAACTACGGCTTTATGTATTTTGGTTTTGCCGTCGGTGCGGTTATTGCTCCTTATGTAACGTCCGCTATTGCAAAATATACCGGAAGCTACAATACAGTATTTATTTTGACAACGGTGCTATTGCTTATTGGAGTCGTGTTGACCCTGATAACGAAAAAATATGTCGCAACGGTTTTAGCCAAAATTCATTAATCAGATAATAAGGAAATAAAAATGAAAATTGCAATCGCAGGTGCAGGCGCTATGGGGTGTCGTTTTGGCTATATGCTGCTGGAGGCCGGGCACGACGTGACGCTTATCGATAGCTGGCAGGAGCATGTCGACGCTATTCGTAGCAAGGGGTTGTTTGTCGAAACGGAAACGACTCAGAAGTATTACCCCATCCCTGCTATGTTGGCTGATGAATCCCAGGGGGAGTTTGAGCTGGTTATTCTGTTTACCAAAGCAATGCAGCTGGATAGCATGTTACAGCGTATCAAGCCATTACTGCCAGCCGCGAAAGTCGTGATGATTCTATCTAACGGTCTGGGAAATATTGAAACGCTGGAGAAATATGTCGATCGGCAGAAAATCTATGCGGGTGTGACGTTATGGTCCAGCGAACTGGAGGGGGCTGGGCATATTATGGCCACCGGTACCGGAACGATTGAACTGCAGCCGATTGCCAGCCAGGATTCGGCTCAAGAGGCTAAGGTCATTGCCACCCTTAATAGTGCTGGATTGAATGCTGAAATAAGCCCTGACGTATTATTATCGATCTGGAAGAAAGCAGCCTTTAATAGCGTAATGAACACCTATTGCGCGTTACTGGATTGTAATGTCGGCGGATTTGGTCAGCGGCCTGGTGCTTTAGATTTAGCGCAAGCGGTAGTTGATGAGTTTGTGTTAGTTGCTGCCAGCCAGAATATTCCGTTGACTGAGCAAATGGTGATGAATACGGTGAAGAAAGTGTTCGATCCGCGTGAGAGCGGCCACCACTATCCTTCTATGCATCAGGATTTACATAAAGGCCGACTGACCGAAATCGACTATTTAAATGGTGCGATTGCGCGAATCGGCGCTCAGAACAATATTGCCGTACCGGTTAACACACTCCTGACGCAATTGATTCACGCGAAAGAAGCGCAATAAACTTGATGGCTCTTCTGCATGAGGCGGAAGAGCCATTTTCATACCAGTTTTTTTACCAGCGCCTCGCTATGGCGAATACGCTCCGGCGCCCGCTCTAAATCCTGTTGTACCAGCGCCATAAACAGTAAGTCGGTCAACATCATTTGCGCATGTGTCGAGGAGATAGCGGCGCTGCGCGTCGCCTGCTCTTCGGCAATCGTATACAGACAGCGGGTGGCGCGTTGCTGCAAGGCGTTGGGAGAAAAACCGGTAATGGCCAGGATTTTCGCGCCTGTGCGTAATGTTTCGTCCGCCGCCAGGTTCAGCTCGCGCCGCTCCCCGGAATAAGAGATCGCCAGCAGCAGATCCTCCGGCGCCAGCGCCTGCACCGTCGCCAGCAGGGCGTGCATATCGCGCTCAACCACCGCGTTAATGCCAATCTTCAGTAGCTTCCAGGCAAAATTTTGCGCCACCAGCCCAGAGGCGCCAATCCCGGTGATCACAATACGGCGGGCGTGGCGCAGCATCGTGACGCTTTCTAACAGCTTTTCTTCACTGTTAACGTCCAGCGTGGCGTGCATCGCCGCCACATTCTCTTTAATTAATTTTTCCCCGACCAGGCGCATCGGATCGTCGCCGCGAATCTGGTTATGAACGGGAACGGAATGCGGATTAGGATTGCTGGCCAACGCTTCGCTGAGAGCCAGTTTCAACGCCGGAAACCCTTTAAACCCCAGTTTTTGCGCGAACTTGACTACGCTGGATTGGCTGACGCCCGCTTCAGCCGCCAGTTGCTGCGAGCTCAGATGCCGCGCCGTATCCGGTTGCGCGAGCAGATAATCCGCCAGTTTCCTGTCGCTTTGCGCGAGATCCGGATAACGCTGGCGAATACGAATCAAACAGTTCATGGGCAGCTCCTGCGAAACGTGATGGCGACGACAAAACGAAATTTCACTCGCCTGGGGGAATATTCTATTCCATCATGGACGCTTATTATGAATTAAAAATTCCAGAGGGACAAAAATGAATCTTGGTACCTTAGTGTCTGAAACCCGTAACCCGCAAACGATGGATCTGGATGCGTTGCCTACTCCTGAATTAGTTAAGCGTTTTAATGAACAGGATACGCTGGTAGCGGAAGCGGTAAAAGCCACTCTGCCTGACGTTGCGCGTGCGGTGGATGCCGCTGCGGCGGCGCTGAAGTCTGGCGGACGTATCATCTATATGGGCGCGGGCACCAGTGGTCGGCTTGGCGTACTGGATGCCTCAGAATGCCCCCCGACGTTTGGCGTTCCGCACGGTCTGGTCGTCGGACTGATTGCCGGCGGGCCGGGCGCGTTGTTGAAAGCGGTCGAAGGCGCGGAAGACAGCCAACAGGCAGGCGAAGACGATCTTGTCGCGCTAAATCTGCAAGAACAGGATCTGGTCGTGGGGCTCGCGGCGTCGGGTCGTACACCCTATGTGATTGGCGGCCTGCGCTATGCGCGACAGTCCGGTTGTACCACTGTTGCCGTCTCCTGTAATCCAGATTCGCCTATTGCGCGGGAGGCTAATATCGCCATTTCGCCCGTTGTCGGGCCGGAAGCGCTTACCGGCTCCACGCGGCTGAAATCCGGCACCGCGCAGAAAATGGTGCTCAATATGATTTCTACCGGCGCGATGGTGAAATTCGGCAAGGTCTATCAAAACCTGATGGTGGATATGAAAGCCACCAACGTCAAACTGGTCGATCGCGCGTGTCGGATGGTCGTTGAAGCGACCGGGATAGGTCGTGAAGAAGCAGAAGCGTTGCTGAAACAGACCGATTTTGAGGTTAAGCCCGCCATTTTGATGGCGCTTACGGGGCTGGATGCTGCAGCCGCCAGGGAAAAACTCGCCGCTCATCAGGGCTTTTTAAGGGCGGCGTTAGAACACTAAAGAGGTGTGTATGGATAAGACGGCAGCGCTCGCCAGCGACATTTTACGTGGTATTGGCGGAGAGCAAAATATTCTGCGCCTGGAAAACTGTATGACGCGAGTCAGGGTGGAGGTACAGGACGACAGCCAACTGGATATTCCGCGCTTAAAAGCGTTGCCTGGCGTCAGTGGATACGTAAAGCAAGGGGAGCAACATCAGCTGATCGTTGGGCCGGGGAAGGCTGCGCAGGTGGTTGATGCGATGCGCGTGCAGATTGCCGCAGGTGGTGTAAAGCCGGACGATGCTATGGCGCGTACCAAATCCGAGGCGAAAGCGAAGTATAAAGCGCCGATGAGCGATGCGTTGCGTAAGCTGGCGAATGTTTTTATACCGCTTATCCCCGCCTTTATCGCATCCGGCTTGATTACCGGCATTATCAACATTCTTAAACGTCCGGATATCGTCGGCGATGTTGCCGTCCACTATCCTAACCTGCTGGGCCTGATGGGGATATTTGGTAGCGCGGTATTCGCTATCATGAACATTCTTGTTGGCGTCAATACCGCGAAAGTCTTTGGCGGATCGCAGGCGTTAGGCGGCGTGATGGCGGGGATCCTTTCCAGCCCGCAACTGGCGCAGATTACGCTCTTTGGCGAGGTGCTTCAGCCGGGACGGGGCGGCGTTATCGCCGTCCTGCTGGTGGTGGCGTTAATGTGCTGGATTGAGCGCCAGTTCCGTAAGCTGCTGCCGGGGTCGCTGGAGTTAATTCTTAACCCTTTATTGACGACTGTTATCACCGGCGCGGTAGCGATTGTCGCTCTGCAACCGCTTGGCGGCTGGATTTCAGACGCTATCGCTCACGGCGCGTCCTGGGCTATCGATCGCGGCGGTTTTCTGGTGGGCGCGGTGTTAGCCGGAACCTTCCTGCCGTTGGTACTGACCGGGCTGCATCAGGGGCTGGTGCCTATTCATGTGGAGCTGGTGCAAGCGCACGGCTATAACGCGCTGTTTCCCATCCTGGCGATGGCGGGCGTTGGTCAGATAGGCGCGGCCATTGCCGTACTGATGAAAACCCGCAATGCGCGACTCAAAAAGGTAATTAAAGGCGCGCTTCCGGTCGGACTGCTGGGGATTGGCGAGCCGCTGATTTTTGGCGTCACGCTGCCATTGGGTAAGCCATTTATTGGCGCTTGCCTCGGCGGCGCGGTAGGCGGGGCGTTGATCAGCTACTGGAAAGTGGCGACGGTAATTACCTTTGGTATTTCCGGTTTGCCGCTGGCATTAACAATTGTTGCCGGAAAAGTCCTGTTCTATCTGTTAGGCTATTTAATAGCGGTAATTGCCGGGTTTATTTTTACCTGGCTGCTGGGGTTCAATGATCCAGAGGAGTAAGGTTTGGTCAGCCACGAGCGTCGTGTCGTCTTTTTTGATTTGGATGGAACGTTACATCAACAGGATATGTTCGGCAGTTTTCTGCGTTATTTGCTGCGCCGTCAGCCGCTAAATGCGCTGCTCGTACTGCCGCTGTTGCCCATTATCGGTATCGGTTTACTGGTAAAAGGGCGTGCGGCCCGCTGGCCGATGAGTCTGTTATTGTGGGGCTGTACTTTTGGCCATAGCGAAACGCGTTTGCAGGCGCATCAGGCGGATTTTGTCCGTTGGTTTCGCGCTAACGTCACGGCGTTTCCGGTAGTACAGGAGCGTCTGACCACCTATCTATTGAGCTCTGACGCGGATATCTGGCTTATTACCGGTTCTCCGCAATCATTGGTAGAGCAAGTCTATTTTGATACGCCGTGGCTGCCGCGCGTTAACCTCATCGCCAGCCAGATGGCGCGACGGTATGGCGGCTGGGTATTAACCGTGCGCTGTCTGGGCCATGAAAAAGTCGCGCAACTGGAACGTAAAATCGGTACGCCGCTGCGTCTTTATAGCGGCTACAGCGACAGCAAACAGGATAACCCGCTGCTTTATTTTTGCCAGCATCGCTGGCGGGTGACGCCGCACGGCGAGTTGCAGCAGCTCGAATAGTGAAACGCATAGCGTCTGTGTATAATGCCGCCCGCTTTCATTACCGGAGTTACCTCTTTGTCTGATGTCGAATTAGATCACGAATACTGGATGCGCCACGCGCTGACGCTGGCGAAACGCGCCTGGGACGAACGCGAGGTTCCGGTTGGCGCGGTATTGGTGCATAACCATCGCGTCATTGGCGAAGGCTGGAACCGACCCATTGGCCGCCACGATCCTACTGCGCACGCTGAAATAATGGCGCTGCGTCAGGGAGGTCTGGTATTGCAGAATTACCGGTTACTGGATACCACGCTGTATGTCACACTGGAACCCTGTGTGATGTGCGCAGGCGCTATGGTGCATAGCCGCATTGGACGCGTTGTCTTTGGCGCGCGCGATGCAAAAACCGGCGCGGCCGGATCGCTAATTGACGTGCTGCACCATCCGGGAATGAATCACCGGGTCGAGATTATTGAAGGGGTGTTGCGCGATGAATGTGCGACGCTGCTCAGTGATTTTTTCCGTATGCGTCGTCAGGAAATTAAAGCTCTGAAGAAAGCCGATCGTGCGGAAGGCGCGGGGCCGGCAGTATAGCGCAATGCCGGATAAGACGTTGCGCGTCGCCATCCGATAAGACCATCGCGCTATTTTTCTTCTTTCTTCTGCGGCGTAAACAGTAAAGACGGCGAATGCGTCAGGTAGCCTGATGACTGCGATAAAAACGACAGGAAGGGGAAGGGGGCTTTATTCAGCTCCTCCGGCGACACCGCCGGGTAATCCTGCGCCAGTTTCATAGCTTCCGCTTCCTGCTTTTCTTTTTCCTGCAAATACCCCACCAAACTTATCTGGTATTTACGGATATTTTCCACATAAGCATAAGCCTCATGTCCACGCGCGTAACCGTAGGTTAACTTACTGTAATACGGTTTTTGGCTTAATAGCGGCAAACGCTGCTTCACATCGGTCCAGCTATCCGGATTGCCTTTGGTTTTTACCGTCAGCGATCTGGCGTCGAGCATGTGCGCATAACCCATATTGTAGGCGGCTAAAGCAAACCAGATACGCTCGTCTTCCGGAACGGTTTCGGGAACTTTAGCCATCATATCTTCAAGATAGCGAGCGCCGCCGCTGATGCTTTGCTCCGCATCGGTACGGTCGGTCAGCCCCAGACTTTGGGCGGTATTTTTAGTCAGCATCATCAGGCCGCGCACGCCGGTTGGCGAGGTCGCCAGCGGGTCCCAGTGTGATTCCTGATAAGAAATCGCCGCCAGCAGGCGCCAGTCTATCTCTTTGGCATATTTTTTAAATAACGGTTCCAGCTCCGGCAGGACGTTATCTACCGCTCGCAGGAAAGAGCGGGTATCAACGTAGTCGAAATCATCGCCATGTCCCAGATATTTCTCTTCGATCCGCGCCAACGACCCGTCTTCATTGATCGAATTGAAAAAATCGAGCAGCGCGGCGGAGAGCGTATTATCGTCGTCCAGTCGGCTAAACCAGGTCACGGGCTGTTCATCCGTGACATCCAGCGCCACGGCCAGCTCGGGATGAACGCGCTGAAACAGACTGATCGCCACTGAATCGGCAATGGTGTAATCCAGTTTGCCGCTGATGACCTCTTCCAGCAGCGTCGTCGAGCCTTTTTTATCATCCACTTTCCAGCTCAGGTCGGGAAACTTTGTCTCTTTTAAACGCTGTAAGTCATTGACTACGACGTGCCCTGGCGCAATGGTAAGCTGATTCTCGTTAACGGTCGCCAGCGAACGTGGGCGATATTGTCCGACCCGGTAGACGAGCTGTTGCGAAACCGAGTAATACATGGGACCGGGCTGATAGTTTTTAACGCGTGCGCTGTCGTAGACCAGCCCAGCCGCGAGCAGGTCGGCATTGCCGTTATCCAGATCGTCAAACAACTGGCTGATATTCTGGCGCACCGTCACTTTCAGCTTCACGCCGAGATAGTTGGCGAACTGCTGCGCCAGTTCATAGTCCAGACCATATTTTTTACCGTTGATAACGGAATAGGTTAATGGCGAGTCGATCGTACTGACGCGCAGTATCCCCCGGGCTTGAATCGCGGCGATATGGTTTTCGGTTTTACCGAACCAGGGGATTGAGGGCCAAAGGGCTGCTGCCAGCAGCAGCGTCAATATGCCGATGAACAGATAATTAATCTTTAATTTTTTCAATTAGTTAATTCTCTGGATCGTGCGTTGCCTCGGGCTGAAAAAGACGTTTTGCTGCAATAGATAAGTCATTAATGAGCGGCATTTTGCGTAACAATGCGCCAGTTGGCAACTTATTCGCAACGATAGCCGCACCGTATGACAAGAAAAAGCGGTGATTTTATTTCTACGCAAACGGTTTCGTCAGCGCGCCAGATTCTTTATAATGACGGCCGTTTCCCCCCTTGCGCACACCGAAGCTTAGAAGACGAGAGACTTATGATGGAAATTCTGCGTGGTTCGCCTGCACTGTCTGCATTCCGTATCAATAAACTGCTGGCGCGCTTTCAGGCTGCCAACCTCCAGGTCCACAATATATACGCTGAGTATGTCCATTTTGCTGACCTGAACGCCCCGTTAAATGATAGCGAGCAGGCGCAGCTTACCCGTCTGCTGCAATACGGCCCGGCGCTTAGCAGCCATACGCCGGCGGGTAAACTCCTGTTGGTCACACCGCGTCCTGGTACCATCTCCCCCTGGTCTTCAAAAGCAACGGATATCGCCCACAACTGCGGCCTGCAACAGGTTGATCGTCTGGAGCGTGGCGTAGCGTACTATATCGAGGCTTCGACGTTGACGGCGGAACAGTGGCGACAAGTGGCCGCAGAGCTGCACGACCGTATGATGGAGACGGTGTTCTCTTCTTTAACCGATGCGGAAAAACTGTTTATCCACCATCAGCCTGCGCCGGTTTCCAGTGTCGATCTGCTGGGAGAAGGCCGTCAGGCGTTAATTGACGCCAACCTGCGTCTCGGTCTGGCGCTGGCGGAAGATGAAATCGATTATTTGCAGGAGGCGTTTACCAAACTGGGGCGCAACCCGAACGATATCGAACTGTACATGTTCGCCCAGGCGAACTCCGAGCACTGCCGCCACAAGATTTTTAACGCCGACTGGATTATCGACGGTAAACCGCAGCCGAAGTCGCTGTTTAAAATGATTAAAAACACCTTCGAAACCACGCCGGACTATGTGCTCTCTGCCTATAAAGACAATGCCGCGGTGATGGAAGGATCTGCGGTGGGGCGCTACTTCGCCGACCACAATACTGGCCGTTACGATTTTCATCAGGAGCCCGCGCACATTCTGATGAAGGTCGAAACGCATAACCACCCAACCGCCATCTCTCCGTGGCCGGGGGCGGCGACCGGTTCCGGCGGCGAAATTCGTGATGAAGGCGCCACCGGGCGTGGCGCGAAACCAAAAGCCGGGCTGGTAGGCTTCTCCGTTTCCAACCTGCGTATTCCGGGCTTTGAACAGCCGTGGGAAGAGGATTTTGGCAAGCCGGAACGTATTGTCACCGCGCTGGATATCATGACCGAAGGTCCGCTGGGCGGCGCGGCGTTTAACAACGAATTTGGTCGCCCGGCGCTGACCGGTTACTTCCGTACTTATGAAGAGAAAGTGAACAGCCACAACGGCGAAGAGCTGCGCGGCTACCATAAGCCGATCATGCTGGCGGGCGGGATCGGTAATATTCGCGCCGATCACGTGCAGAAAGGCGAGATCGTCGTGGGCGCGAAGCTGATCGTCCTTGGCGGCCCGGCGATGAATATCGGCCTCGGCGGCGGCGCGGCATCGTCAATGGCTTCCGGCCAGTCTGATGCGGATCTCGATTTTGCCTCTGTTCAGCGCGACAACCCGGAAATGGAACGCCGCTGCCAGGAAGTGATCGACCGCTGCTGGCAGTTGGGCGACGCTAACCCAATCTTGTTTATCCATGATGTGGGCGCGGGCGGTCTCTCCAATGCGATGCCGGAGCTGGTGAGCGACGGCGGGCGCGGCGGGAAATTCGAACTGCGCGACATTCTTAGCGACGAGCCGGGCATGAGCCCGCTGGAAATCTGGTGTAACGAATCCCAGGAGCGCTACGTACTGGCGGTCGCGGCTGACCAGTTGCCGCTGTTCGATGAACTGTGTAAGCGCGAACGCGCGCCGTATGCGGTCATTGGCGACGCTACCGAAGAACAGCATCTCTCGTTGCATGATAACCATTTCGACAATCAGCCGATCGACCTGCCGCTGGATGTCCTGCTGGGCAAAACGCCGAAAATGACCCGCGATGTGCAAACATTGAAGGCGAAAGGCGATGCGCTGAACCGCGCGGATATCACGATTGCCGACGCGGTAAAGCGTGTTCTGCATCTGCCGACCGTGGCGGAAAAAACCTTCCTTGTCACTATTGGCGACCGTACCGTCACCGGTATGGTGGCGCGTGACCAGATGGTTGGCCCGTGGCAGATCCCGGTAGCTGACTGCGCGGTCACTACCGCCAGCCTCGACAGCTACTACGGCGAAGCGATGTCGATTGGCGAGCGCGCGCCGGTGGCGCTGCTGGACTTTGCCGCCTCCGCCCGTCTGGCCGTCGGTGAAGCGTTGACTAACATTGCCGCGACGCAGATTGGCGATATCAAGCGCATTAAGCTTTCCGCTAACTGGATGGCGGCAGCCGGTCATCCTGGCGAAGATGCCGGTTTGTATGACGCGGTTAAAGCGGTGGGAGAGGAACTCTGTCCGCAGCTTGGCCTGACGATTCCGGTGGGCAAAGATTCGATGTCGATGAAAACCCGCTGGCAGGAAGGCAACGAACAGCGCGAAATGACCTCGCCGCTGTCGCTGGTGATTTCCGCGTTTGCTCGCGTGGAAGACGTGCGTCACACCCTTACGCCGCAGCTGTCAACGGAAGATAACGCCTTGTTGCTGATCGATCTTGGCAAGGGCCACAACGCGCTGGGCGCAACGGCGCTGGCGCAGGTCTATCGTCAGCTTGGCGACAAACCCGCGGACGTGCGTGACGTCGCGCAACTGAAAGGCTTCTATGACGCCATGCAGGCGCTGGTCGCTGCGCGTAAATTACTGGCCTGGCACGACCGTTCCGACGGCGGTCTGCTGGTGACTCTGGCCGAGATGGCCTTTGCCGGCCACTGCGGCGTGCAGGTCGATATCGCCGCGCTGGGCGATGACCATCTGGCCGCACTGTTCAACGAGGAGCTGGGCGGCGTGATTCAGGTACGCGCTGAAGACAGAGACGCGGTCGAAGCGCTGTTGGCGCAGTACGGCCTTGCTGACTGCGTCCACTACCTTGGTCAGGCTCTGGCTGGCGATCGCTTTGTGATTACCGCTAATGACCAGACGGTATTCAGCGAAAGCCGCACTACGCTGCGTGTCTGGTGGGCGGAAACGACCTGGCAGATGCAGCGTCTGCGCGACAATCCGCAATGTGCCGACCAGGAACACGAGGCGAAAGCGAATGATGCCGATCCGGGCCTCAACGTGAAACTGTCGTTTGATATTAATGAAGATATCGCCGCGCCGTACATTGCGACAGGCGCACGACCGAAAGTCGCTGTACTGCGCGAGCAGGGGGTGAACTCTCACGTGGAGATGGCGGCGGCGTTCCATCGTGCGGGCTTTGACGCGATTGACGTCCATATGAGCGACCTGCTGGGCGGTCGTATCGGTCTGGGCAACTTCCATGCGCTGGTGGCTTGCGGCGGCTTTTCCTACGGCGACGTGCTGGGGGCGGGCGAAGGCTGGGCGAAATCCATTCTGTTTAACCCTCGGGTGCGCGACGAATTCGAAACCTTTTTCCATCGTCCGCAGACGCTGGCGCTTGGGGTGTGCAACGGTTGCCAGATGATGTCGAATCTGCGCGAGCTGATCCCGGGCAGCGAACTGTGGCCGCGTTTTGTACGTAACCATTCTGACCGCTTCGAAGCCCGCTTCAGCCTGGTGGAAGTGACGCAAAGCCCATCGCTGCTGCTGCAAGGAATGGTAGGCTCACAGATGCCGATTGCGGTTTCCCATGGGGAAGGGCGCGTTGAGGTGCGGGACGATGCGCATCTTGCCGCGCTTGAGAGCAAAGGCCTGGTCGCTCTACGCTACGTTGATAACTTTGGTAAGGTGACTGAAACCTATCCGGCTAACCCGAACGGTTCGCCGAACGGCATCACGGCGGTGACGACCGAAAACGGTCGGGTGACGATTATGATGCCGCATCCGGAACGCGTATTCCGCACCGTCGCCAACTCCTGGCACCCGGAAAACTGGGGCGAGGATAGCCCGTGGATGCGTATCTTCCGTAATGCGCGTAAGCAGCTAGGGTAGTTCCATTCGTCGCCGTCCCGTATTTGGGTGGTGTCGCGAAATGCCGACATCGCCCTAAATACAGTGTCGCTAAAAGGTGACACTTAACTCATTGTTTTTCGATTAATATTAAGGTGATGGTGTTTAGTGTTGCCTTTTGGCGACATATTGCTTAAGTTTTGCTCGTTAGCGCCAGAGTGAGGTTAAGTTATAAAATATATTAAAATCATCATGTTAATTAATTGTTTTGCAACCTGGCACAATTACTGCATAATGATAACCAGTGGCTCATTCACCTTCTTATGTCAGCCCCTTAGGGACGCGCTACATAAACTTCGAATGACGCACAACAAGGTGCCTGCCGTCCAACTTCTGATAATAGCGTAGCTTTATCAACCTCCGGGCGAAACGTCGAGTTAGGCACCGCCTTATTCCATAACAAAGCCGGGTTTAGCCCGGCTTTGTTGTATCTGGCGCTTCCCTCGGTTAGCATCTTTTTTATTCTTCTTTTATGTGAGCGACACGTTGAAGCGCTGGTCTGTTTTCCCCCGTTCTTTACGACAATTGGTCATGCTGGCCTTTTTGCTGATCCTGCTGCCGTTGCTGGTTCTGGCCTGGCAGGCGTGGCAAAGCCTTAACGCATTAAGCGATCAGGCTGCGGTGACTAACCGCAGCACGCTTATTGACGCCCGGCGCAGCGAGGCGATGACCAACGTCGCGCTGGAGATGGAGCGAAGCTACCGACAGTATTGCGTGCTTGACGATCCGACGCTGGCAAAAGTGTATCAAAGCCAGCGTAAGCGCTATAGCGATATGCTGGACGCCCATGCCGGCGTCTTGCCGGATGATAAGTTGTATCAGGCGTTACGCCAGGATTTAAACGCGCTGGCGCAATTGCAGTGTAAAGATAGCGGCCCGGAAGCGGCAGCGGCCGCGCGTCTGGAGGCCTTTGCCAACGCTAATACGGAAATGGTGCAGGCGACGCGTACTGTGGTTTACTCGCGCGGGCAGCAGTTACAACAAGAAATCGCCGAGCGCGGACAATTTTTCGGCTGGCAGGCGCTGGTGCTATTTCTGGTGAGTCTGGCGATGGTGCTACTTTTTACCCGCATGATTATCGGGCCGGTGAAAGGAATTGAACGGATGATTAATCGCCTGGGCGAAGGCCGTTCTTTGGGGAATACCGTCACCTTTACCGGTCCGCGTGAATTACGATCGGTGGGGCAGCGCATTATCTGGCTGAGTGAGCGTCTGGCGTGGCTGGAATCCCAGCGCCATCAGTTTCTACGTCACCTGTCCCATGAGCTGAAAACCCCGCTGGCCAGTATGCGCGAGGGGACTGAGCTGCTGGCCGATCAGGTGGTTGGGCCGCTGACGCCGGAGCAAAAAGAGGTGGTCGATATTCTGGATGACAGCAGTCGTAATTTACAAAAATTGATTGAGCAATTGCTTGATTACAACCGGAAACTGGTAGACAGTGCCACAGAGCTGGAAGCGGTCGATATCGCGCCGCTTGTGGATATGGTGGTTTCCGCCCACAGTTTGCCTGCCCGCGCTAAAATGATGCATACCGATGTCGACCTGGAGGCCGAACGCTGCATAGCAGAGCCCATGTTGCTGATGAGCGTGCTGGATAATCTCTATTCCAACGCGGTGCACTATGGCGCTGAATCCGGTAACATTTGTATCCGTAGTCGCTCTCAGGGCTCCACGGTTTATATCGATGTGGTTAATAGCGGCGAGCCGATTCCGCAAACCGAAAGAGAAATGATTTTTGAGCCTTTTTTCCAGGGAAGCCACCAGCGAAAAGGGGCGGTAAAAGGCAGTGGGTTAGGGCTGAGTATCGCCAGAGATTGTATTCGTCGAATGCAGGGAGAGATCCAACTGGTGGATGACAAAGCGCAGGAAGTTTGTTTTCGCATCTCGCTGCCGCTGCCTGCATCTGACAAACACTAATATGAATTTAAGCCTGGTGCGTATGTCACACGTTTTCGTCCAAACTATTAAACGATGCCTTTTGCGGTGGGGAATACCGGTGGGCATATCGTGTCTGGCGCTGACCGCATGTGTTCCCCATGCTTCACAGCAACTGCCCGGTAGCGCAGCGCAGGACACGCTCCCCCATTATCAACTGGCGGATTATCTCCCGACGGCGTGCGCGGATATCTGGTCGCTACGCGGGCAGGCGGTGGAGACGAATCCGCTGTACTGGCTACGCACGATTGACTGCGCCGATCGTCTGATGCCGGTTCAGTCGCGCGCAGAGGCGCGCGCGTTGACGGATGATAACTGGCAAAATGCCTTCAGGCGCGGGATTTTACTGGCGGATGCAAAAATTACGCCGCCGGAGCGGCGCGCCATAGTGACCCGTCTGGAGGCGTTAAGCGCGCAAATACCGGCTCAGGTACGGCCCGTCTACCAAATCTGGCATGACGGTCAGGCGTTGCAATTAGCGCTTTCTGCCGAACGTCAGCGTTATAGCAAGCTCCAGCAAACGTCAGATAGTGAGCTTGATGCGCTGCGCCAGCAGCAACAGGCCTTGCAAACGCAGCTCGATCTTACCACCCGTAAGCTGGAGAGTTTAACCGATATTGAGCGCCAGCTTTCGACACGAAAACCGGCAGGGAATTACAACGCCGATACGCCGCATACCAATGACAAACCCGCGACGTCTGGAGATGGCGCGGCGCCGTCGCCGTCACAAGATGAGGTAACGCCATGATAAGCCGTAAACCGGCGCACCTGCTGCTGGTCGATGACGATCCCGGATTACTGAAATTGCTCGGTATGCGCCTGACCAGTGAAGGATACAGCGTAGTGACCGCAGAGAGCGGCCAGGAAGGACTGCGGGTACTGCATCGGGAAAAAGTGGATCTGGTAATAAGCGACCTGCGCATGGACGAAATGGATGGTATGCAACTGTTCACAGAAATTCAGAAAGTACAGCCGGGAATGCCGGTTATTATTCTGACGGCGCATGGTTCTATTCCGGATGCGGTGGCCGCTACCCAGAAGGGCGTATTCAGCTTTTTGACGAAGCCGATCGACAGAGACGCGTTATATAAAGCGATAGATGAAGCGCTGGAACAGTCCGCTCCCGCGACGGACGATAGCTGGCGCAACGCTATCGTTACCCGTAGCCCGCTGATGCTGCGACTGCTTGAACAGGCGCGCATGGTCGCGCAGTCGGATGTCAGCGTATTGATTAACGGACAAAGCGGCACCGGGAAAGAGATTTTCGCACAGGCGATTCATAATGCCAGCCCGCGCAGTAACAAGCCGTTTGTCGCCATCAACTGCGGCGCGTTACCGGAACAGTTGCTGGAGTCCGAATTATTCGGCCATGCGCGCGGCGCCTTTACCGGCGCAGTGAGCAATCGTGAAGGGTTGTTCCAGGCGGCGGAAGGCGGCACGCTGTTTCTGGATGAAATTGGCGATATGCCCGCGCCGTTACAGGTGAAGCTGCTGCGGGTGTTACAGGAGCGCAAAGTCAGGCCGCTGGGCAGCAATCGCGATATTGATATCGACGTGCGAATTATTTCCGCGACGCACCGCGATCTGCCGAAGGCGATGGCGCGGGGCGAATTTCGTGAAGATTTGTACTACCGGCTGAATGTCGTGAGCCTGAAAATTCCGGCGCTGGCGGAGCGTACCGAGGATATTCCGCTGCTGGCTAATCATCTGCTCAGACAGTCGGCACAGCGGCATAAACCGTTTGTTCGCGCCTTTTCTACTGATGCAATGAAACGGCTGATGACGGCAAGCTGGCCGGGCAACGTGCGCCAACTGGTCAACGTCATTGAACAATGCGTGGCGTTAACCTCTTCGCCGGTGATCAGCGATGCGTTGGTCGAACAGGCGCTGGAAGGCGAAAACACCGCGCTGCCCACCTTTGCCGAAGCGCGAAACCAATTTGAACTGAACTATCTGCGCAAGTTACTGCAAATTACCAAAGGTAACGTGACGCACGCGGCAAGGATGGCGGGGCGCAACCGCACGGAATTCTATAAGCTACTCTCCCGCCACGAACTGGATGCGAATGATTTCAAAGAGTAGTTTTCATGCCGTAAAGTAGCGCGAAATATGTTACGTTTAACCGATCAAAACACAGGCGACCTTTTCAAGGAATAGCATGAAAAAGATTGATGCGATTATTAAACCCTTCAAGCTGGACGATGTCCGTGAAGCGCTGGCCGAGGTAGGTATTACCGGCATGACGGTCACTGAAGTCAAAGGCTTTGGCCGTCAAAAAGGCCACACCGAGCTGTATCGCGGCGCGGAATATATGGTGGATTTTCTGCCGAAGGTAAAAATTGAAATCGTTGTGCCTGACGACATCGTGGATACCTGTGTTGACACCATCATTCGTACCGCGCAGACGGGGAAAATCGGCGACGGTAAGATCTTTGTCTTTGATGTCGCCCGCGTTATTCGTATCCGTACTGGCGAAGAAGACGACGCGGCTATCTGATGTGCCGATTCGCTGCCCGTCTCCTCCTTGTGGGCAGCGAGCCACCGTTTAATCGCCCTGCGGTAGCGCCGATGTAGTCCGGGTGCAAACCCATCTCAGGCCGACAATGGCGACGAGCAGCGCCACGCAACTTAGCGTCCACTCGCCCATTTGCGAGAAAAAGTGTCCGTAGGCGGCTACCGCCGTATCACTAATTTGCGATTCCGTGGTTTGTTGCGCGACGACGCCAGCCAGCCAGTTAGCGACCGCGCCGGTCGCCAGCATATAAATACCGGTTAGTACGCCCGTGACGCCAGGCAGGTTGAGGCGGGTAATTTGCGCCATCGCGACCGGATCAATAAACAGCTCTGCAAAGCCCATCAGCGCCAGCCCTGCGATCATCATTCCCATTGATGCCTGCCCGTCTAACCGGGCCTGATGCGCGTTTAGCGCCAACAGCATAAAACCGCCGCCCATTAATACCAGCCCCACGGCAAATTTAAGCCAGACGCGCAGCACCGAGCGGGCGCTCTCTTTCGGGCTGCTCAGCCACGCCAGCACCACGCCCGCCGCCATCACCGCAATCGCATTGACCGACTGGAACAATGCGGTGGGAACGGTCATATTCAGCCAGTGGCGGTTGACAAAACGGTCGATGAATAAACTGATCGAACTTCCGCCCTGCTGCGCCAGAACCCAGAAGAGAGTGCCGGTGATCATTAACAGAACGATTTGCCACAAGGCGCGACGGTGTTCGGGAAATTTAACCATAATACGGGCGATAAGTTGCGCCGCGAAGACGCAGACAATGGCCAGCACATAGCCAGACCAGTTATTTTCCAGCAGGAGGGTGAAGAATACCGGTGCGATACACAGCATTAATACCAGCCAACCCCAGGTTGGAAGGGCGAATTTAACCGCCCGCAGCGCGGGGCGATTAACACCGCGCGTCTGCTGAAAGTGGCGATGACCGCTTAAAAAGATGAGCAGGCCGATGAACATTCCCACGCCCGCCAGCGCAAAGCCGACATGCCAGCCATACCACTGCGCCGCCAGACCACAGGCGATCGGCGCGGCTATCGATCCAATATTCCCGGCGGCGTAGAGCAGCGAGAATCCCCCGTCGCGGCGGTTGTCATCAGGGGCGTAAAGTTCGCCCAGCAGACAGCTAATATTGGATTTAAACAAGCCGTAGCCGCAGATAATAATGGCGAGCGCCGCATATAAACTCAGCGTTGAATCAGATTCTAAGCCCAATACCACATGACCCAGCGTCATCAATAAGGCGCCGGTGATAACCGCCACGCGGTTGCCAAGCAGGCGGTCGGCAAGCCAGCCGCCAAGAATAGGGGTAACGTAAACTAAAGAGGCGTAGGCGCTGAAGAGGTTGATCGCGTGGCTGTCATTAAAACCAAGCTGGTGGGTAAGATAAAGGATGAGTAAGGCACGCATGCCGTAAAAGCTGAAGTATTCCCAAATTTGAATCGCCACGATGTAAAAAATCGCGCGCGGTTGTGAGGGTGTTTTCATAAAGTCTCCTTGCTGCGTGAAAAAAGGGAAGTGGCAAGCCACTTCCCTTTGGTACTTATTTCGTATTTTCTTTCAGCACCTTAACGGTGTAACGTCCGTCTGCCTGACGATAGGCGCCGTGGATATCGGTTTCGAAGCCCGGATAGTGGGCGCCGATTTCGCACAGCATTTGCAGGAATTCCAGTACCGGACGGCTTTCCTCGGTGATCATTTCACCAGGCATCACCAGCGGCACTCCCGGAGGGTAAGGAAGGATCATGTTGGCGTTGACGCGTCCAACCATCTCTTCAAGATACACCTCTTCCGTTTCGCCATGCAGCTCTTTCTGGAACGCAGTATACGGCGTCATCACCATTTTCGGCAGCACTTCAAACGCACGGTACATTAAGTCCGGCAGATTATGATGTTCGACCAGTTTATGAATATTCTGCGCCAGTTCCTGGATGCGCATATTTTCATAAAACTCAGGCGCTTCGCGGTACAGTGCCGGCAGAATGTTTTTGACGCGCAGGTTCAGGTCAAAGGCGCGTTTAAATTCAGTGAGCGCGCGCAGCAGGCTCAGAGCTTTGGTTTTGTCGATACCAATGCTGAACAGGAACAGCAGGTTGTATGGACCGGTTTTTTCTACGATGATGCCGCGTTCATCGAGATATTTGGCGACCAGACTTGCCGGAATACCGAATTCATCCATCGTACCGTCTTTCTTCATCCCCGGCGTCAGGATAGTGACTTTGATCGGGTCGAGGTACATGTGTTCGTTATCGATATTTTTGAAGCCATGCCATGCGCTATCTGAACGCAGCGGCCAGCACTCAGCCCCATCAATATGTTCCGGCTGCCATACGTCAAAGAACCAGCCGTCAGATTCGCTTTTCAGGCGTTTAATTTCTTTACGGAATTTAATCGCACGTTCAATAGAGCCGTTAATCAGGCGTTTACCCGCATTACCTTTCATCATCGCCGCTGCGGTTTCAGTAGACGCTACGATACCGTAGTGCGGAGAAGTGGTGGTATGCATCATGTAGGCTTCGTTAAAGGTTTCTTCGTTAATGTCGCCTTTAACATGAATCATGGATGCCTGTGAAAACGCCGCCAGCAGTTTATGCGTGGACTGGGTTTCATAAATGATTTTGCCTTCTACACGGTCGCCGCTCATACCGCATTTACCCTGATAAATAGGGGAGAAATTGGTATAAGGCACCCAGGCGGAGTCAAAATGAATGGACTTCACATCCAGAGTTTTCTTGATGTAGTCAGTGTTATACAACAAACCGTCATAGGTTGAGTTAGTAATAACAGCATGGACCGGCCAGGTTGCGTTAGGCGTCTCTTTTACCCGTTTAGCGATAGTGGCGTGCTGGAACTCGCTTTGCGGAATACCGCCAAGAATACCGTAGGCGTTACGGGTTGGGCGGAAATAAATCGGCGTAATGTCGCTCATCATCATCAGATGGGTCAGCGATTTATGGCAGTTACGGTCAATCAGTACCGTGCTGCCTGCCGGCGCGGAGTACATACCGACGATTTTGTTCGCCGTAGAGGTGCCGTTCGTCACCATGTAGCTACGTTCGGCGTTAAAGACGCGGGCGATATACTCTTCCGCTTCTTTATGCGGGCCGGAGTGGTCCAGCAGTGAACCCAGTTCGGAAACGGAAATCGAAATATCGGATTTCATCGTGTTCGGGCCGAAGAAATCATAAAAGATGCTGCCGACGGGGCTTTTCTGGAAAGCGGTCCCGCCCATGTGGCCAGGCGTACAGAAAGTATATTTCCCTTCGCGCACATATTTGAACAACGCTTTTGTCAGCGGCGGCAGAATATTGTCGATGTATTCATCGGTATTCTGGCGAATTTTCGCCGCGATATCGGCTGCGGCGCCTAAAGCATATTCAAAGAAGCGAACCTGCATTCTCAGATCGTTGAGGCTGACGTCCAGTGTAGAGTAGCTGTTGGCGAAGGCGTACAGCGGCATATACTCGTTCAGCTTGCTAATCTCTTCGCAAAGCTCAAGGTTATATTTATCCCAGTCGAAAATGACGCCGCAAAGGCGGGAGTTATTTTCAATCAGCTTCAGCAGGTCTTCTCGGTCGTTTGGATAGACGATACGGAAATTTAAACCTTCCAGTGCACGATGCAGTTCACGAATAGGCTCTTCTTTAAAGTAGACGCCCATGTGGTTCATGATAGCAATAACGTTCATAGTCTTGTTCCTGGTAAAGTGGGCCCCTCCCGCTACGCTATAGCAGGTGACGAAAGGGGCTTTGAGAAAAAGGAGTTAGCGGTTAAAGCGCTTCAGCCGTATTGTTGTCGCTGTCGTTGTTCTGGCGCTGGTGCATTTTGCGACCGTAGAACATCAGGATGATCAGACTGACGATAAAGGTGCCGGAGAGTTCGAAGGAGCTGGCGCCCATCAGTGCGATGAAGCAAAATGCGCAGCCCAGTACAGAACAAATCAGGCTTACCGAGTTACGGATGTTGAACCCTTCGAAGCGAATCAGGTCAACACAGGAGTAGAAGTACGGCAGCATGGTAAGCAGTACGGCAATCCCGGTCAGTTCGCCGAACAGGTCGGACGCTTTACCGCCGCTGGAGTTCATGATGGTGATCAGAATCATCAGCGCCGTCATTTTCACCGCAGCCAACAGCAGACCTTTTTTCGGAATACCGTTTTTATCCATTTCACCGTAAATTTTCGGGAAGTTGCCGTCGTTGGCGGCGCGAACCCCAGCCTGGCCGACCAGCATCATCCAGGAGCCCAGAGACGTCAGGCAGGCGAAAGCGGTAAAGGCGGAAACCAGCGGCGCAGCCCAGCCACCCAGAATCGTGGAGGTACTGATAGCGAACGGCGCGCCGGAAGAGGCCATAACGGAAGCTGGGAACATCCCGGCGATAACCTGAGTCGCGGCGATATAGATGATGCCTGCCAGCGCGGTACCCAGCATGGTTGCCAGCGGTACGGTGCGTTTCGGGTTTTTCACCATGCCGGTGCTGACGGCGGCAGACTCAACGCCAACGAACGCCCACAGGCAGAGCAGAATACTTTTAACAATGGCGTGAGAGTCGGTCGTCGTGGACGTGTTCCAGTTCGCGTGATAGGTCGCGATATCGAACCAATGCCAGCCGGCGACTGCGGTCAAGACTACCGGGATCAGCACCAGGAATAGGCCAATCGTTGTCAAGCGGCTGACCCAGGCCCCACCCAGCATATTAATAAAGGTGAACAGCCAGACGATAGCAATACAGGCAATACCTGCCGGTATTGGATTATTTAATGCCGGGAAGAACGTAGAAAGATAAGAAACAGCGGTAATGCCGATGGCTAAGTTACCAATCCAGTTTGCGTGATAATAAAGAACGCCGGTCTGGAAACCAAACGCCGGAGATATTTCCCCAGCATAAGCGATAGGGCCACCCTGTTGAGGGTTTTTGGTTGCCAGCCTCGCATAAACATAAGCCAGCGACATTGCCCCAATAATAGAAATTACCCAGCCCCAGATGGCAATGCCACCAATACTGGCAAGGTTGGCGGGTAATAATGCAATCCCGCTCCCCATCATATTACCGGCAACGACGCCAGTACAGGCAAATAGCCCGATCTTTTTGACAGAACTCATGTTCATTTCTCCTGAGCTGTATTTTTAAGAACCGGGCTTATGCTTCATATATGCTGCGTGCCCGTTCAACTGTCGATAAGATTAACGATTGGGTTGAGATAAGTCCTAAAGAAAAAGTGAAATAAACACAAACATGAAAAAACTGATAGATTGATTTTTTTGAATTAACATATAAATATCATGAAAAATATCATGAAAGGATAAACATCGTTTAATTACAAAGAGTTATATTTACATATCTTTGCGATGAATATGTTGCCAAAATTAACATAAGCTATTTTTGGCAACATGTTTTTCACAAAATAAAAGCGAAAAATTTAATATCTTTTCGCTTTTATTCGTCATGGTTCAGCGTTAAATTTAATCTTCTGCCAGAAAACTATTCAGATAAGGGACAATTTTCTGAACGGATGTCTGAAATACGCCATTTTCGATCCAGTACAGCGTGTTTTCACCTGGACGTAAATTAAAGGCGGTCAGATAGGCATCAGCGGCCAGACGATTCTCACCTTTCATTTCGTAAACTTTCCCCAACAGGACATAGTTAAACCACGACATTTCAAGCTCGATGCTTTTATTGATTTCCTCATACGCTGCATCGATATCACCTTTGCCCAAAAGATCAACGGTCTTGATTTTATAATAAACAGACGTTTTCTCAACGCCCGGAATTTGATCTATTTTTTTAAACTCTTCGTTCAGTGCGGCCACTTGTTCTTTATCAAACGGCTGCTGTGATTGCCGTAATACATCTACCAGCACTTTATATTCATAGGCATAGTTGAAATCAGGAGTTTCCTTAATAATGCCATTCAGAATATCGCTGGCTTTACCTAGCGCCTGCGCATCGCCGCTCAGAATAAGCTGGCGCGCCTCATAAAAACGCATCAGCGCGGTATTTTGCGGCGTTCTGAACAGGGCCAGTTGTTCTCGCATACGATCAGGCCAGGGCTGTGTTAAAACGAAAGACAGGCTATTAAACAGATCATCCTGGATGGACAACAGGTTAGTATTGGTGACGAAATAACGCTTATCCAGCATGGTTGAACCATCGGCGTTATCAATGAGCACTACAGACATAAAGCACTGCTGCGCCCGATAGTGGCGCTGATTGACAAACTGAATGGTTAACGTCTTACCGGAGCTGCTTGGCTCATTGACCCGGTAATTGGTTTTATCGTGCACCATAAAGGTCGAGTAGGTGTTCAGCAAGTCGGTGATTAAGCCGCCCAGACCGATGGCGTAGGACTCCTGCGAGACCCAGTTATTACAGGAATTGCCGCCTTCAAAACGAACATCTATATCTCGTGGGTTAAGTAATAACCGCGTTTTTGTTACCGCGGCATTATGATCTACCACCGACATCACGATAAACACCACCAGCGTCGCCAGCGAGAGTAGGAACATTACCCACGTCCAGAAAGCGGCGATACGCGGCTTTTTCGCCTTTTTAGTCGGCGTTTGCAAAGAGGCGGGCGGCACAGGCGTAGCGGCAGTAGCCCCCTCTGTCGGTTCTGCATTCGTTGCTGCGATCGGCGGCGACGTTGATAAATTATCGATCTCATCGCTATTTTCTTCGCACCAGATAACCGGCGCCGTCAGCTTATAGCCGCGTTTAGGTACGGTAACGATGTATTCAGCATTGCTGTCTCCGCCATCTCTTAATGATTTGCGTAGTTCAGAAATGCTTTGGGTGACAACATGGTTGGTCACGATGGTGCGCATCCAGACATGATCAATAATGTTATCCCGGCTTAACACTTCATCCGGATGATGCGCAAAATACATCAGAAGATCGATCAGCCGTGGTTCAAGAGTAATCTGGCGTCCCTGACGACTGATCTGATTAACAGAAGGTGTAACCAGCCACTCTCCAATGCGTACAACAGGTTGCTGCATAAAAAGATGCCCTAACGAGCTAAGTCAAACGTTAATAATAACACGATTTGCACAGACTTTTTTTATTCCCCTTTTTTGTAAAAGAAAGGCATAAAAAGCAGCGCAATAAGCAGGGGAACGGGGAGGAAAACGGGCGTTCGCCTTAACGATAACGCCCGTTTTTTCAGAGGATTTCTTGCAATTACAGCACCTTATGCGGGCCGAAGCATTCGTAATGAATGTTTTCGTTATTCACGCCAAGTGAAACCAGTTGTTTTGCGGCAAACTGCATAAAGCCTACCGGGCCGCAAAGATAGAACTGCATTGCCGGATCGCTGATCGCGGCTTCCAGTTTGCTTAAATCCATCAGCCCTTCGCTGTCGAAGAGGCGTTGGGCGCGATCGGCCTCAGTCGGCTCGCGGTACCAGGTATGGGCAGTGAAACGCGGCAGTGTACGGCCCAGCTCGCTCACTTCGTCGGCAAACGCATGGACGTCGCCGTTCTCCGCCGCGTGGAACCAGTTCACCTGCGCGGTATGCTGTTCTTTCGCCAGCGTATCGAGCATCGCTAACATCGGCGTCTGGCCGACGCCAGCGGAAATCAGCGAAACGGGGGTATCAGCGGCGACATTCATAAAGAAGTCACCTGCCGGCGCAGCCAGATGTACCACATCGCCTACGCTGGCGTGATGGTGTAACCAGTTTGATACCTGGCCGCCGTCTTCACGCTTCACGGCAATACGGTACCCTTTGCCATCGGGTTTACGGGTCAGTGAATATTGGCGGATCTCCTGATGCGCAAAACCTTCCGGCTTCAGCCAGACGCCCAGATACTGCCCGGGACGGTATTCCGCCACCGTACCGCCGTCGACCGGTTCAAACTCAAAGCTGGTGATCAGTGCGCTACGCGGGGTTTTCGCAACGATGCGGAAGGGGCGCGTGCCTTCCCAGCCGCCGTCTTTGCTGGCGTTCTCGTGATAAATCTCGGCTTCCCGATGAATAAAGACGTTAGCCAGTACGCCATAGGCTTTGCCCCACGCGTCCAGCACTTCCTGGCCCGGGTTGAACATTTCGTCCAGCGTCGCCAGCAGATGCGTCCCGACGATGTTGTACTGCTCCGGCTTAATCTGGAAGCTGGTGTGCTTCTGCGCGATTTTTTCTACCGCCGGCAGCAACGCCGGTAAATTTTCGATATTGCTGGCGTAGGCCGCGATAGCATTAAACAGGGCTTCACGCTGATCGCCGTTACGCTGGTTGCTCATATTGAAGATTTCTTTGAGCTCCGGGTTATGCGTAAACATACGGTCGTAGAAGTGGGCGGTCAGTTTCGGTCCTGTTTCAACCAGCAGGGGAATGGTGGCCTTTACTGTAGCGATGGTTTGTGCGTCAAGCATACGTGCTTCCTTTATGTGAAAATCTAATGATGTATATCAAATGCATCTTATAAAAATACCCTTGCATTGTAAATGGATCTTCTCTGCTTTACGTTATGGAGGTAACAACGTGAAAAATCTGCATCACAAAGCTGAAAAGAAATCCGTTGAAATTCGTCAGGCTCTCGTTCAGGAAACCCTTATCTGACGCATAGGTAATCGTTTGCGTAAAAACCTTTGTCAAGACCTGTTATCGAAGAATGATTCGGTTATACTGTTGGCCGAAGTCCCACGGACTGCCTTTTCAGGCACAAATTTTATTGTTAGCTGAGTCAGGAGATGCGGATGTTAAAGCGTGAAATGAACATTGCCGATTATGATGCCGAATTGTGGCAGGCTATGGAGCAGGAAAAAGTACGTCAGGAAGAGCACATCGAACTGATCGCCTCCGAAAACTACACCAGCCCGCGCGTGATGCAGGCGCAGGGGTCTCAGCTGACCAACAAATACGCTGAAGGTTATCCGGGCAAGCGCTACTACGGCGGTTGCGAATACGTTGATGTCGTTGAGCAGCTGGCTATCGACCGCGCGAAAGAACTGTTCGGCGCCGACTACGCTAACGTGCAGCCGCACTCCGGTTCTCAGGCTAACTTCGCTGTTTACACCGCGCTGCTGCAGCCGGGCGACACCGTTCTGGGTATGAACCTGGCGCAGGGCGGCCACCTGACTCACGGCTCCCCGGTTAACTTCTCCGGTAAACTGTACAACATCGTACCTTACGGTATCGATGAGTCCGGTAAAATTGACTATGACGAGATGGCGAAGCTGGCCAAAGAGCACAAGCCGAAGATGATTATCGGTGGCTTCTCTGCCTACTCCGGCGTGGTTGACTGGGCAAAAATGCGTGAAATCGCTGACAGCATCGGCGCATACCTGTTTGTCGACATGGCGCACGTGGCGGGCCTGATTGCCGCAGGCGTTTACCCGAACCCGGTTCCGCACGCTCACGTGGTCACCACCACCACCCACAAAACCCTGGCGGGTCCGCGCGGCGGCCTGATCCTGGCGAAGGGCGGCGATGAAGAGCTGTATAAAAAACTGAACTCCGCCGTCTTCCCAAGCGCGCAGGGCGGCCCGCTGATGCACGTGATCGCCGGTAAAGCGGTAGCGCTGAAAGAAGCGATGGAGCCGGAGTTCAAAGTTTACCAGCAGCAGGTGGCGAAAAACGCCAAAGCGATGGTGGAAGTGTTCCTGAACCGCGGCTACAAAGTGGTGTCTGGCGGCACTGAGAACCACCTGTTCCTGCTGGACCTGGTGGATAAAAACCTGACCGGTAAAGAAGCTGACGCCGCGCTGGGCCGCGCCAACATCACCGTGAACAAAAACAGCGTGCCGAACGATCCTAAGAGCCCGTTCGTGACTTCCGGTATCCGTATCGGTTCTCCGGCGGTCACTCGTCGCGGCTTCAAAGAAGCGGAAGTGAAAGAGCTGGCTGGCTGGATGTGTGACGTACTGGACAACATCAATGATGAAGCTACCATTGAACGCGTGAAAGCGAAAGTACTGGATATCTGCGCCCGCTTCCCGGTTTACGCGTAAGCGCTTATGTTGTGAAAATGGCCCGATGGCGCTGCGTCTGTCGGGCATTACTTATGCGCCATAACGTGACGCCGCCGGAAGTCATTATCCGGCGGCGTTGTCGTTTGAACTTCTCCCTCCGCCTGTTAACCTTATGTTACCCTTGCCAGCGCAACCGTTTACCGCCAGACTATCGCCTCCAAACGGGAGGGAATCATGGCATTGCATTCCACGCGCTGGCTGGCGCTCAGTTATTTCACCTACTTCTTTAGTTACGGTATTTTTCTGCCCTTCTGGAGCGTCTGGCTCAAAGGTCTTGGGCTAACGCCGGAAACCATCGGTCTTCTGCTGGGCGTGGGGCTGGTCGCGCGTTTTCTCGGTAGTCTGCTCATTGCGCCTCGCGTAAGCGATCCTTCGCGGTTGATCTCCGCGCTGCGTGTACTGGCATTGCTGACGCTGGTATTTGCGCTGGCATTTTGGGCAGGAACGCATGTCGCGTGGCTAATGGTGGTGATGGTTGGGTTTAACCTCTTCTTTTCACCACTGGTGCCGCTGACCGATGCGCTGGCCAATACCTGGCAAAAGCAAATTACCCTGGACTATGGTCGGGTGCGGCTGTGGGGGTCCATCGCCTTCGTGATAGGGTCGGCGCTGACCGGTAAGCTGGTGAGTTTATACGATTACCAGGCGATTCTGGCGCTACTGACGCTCGGCGTCGCCTCGATGTTGCTGGGTATGTTGTTACGTCCCAGCGTGCCGCCGCAAGGGGAAAGCCGTCAGCAGGAGAGCGCAGGCTGGCCCGCCTGGCGTACGCTGGTGGCACAAAGTTGGCGTTTTCTCGCCTGCGTCTGTTTGCTGCAAGGGGCGCACGCCGCCTACTACGGTTTTAGCGCCATCTACTGGCAGGGGGCTGGCTATTCAGCATCGGCGGTCGGCTATTTATGGTCGTTGGGCGTGGTGGCGGAAGTGATCATTTTCGCCCTGAGTAAAAAGCTATTCCGCCGGTTTAGCGCCCGCGACTTGCTGTTGCTTTCCGCTGTGTGCGGCGTGGTACGCTGGGGACTGATGGGCTGGAGTACGGCGTTGCCGTGGCTGATTGTGATACAAATCCTGCACTGTGGCACGTTTACCGTTTGCCATCTGGCCGCCATGCGCTATATCGCTGCGCGTCAGGGAAGCGAGGTGATTCGTTTGCAGGCCGTCTATTCCGCTGTGGCGATGGGCGGCAGTATCGCGATTATGACGGTATTTGCCGGTTTTCTGTATCAACATCTGGGCGGCGGCGTATTCTGGATTATGGCGCTGGTGGCATTGCCCGCTATCTTCCTTCGGCCCAAAGTGGTTGCCGCGTCATGATTCCAGGATCTTGCGGATCTGCTGCTGTTGGTGCTCTGTGAGGGCGCGATCCGCATGAATTAATGGCGGTGAGAAGAGCGGTAGCGGCGTGGCGTAAGGGGTAACAATCAGCGCTACGCCGCGCGGGCATCCCTCTTTTTGAAACGCCTGGAGCGATATCCGTCTGATATTCAGCGGCAATAGGGTCAGTTCACGCAGTTGCTGCTCAATATGCGTCTCCAGCGCATCATTTTTATCCGCTAACAATACGATCTGTCTCTCATGCAAATCGTTATCCTGCATCAGCCAGGCGCCGAAAATCACTGCCACCAGCCCCGTCTCTTCCTCGGAAAAGTGGATACCATATTCGGCTTCAAACCCGGCGAGCGCCTCACGTGTGGTGCGAACCAGACGCGGATAAAGACGGTTGAACTCTTCCGGAAGCGTATTATCGATGCCAATCGTGAATAAACTTCGGTTCAGCGCCTGGGCGAGATGGACATAGAGCTGATCGTTAAGCCCTTGTTCGTCGCTGAAGCGTACGTTCCCTTTTTCTCGAAAGCGCAGCACCAGCCGCGCCACCTCCAGTCGCAGTTGTTGCGCCCGTTGATGCGTGTCGCGAATCGGGTCGGGGAGGCGAATCATTGAAAACAGTAACGCCATAAACAGCGCTTCATTGAGCGGTGCGGCCTGCATCACGTGGCGCTGCCAGTGACGACCAATTTCCTGGGCGAGTGGATATTCCGCGCACGACTGCGCCCAAATCTGCTGTACAGGGTTGAACTCCGGGGTGATGCCGGCATGGTGTTGTAGCAGACAATACTGTAAAAAGAGACGCAGGAACTGCACGTCGCGATGTTCAAATGGTTTTTGCAACCGGCGGGCGCACAGATTGATGAGCGCGTGCAGATTAATATCGTCATACAGCGGACGCGCGATACCGCGCTGCTTTAGCGCGTTTTTTAAGGCCGGGGTAAACTGTTGCGTGACGAAGGTCGGGCATAAACGCAGGCCGCGCCTGAGCCAGTGTAAAAGGCAAAGGCGCTGATCGAGTGCTGTACCTTCGATCCGATAGCAACCGTTCTGGCATGTTGTGATGGCAAGGCGATGATAGCGCTGGATCTCCAGGCTTGTCTCAGTGATATCCTCACGGGCAGTATCATCATCAACGCCATTAAGCGCGCTGAAGATTTCCACCGTGGCAATTGGCTCCGGCTGGAAAAGCGTCAGCAATACCTGACAGCGGCGCTGGGGAGCGGAAAGTACAGATGGTGGGGCAATTGTCGGCATCATCTGTCAGGTCTCCCGTTAGTTTGTCTGGTAAGGATAGCTAAAGTTTGCGTGTGAAAAATGTGATAAGCGTGCTTTTAGGCCAGGAATGCTGAGGAGTGTCACAGAATTTTTATCGCGAGGAACAGATGAAGCCAGTGAAACGCAGCGCCTTAACACTATTTCTTGCCGTTTTATCTTTCGTGGCGGCGGCGCATCCGCACAGCTTCATCCGTCTGCAAACGCAGGTGGTCAGTGAAAATGAGCAATTTGTGGCGTTAAAAATGCGCTGGACAATGGACGCGCTGACGTCCGCCGATCTGCTGTATGACGCCGGAAACGCGGCACCGGGGTCAGAAATATGGAAAAAGTTGGCGGCGGAAGTGATGGCTAACGTACTTGGGCAGCACTACTTTACAGAAGTGTGGCGCAATGGCGCGAAAGTGAAGTTTAAAAACAGGCCGACAGAATACGGTATGACGCGTGACGCGCATCAGGCGGTATTGACCTTTACGCTACCGCTGGCTGAACCGCAGCCGTTAAGCGGACAGACTTATACCTTTTCAACGTTTGATCCCTCTTATTATGTCGATATGCATTATGACCAGGCCAGCGATATCACGATGCCGGAACCGCTGCGCGAAAAGTGTCGGATTCAGGTTTATACTCCTGCGCCCGGCGAAGAGACGCTACGTTTCGCCCAGTCGCTGGATAAGGAGGACGCGCCGCCGGAGGATATGGATTTAGGTAAACAGTTTGCCCAAACGGTGACCTTGCAATGTCAGTAATTTTTTCTCAACGCACTCCGGGGCGACGCTGGCTCTCGCTGTGGCCATTGGCGTTATTCCTGCTGCTGATGCTGGTTGGCGGTCTGTGGATATGGCAGGCCTGGCCGCAGGTGATGTTGAAAAGCGCTCTTTGGCAGCGGGACGTAAATCAGCAGTTGAGCGCGCTGCTTAATGCGGTGGCGACGCATCCTGAGCGGGCGGGCGGATCTTTGCTTCTGCTGAGTTTTATGTATGGCGTGCTTCATGCGCTGGGGCCGGGACACGGCAAAGTGGTGATCGCGACATGGTTGGCGACGCATCCTTCGAAGCTGAAATCAAGTATCGTGTTAACCCTCGCCGCCGCGTTATTACAGGGGTTCGTGGCTATCGGGTTGGTGGTGGGCGTGCTGACCGTATTGCAACTTCCGGCCAGGCAGCTCCATCTGAGCGGTTTCTGGCTGGAAAAGGGGAGCTATGCGTTAGTTGGCGGGCTGGGCATTTTGCTGTGCTGGCGGGCCATAAAAAGGTTACGCGCGCTGCTACGTAAACCTGTCTTTATCGCTTTTACGCCGCGCCATGTTCACCATGAAAAATGCGGCTGCGGACATCAGCATCTACCGACGCAGGAACAATTGCATAGCGGCGATGACTGGCGCGCGCGATTCATGATCGTACTGTCTATGGGGATGCGGCCCTGTTCCGGCGCGATAATGGTGCTGTTATTCAGTAAAGTGATTGGCGTTTTTAGCTGGGGAATGGCGTCGGTACTGGCGATGGCGGCGGGAACCTCGCTAACGATTACCTCGCTGGCATTGCTGGTACACACTTTTCGTGCTCTGGCGGTGAAGCTCAGTGGAAACAAAGCGCCAGCGTTATGGCGGCAGGTAGGCTGGTCAACGCTGGCGCTGGCCGGAGGGGTCATACTGCTTGTCGCGGCGCTGGTCATGTGGTTTAGCGTGCCGCAGCCTGTGGGCGGGCTGCGGCCATGGCGTGGTTGATTAGTGTCCGGCGGGTTTGAGATGCATCCGCGCGACGGATTCGTCTTCGGCCCAGTAAATGCGTTCGGCGACCATCGCTTCCGGATTGAGCTGAACGCCGCGCAGTACCCGTTCTTTAAAACGCAGATAGCCGCCTTTGTCGATCAGATGGCCCATATGTAGATAGATCGGTTTTCCGCCGAGCATCTCTTTTTCAAATTCATACAGGTTAACGATCACCTGCTTTATCACATCTTCAGTCACCCAGTTGAGGAAGAGCTTGCCGACGCGCGGCGTCTTTTTACTGGTGCGTCCGCCCAGACGGACTTGCCAGAGCTGATCCGGCTTACGTTGCCAGGCCAGCGTCGGACAGGCCAGCACGCACTCGCCGCAGCCGATACAGGCGGACTCTTCTTTGACCGCTTTGCCGTTCTTCAGTGCCAGGCAGCCTACCGCGTGGTGACTACAGGCCTTCACGCAGGCGCCGCAACCGATACAGCGATCGGCAGTGAAGCGCATTTTCGCCACGCCAATAATTCCCAGATCGGCCATTGACGCCTTCGCGCAATCATTCGGGCAGCCAACGATGACCGTTTTGAGATGATAAGGGCTGGGATAGACCAGTTTTTCAAGACGACGGGACAGACCGGTCGTGTCAGTGTTGGCTTTCTGGCAAATGCGGTTCCCCTGACAGGCGACAATATTTCGCCCGCCAATAGCGAGATAGCCCGCTTTGGTATCCTCAACCTGGACGTCGCACAGTTCTATTTCAATCTCGCGAAGAAACGGCTCCAGCGCGGCGTTCACGTTGTCGATATCTTCGTAACGGATACCCGGCATCGCCAGCTTCTGGCGGGTAGTGAGGTGAATTTGTCCGTTGCCCCAGGTTTCGGCGATGTCACGCGCCACCGTTAGCAAATGCGCGGGCAAAATACCGCCGGGAATGCGGACGCTGATCATGGCTTCGCCGCGCACTTTTGACAGGCGATATTCGTTTTTCGCACGGGCTTTAATGATATCAATATCAATGCTCATGATGTTCTCCTTAATCGGCAAAACGTTGCGCGACGGCGTAGTTAAATATCGGGCCGTCGGTGCAGACATACACTTCGCCCATACGGCAGTGGCCGCACTTCCCGACGGAGCAGGCCATCCGGCGTTCGTAGTCCACCCAGATTTGCTCCGGCTTGAGCCCTTTTTGCAGCAGCATTTTTACGGTAAAGGTAATCATTATTGGCGGCCCAACGACGATGGCCTGCATAGTGTCGATATCGCTAAGCGTCATGTCGGCAAGCCGATCGGTCACCCGGCCAATCTGGTAACGGTCATCAGCCTCGCCTTCATCCAGCGTGAGCACCAGATTATGTTTGCCGCGCCACGTCGCCATTTCTTCTTTGTACAGCACGCAATCGCGATTTTTATAGCCGAGAATCATATCCAGTTGACCAATTTCCTGGGGATTCTCAACGAAATAGCGCATTAAGCCTTTCACCGGCGCGACGCCCGTACCGCCTGCGACAACCAGTAAGGGCTTATGGCGCAGCGTATCGACCGGATAGCCATTGCCATAGCAGCCGCGTAGCCACACGTTGTCGCCTTCTTTCAGCGTAAAGAGGGCGCTGGTCACTTTTCCGACATTACGAATCAGCAGATCTATCCAGCCGTCGCCGTAGTCGGAAACGGAGATGGGCGCTTCGCCGACGCGCGGCAGCGACACCTCAACAAATTGCCCCCAGTGCGCGGGAAAATCGACGGCCACGCGGAAATTCCACTCCAGCGGCGTGTGGCGAGTAATACTGAGGATGCGGTACGCCGCAGGCAGCAAACTGTGCTGCGGTTTATCATGACAGGAACAATGTGACATGCGTTATGCCTCCTCTGCCAGCGCCTGCCGAACGGCAGCGGTCATTTTGTTGATAATCAAAGAAAATTTGATGTATTGCGGGCAGCGATCGTCGCAGCGGCCGCAGCCGACGCACATATGTTCAATGCCGTTGCGCGCTTTGTAGTCATTGACTTTATGCAGGGCGCGGTAGCGCAGACGCTCGCCGGGTTTTTCGCGAAAACCATGACCGCCGGCCATGTCGCTAAAGCCCGGCACCATGCAGCTTGCCCACTGGCGGCGGCGTTCGCCGCGCTGCGGATTTTCATCATAGGCGACGTCAAAGACGCTATAGCAGGTACAGGTTGGGCACCCGGTAGTGCAGCGGCCACAACTGATGCAGCGGCTGTCGTAAGCGTCCCATAGCGGATGGCGGGTGAGAATGTCGCGAATTTTTTGCGGATCGCGGCAAACGCTGTCCGGCGTGACGACGGTTTCCCGGTTTTCGCTGACGAAAGAGGGGGTATAGTCAGCCTCCTGCCCCAGCCCTTGTATCGCCGCCTCGATAAAGGGATCGCGGATGCTGACAAGCGCGCCCTCATCGCTAAAACGCATGGCGGCGCTATAACGGTCAGTTTTATTAGTACCCATTGAGACGCAGAAACAATTTTCGAAGCTTTCTTCACACTCAATAAGGACGAAACGAATATGCTCCCGTAGCAGTTGATAACTGTAATCGGAATTATTCCCATTTGATAAATACATATAATCCAGCCGCGACATGGCGTTAATGTCGCAGGCGCGGGCAAAGATGATTATCGGGGAAATGTCTGTCTCGGCAATTTGAATGGTGTCTTTATCGAAATAAAAGAGCGTTTCGGTGATAGGGGCGATAATGGTATTCGGCGACATGTGCGATTTCTCGTGCCAGATGAGATCGCGCCAGCCGCTAATCCGTTGATAAATAATGTTGTCAGTGTCGGAAAAACGTCCGCCGCGAAACTCTGCGGACGGGGCAAACACGCGCCATTTTTTGTTTAATCGCTGGATAAGCAAACTAAACTCGTCAGGCGTAATTTTGATAGCCATCACATACTCCACAGTAATATTCAGGAAAAACAAATGAAAATAAATTGTTATAAAAATCAGTTGAATATTACTGTTACGCTAGCGCTAATCCATCGCCTTCGCTAACGGGAAAAAATGGTTTTTACTATCGGTATAATAAATATATTCTTAATCATAAAATATGCATATATACAGCGTCGCGCTATTTAGCGGATAGCGCGGTCTGAATAAATTTAATCATTGCATCACGGTAAAGGTTTGCATAACGTCCGGAAAAAGCATCAATGTGATCGCCGTCAGGAATGAAGATTTTTTGTTTGGGCTCCCGGGCGAGGGCATACAATTTCTCACTGTCCTGCCAGGGAATAACATGGTCTGCCGTGCCATGAAGAATCAATACCGGAATGGGGCTGACGCTGGCAATATTGCGATCCGCGCTATAGCGGTCATCAAGCAAATAGCCGCTGCCCGGGATCATCTGGTTGCGATGGAGGAATAGGATAAAAACGTTGAGTCAAGGATAATCGCACGTATGCCCGCCTGGTCGGCGTAGCGCATATTTGCGCAGCCTACGCAGTGGCCTACGGCGGCCAGTACATTATTGCCGCCCAGGCTCTGCCCCAGCAGTACCAGGCGCTCGGGGTTAACGTCGGCGCGATGCCGCACATAATCTATCGCGCTTTTCGTATCGTCCAGTAGCCCCTCTTGTGATGGGGTACCCTCCGATTCGCCAAAACCACGGTAATCAAACATAAACAGGTTTACGTTGCGTTCTGGCAGCCAACTGACTAACGGCCAGTGCGCCGACATATTTCCGGCGTTGCCATGGACATGAATCACCGTCGCGACGGCGTTTTCCGGCCTGCCGAAAGCAGTGGGAATAAACCAGCCGTGCAGATGCGTGCCATCTTTGGCGGTAAAGGTAATGGATTCAGCTTCGGCAGGGGTTGGCCCATAGACTTTATTGTCCGGGTAATAAAAGGCATTGATCGCTACGCGGGGTAGCAGATAAATACAGACCACAATGATAAACAGAATAAAAAGGGATTTGACGATGCGTCGGGTATGTTGAAGGGTCATGTTCGCTTCCTTGCCGCTTTATGCCAATAGCGGAGCAGGGAGCGATCGTACAAAAACATGCAGGCAAGTAAAGCGATGAGGCTGTGTTTAGGAAAAACGCCTGAAAAGGCACGGCGGATGAGTGGCCCCATCCGCCGAAGAGACTTAGCGCTTCAGCGCATCGCTCAGTTCGTCGCGCATATTCGCCAGCATGGCTTTAACGACGCGCGGATTCCCCGCCACGATATTACCGGTCATCATGTAGTTATGGCCGCCGGTGAAATCGCTGACGATACCGCCCGCTTCACGAACCAGCAGTTCGCCTGCGGCGAAATCCCACGGACGAAGGCCAATTTCAAAGAAACCATCGACACGACCTGCAGCCACATAGGCCAGATCCAGCGCGGCGGAACCGGTGCGGCGGAAATCGGCGCATTCGCTGAACAGCTTGCCGATAATATTAATGTAGGTGGTCGCGTATTGTTTGGCTTTGAACGGGAAGCCAGTAGCGAGGATAGTGCCGTCCAGATCGCGCGCGGTACTGCCGCGCAGACGGTAGCCGTTCAGCTGTGCGCCCTGACCGCGGGTGGCGGTGAACAGTTCGTTACGCATCGGATCGTACACGACAGCCACTTCAGTACGGCCTTTAATGCGTACAGCAATGGAAACAGCGAAGTGTGGCAGACGTTTGATGAAGTTGGTGGTGCCATCCAGCGGATCGATAACCCATTGAACATCCTGATCTGTGCCAACGTGCTCACCGCTTTCTTCGGTGATAATAGTGTGTTGCGGGTAAGATTTGCGAATGGTGTCGATAATCACCGCTTCAGCGGCCTTATCTACATTGGTCACAAAATCGTTACTGCCTTTTTGGCTCGCTTCTACAGCGTCCGGAGTTTCATAGTTTTTGGCAATTACATTACCCGCCTTGCGCGCTGCGCGCACGGCGATGGTCAGCATCGGATGCATCGGTCTCTCTCACTGGATGTTAAAGAACGGGAAAACGGCGCAGAGTATAGCAGCGAGATCGGAATCTGTCTTGGTTTTATGGTAAGATGTCAGAATAATCTTTAGCTGAAGAAAGACAATGCTGCAAAACATTCGAATTGTGCTGGTGGAAACCTCCCACACCGGCAATATGGGCTCCGTGGCTCGCGCTATGAAAACCATGGGCTTAACTAACCTGTGGCTGGTAAACCCGTTGGTGAAACCGGACTCCCAGGCTATCGCCCTGGCGGCAGGCGCCAGCGATGTGATCGGTAATGCGCAGATCGTCGGTACGCTGGATGAAGCGTTGGCTGGCTGTAGCCTGGTGGTCGGCACCAGCGCCCGTTCCCGCACTTTGCCGTGGCCGATGCTTGATCCGCGCGAGTGCGGCTTAAAAAGCGTGGCGGAAGCGGCAAATACGCCGGTTGCGCTGGTTTTTGGTCGTGAGCGTGTCGGGCTGACTAACGATGAGTTGCAAAAATGCCATTATCACGTCGCTATTGCCGCTAACCCGGAGTACAGCTCGTTGAATCTGGCGATGGCGGTACAGGTCATCGCGTATGAAGTCCGCATGGCCTGGCTGGCGACGCAGGAAAACGGCGACGCGGCAGATCATGAAGAGACGCCGTATCCGCTGGTGGACGATCTTGAACGTTTCTACGGCCATCTGGAGCAGACGTTGCTCTCCACTGGCTTTATTCGCGAAAACCATCCGGGGCAGGTGATGAATAAATTGCGCCGTCTGTTTACCCGCGCCCGCCCGGAAAGCCAGGAGTTGAATATTCTGCGTGGGATTCTGGCGTCTATTGAGCAGCAGAATAAAGGCAAGTAACCGCATCAATATCGCACGGAACGCTAAATACCTGACTAATTTACTCAAGTAAATAGTTGACCAAATTACTCGGGAATGTCAGACTTGTCCCTGCTATGCAATACCCCCATTTTACAATAAAAAACCCCGGGCAGGGGCGAGTTTGAGGTTAAGTAAGACATGAGACTGACATCTAAAGGGCGTTATGCCGTGACCGCAATGTTAGACGTTGCGCTCAACTCCGAAGCGGGCCCGGTACCGTTGGCTGATATTTCTGAACGTCAGGGGATTTCCCTTTCTTATCTGGAACAGCTATTTTCCCGTTTACGTAAAAACGGTCTGGTTTCCAGCGTACGCGGGCCGGGCGGCGGTTATCTGCTGGGTAAAGATGCTGGCAGCATTGCGGTCGGCGAAGTGATCAGCGCGGTTGATGAATCCGTTGACGCGACCCGTTGCCAGGGGAAAGGCGGCTGCCAGGGCGGCGATAAATGCCTGACCCATGCGCTGTGGCGTGATTTAAGCGATCGTCTGACCGGTTTTCTCAACAATATTACCTTAGGCGAGCTGGTGAATAACCAGGAAGTTCTGGATGTGTCTGGTCGCCAGCACACGCATGACGCGCCGCGCGCCAGCGGTCGTGCGCAGGACGCTATCGACGTTAAATTACGCGCTTAATTAAAATATTACGCCATCTCTTCTGGCGGCCTCATGCGGTGAATGCCGCGGTCGTCTGAAAGATGAAGCGTAAAAAAGAATTCAGAATCAGGCCGGGACGCGGACGTCCCGTCAACACGGTCGTACATCCAGCCGGTTGCCTGATTCCTTGCATTGAGTGATGTACGGAGTTTAAGAGCAATGAAATTACCGATTTATCTCGACTACTCCGCAACCACGCCGGTGGACCCGCGTGTTGCCGAGAAAATGATGCAGTTTCTGACCCTGGACGGAACCTTTGGGAACCCGGCGTCTCGTTCACACCGTTTTGGCTGGCAGGCTGAAGAAGCCGTCGATATCGCCCGCAACCAGATTGCTGAACTGGTCGGCGCCGACCCGCGTGAAATCGTCTTTACCTCAGGGGCGACGGAGTCTGATAACCTGGCGATCAAAGGCGCTGCCAACTTTTATCAGAAAAAAGGCAAGCACATCATCACCAGCAAGACCGAGCACAAAGCGGTGCTGGACACCTGCCGTCAGCTTGAGCGCGAAGGGTTTGAAGTGACCTACCTGGCGCCCCAGCGCAACGGCATCATCGATCTCAACGAGCTCGAAGCAGCGATGCGTGACGACACCATTCTGGTTTCCATCATGCACGTGAACAACGAAATCGGCGTGGTGCAGGATATCGCGACCATCGGCGAAATGTGCCGCGCGCGCGGTATCATCTACCACGTTGACGCCACCCAGAGCGTGGGCAAACTGCCTATCGACTTGAGCCAACTGAAAGTGGATCTGATGTCCTTCTCCGGTCATAAAATTTATGGTCCGAAAGGCATTGGCGCGCTGTATGTGCGTCGTAAGCCGCGTATTCGCATTGAAGCGCAGATGCATGGCGGCGGGCACGAGCGCGGTATGCGATCTGGTACTCTGCCTGTCCACCAGATCGTCGGCATGGGCGAAGCTTACCGTATCGCGAAAGAAGAGATGGAGACCGAAATGGCCCGTCTGCGCGGTCTGCGTAACCGTCTGTGGAACGGCATCAAAGATATTGAAGAAGTTTACCTGAACGGCGACCTTGAGCAGGGCGCGCCAAACATTCTCAACGTGAGCTTTAACTACGTTGAAGGCGAGTCGCTGATCATGGCGCTGAAAGACCTGGCGGTCTCTTCCGGTTCCGCCTGCACCTCCGCCAGTCTGGAACCGTCCTACGTGCTGCGCGCGTTGGGCATGAATGACGAGCTGGCGCATAGCTCTATCCGTTTCTCTTTAGGTCGTTTTACCACTGAAGAAGAGATCGACTACACCATTGATCTGGTTCGTAAATCCATTGGCCGTCTGCGTGACCTTTCTCCACTGTGGGAAATGTACAAGCAGGGTGTGGATCTGAACAGCATCGAATGGGCACATCATTAATCGGTATCGGAATCAGGAGAATTTATAATGGCTTACAGCGAAAAAGTAATCGATCACTATGAGAACCCGCGTAACGTAGGGTCGTTTGACAACAACGACGATAACGTGGGAAGCGGCATGGTTGGCGCGCCGGCCTGCGGCGACGTCATGAAGTTGCAGATTAAAGTTAACGATGAAGGTATCATTGAAGACGCGCGCTTCAAGACTTACGGCTGCGGTTCCGCTATCGCCTCCAGTTCTCTGGTAACGGAGTGGGTGAAAGGGAAATCCCTGGACGAAGCGCAGGCGATTAAAAACACCGACATTGCAGACGAACTGGAGCTGCCGCCGGTGAAAATTCACTGCTCTATTCTGGCGGAAGACGCGATTAAAGCCGCTATTGCGGATTACAAAAGCAAACGCGAAGCGAAATAAAATAGAACGTTAACATTGAGGTTTTGTTATGTCGATTACACTTAGCGACAGTGCAGCAGCGCGAGTTAATACCTTCCTGGCCAACCGTGGTAAAGGGTTTGGTCTGCGTCTGGGCGTGAGAACCTCCGGCTGCTCAGGTATGGCTTATGTACTGGAATTTGTTGACGAGCCAACGGCGGAAGACACCGTGTTTGAAGACAAAGGCGTTAAGGTAGTGGTTGACGGCAAGAGCCTGCAATTTCTGGACGGTACACAGCTGGACTTCGTAAAAGAAGGTCTGAACGAAGGGTTTAAATTCTCCAACCCGAATGTGAAAGATGAGTGTGGTTGCGGCGAAAGCTTCCACGTGTAACCGTGTTCCGCTGTTATACCGAGCATTCGTGCTGCAGAAAAGCGGCAAGCGAGTGAATCCCCAGGCGCTTATTTGAGTAAGTGACTGGGGGAACCCGCGCAGACAACGCATCTGCGGCGCGAAGTAAGAAGGTATAACCCCACCGTGGTCGCCTGCGTGTGGGGTTTGTTCTGACAGGCTATCCCTGAGAATGTTATGGATTACTTCACCCTCTTTGGCTTACCAGCCCGTTATCAGATTGACACCCAGGCGCTGAGCCTTCGTTTTCAGGATCTGCAACGCCAGTATCACCCTGACAAATTTGCCAACGGCACTCAGGCGCAGCAGCTTGCCGCCGTCCAGCAATCCGCCACGATCAACCAGGCCTGGCAAACGCTGCGTCACCCTTTGACGCGCGCGGAGTATCTGCTTTCCTTACACGGGTTCGATCTGGCCAGCGAGCAACATACGGTACGCGACACCGCGTTTCTGATGGAACAACTCACGCTTCGCGAAGAGCTGGACGATATCGAACAATCAAAAGACGACGTGCGGCTGGAAAGCTTCATCAAACGCGTACAAAAGATGTTTGATGCTCGTCTTCAGCAAATGGTGGAACAGTTGGACAACGCCGCGTGGGACGCGGCGGCGGATACGGTGCGCAAACTGCGGTTTCTCGATAAACTGCGAAGCAGCGCAGAACAACTCGAAGAAAAGCTGCTCGATTTTTAACTGGAATCTAACATGGCCTTATTACAAATTAGTGAGCCTGGTCTGAGCGCCGCGCCGCATCAGCGTCGTCTGGCGGCGGGCATCGACTTAGGCACTACCAACTCTCTGGTTGCGACGGTTCGCAGCGGCCAGGCGGAAACTCTGCCTGACCACGAAGGGCGCCACCTGTTGCCTTCAGTGGTTCACTATCAGCAGCAGGGCCATACGGTCGGTTACGCTGCGCGCGACAATGCCGCGCAGGATACGGCCAACACTATCAGCTCTGTGAAACGCATGATGGGACGCTCGCTGGCGGATATCCAGGCGCGCTATCCGCATCTGCCTTACCGGTTTAAGGCAAGCGTTAATGGGCTGCCGATGATTGACACGGCGGCTGGATTGCTCAATCCGGTACGCGTATCGGCTGATATTCTCAAAGCGCTGGCCGCGCGGGCTAGCGAATCGCTCTCCGGCGAGCTGGATGGCGTGGTGATTACCGTTCCCGCCTATTTCGATGATGCCCAACGTCAGGGGACGAAAGACGCCGCGCGGCTGGCAGGCCTGCATGTGCTGCGCCTGCTCAACGAACCGACGGCGGCGGCGATTGCCTACGGTCTGGACTCAGGCAAAGAAGGCGTTATTGCTGTTTACGATCTCGGCGGCGGTACCTTCGATATCTCTATTTTACGCCTGAGCCGCGGGGTGTTTGAAGTGCTGGCGACGGGCGGTGATTCTGCGCTCGGCGGCGACGACTTTGACCATCTGCTGGCGGACTATATTCGCGAGCAGGCGGGAATTGCCGATCGTAGCGACAATCGCGTTCAGCGCGAACTGCTGGATGCCGCGATTGCGGCGAAAATCGCCTTAAGCGATGCCGATACCGTTCGCGTTAACGTTGCGGGCTGGCAGGGGGAGATCACTCGCGAGCAGTTTAACGATCTCATTTCCGCGCTGGTTAAGCGCACGCTATTGGCCTGCCGTCGCGCATTGAAAGATGCCGGCGTTGAGCCCCAGGACGTTCTGGAAGTGGTCATGGTCGGCGGTTCGACCCGTGTACCGCTGGTGCGTGAGCGGGTGGGCGAATTTTTTGGCCGCACGCCGTTAACCGCTATCGACCCGGATAAAGTGGTCGCTATCGGCGCAGCGATTCAGGCCGATATTCTGGTCGGCAACAAGCCGGACAGCGAAATGCTGCTGCTGGACGTGATTCCACTCTCTCTTGGGTTGGAGACGATGGGCGGCCTGGTGGAAAAAGTCATTCCGCGCAACACCACTATCCCGGTGGCGCGCGCGCAGGATTTCACCACCTTCAAAGACGGCCAGACCGCGATGTCTATCCATGTGATGCAGGGCGAACGCGAACTGGTGCAGGACTGCCGCTCGCTGGCGCGCTTTGCGCTGCGCGGGATTCCGCCGCTGCCGGCGGGCGGGGCGCATATTCGCGTGACCTTCCAGGTAGACGCCGATGGCCTGTTGAGCGTCACCGCAATGGAAAAATCCACCGGCGTCGAGGCCTCCATTCAGGTCAAACCTTCCTATGGCCTGACCGATGGCGAAATCGCCTCGATGATCAAGGATTCCATGAGTTTTGCCGAGCAGGACGTGAAAGCGCGTATGCTGGCGGAGCAAAAAGTCGAAGCCGCGCGCGTGCTGGAAAGTTTGACCGGCGCGCTAACTGCCGACGCCGCGCTGTTAAGCGCCGCAGAACGTCAATGCATTGATGATGCCGCCGCACATTTAAGCGCGGTCGCACAAGGCGATGATGTTGACGCCATAGAACAAGCCATTAAAAACGTAGATAAACAAACCCAGGAATTTGCCGCTCGCCGCATGGACCAGTCGGTTCGTCGCGCGTTGAAAGGCCATTCCGTAGACGAGGTTTAACATGCCGAAGATTGTTATTCTGCCTCATCAGGATCTTTGTCCGGATGGCGCAGTTCTGGAAGCTGAGACCGGTGAAACCATTCTTGACGTTGCGCTGCGCAACGGCATCGAGATTGAACACGCCTGTGAGAAATCGTGCGCCTGCACCACCTGTCACTGTATTGTACGTGAAGGCTTCGACTCCTTGCCGGAAAGTTCGGAAGAAGAAGACGATATGCTGGATAAAGCGTGGGGGCTGGAGCCGGAAAGTCGACTGAGCTGCCAGGCCCGCGTTACCGACGACGATCTGGTTATCGAAATTCCACGTTACACAATCAACCATGCGCGTGAGCATTAACAGAGGGTAGTATGGGACTCAAGTGGACCGATAGCCGCGAGATCGGCGAAGCGTTATACGACGCATATCCTGATGTCGATCCTAAAACCGTTCGTTTCACCGATCTGCATCAGTGGATCTGCGAACTGGACGATTTTGACGACGACCCTAACGCATCCAATGAAAAAATTCTGGAGGCGATTCTGCTAGTCTGGTTGGATGAAGCAGAGTAAGTCAAATAACGGGCTGCCCTACGGCGGCCCGTTTGCTAATAAGGAAAATAACAATGACAGAAGCCATGAAAATTACGCTTTCCACGCAGCCTGCCGATGCGCGCTGGGGCGATAAAGCCACTTACAGTATTAATAACGACGGTATTACCTTGCATCTTAACGGTAAAGACGATCTGGGGTTGATCCAGCGTGCGGCGCGTAAAATCGACGGCCTGGGAATAAAACAGGTCGCGCTGACAGGCGAGGGATGGGATACCGAGCGTTGTTGGGCATTCTGGGCGGGTTACAAAGGACCAAAAGGCGTCCGTACCGTAATGTGGCCGGATTTAGACGATGCCCAACGTCAGGAACTGGATAACCGCCTGACCATTATTGACTGGGTGCGCGACACCATTAATGCTCCGGCGGAAGAGCTTGGGCCGGAGCAACTGGCGCAGCGCGCGGTGGATCTGCTGTGCAGCGTCGCGTGCGATAGCGTCACTTATCGTATCACCAAAGGCGAAGATCTGCGCGAGCAGAACTATATGGGGTTGCATACCGTAGGCCGTGGTTCTGAGCGTCCGCCGGTGCTGCTGGCGCTGGATTACAACCCGACGGGAGACAAAGATGCGCCGGTTTATGCCTGCCTGGTCGGTAAAGGTATCACCTTTGACTCCGGCGGCTACAGTATCAAACAAAGCGCTTTTATGGACTCAATGAAATCCGATATGGGCGGCGCGGCGACAGTAACGAGCGCGCTGGCGTTCGCCATTACCCGTGGGCTGAATAAACGCGTAAAACTGTTCCTGTGCTGCGCCGATAATCTGATCAGCGGCAATGCGTTTAAACTGGGCGATATTATTCGCTACCGTAATGGTAAGAATGTCGAAGTCATGAATACCGATGCGGAAGGGCGACTGGTACTGGCGGATGGCCTGATTGACGCCAGCGCGCAACACCCGCAGCTAATCATTGATATGGCGACGTTAACCGGCGCGGCGAAAACGGCGCTGGGTAACGACTACCATGCGCTATTCAGTTTTGACGATACGCTGGCGGGGCGCTTGCTGACCAGCGCGGCGCAAGAGAATGAACCGTTCTGGCGTCTGCCGCTGGCGGAGTTCCACCGTAACCAGCTGCCGTCTAACTTTGCGGAACTGAACAACACCGGCAGCGCGGCGTATCCCGCTGGGGCAAGCACCGCCGCGGGTTTTCTGTCGCACTTTGTTGAAAATTACCGCGAAGGCTGGCTGCACATTGACTGTTCCGCCACTTATCGCAAAGCGCCGGTTGAGCAGTGGGCTGCCGGGGCAACCGGTCTGGGTGTGCGCACCATCGCGAATCTGCTGACCGCCTGAACGGTGTTTTTGTAGGCCGGGTAAGCGAAGCGCCACCCGGCATTTTGCCTGATGACGCCGTGCGTCTTATCAGGCCTACAATCCATATACATAATTTGTGATTCCTATGTCCGAAACTAAAAATGAATTAGAAATTTTGCTGGAGAAAGCGGCGACTGAGCCCGCGCATCGTCCGGCATTTTTCCGTACCTTACTGGAGTCCACCGTCTGGGTGCCGGGCAGCGCTGCCGAAGGCGAGGCGATTGTGGAAGACAGCGCCCTGGATTTGCAGCACTGGGAAAAAGAAGACGGCACGACCGTCATTCCCTTCTTTACTTCTCTGGAGGCGCTGCAGCAGGCCGTGGAAGACGAACAGGCGTTTGTGGTGATGCCGGCGCGCACGCTGTTTGAAATGACGCTTGGCGAAACGCTATTCCTCAACGCTAAATTGCCGACCGGCAAAGAGTTTATGCCGCGTGAAATCAGCCTGCTTCTCGCTGAGGAAGGCAGTCCGTTAAGTACGCAGGAAGTGCTGGAAGGCGGCGAGTCGCTTATTTTATCCGAAGTGGCCGAGCCGCCGTCGCAGATGATTGATTCCCTCACTACGCTGTTTAAAACCATCAAACCGGTGAAACGCGCATTTCTCTGCGCGATTAAAGAACATGCGGACGCCCAACCCAATCTGCTGATTGGTATTGAGGCTGACGGCGAGATTGAAGAGATCATTCACGCAGCGGGCAATGTGGCGACCGACACGTTACCGGGGGACGAACCGATCGATATTTGCCAGGTGAGGAAGGGCGAGCAGGGTATCAGCCATTTTATCACCGAGCATATCGCGCCGTTCTACGAGCGCCGCTGGGGCGGGTTCCTGCGCGATTTTAAACAGAACCGCATCATCTGAAGAAAAGAAAGCCGCCCAACAGGGCGGCCTCCTGGCTTACCTGCTCTGGACGTTGAGCGTTACGGGAACAGAGCTACCTGGGTGGCTTCTGTCTGCGTGAAGACACAACGTGCCAGAAACAAGAAGCACGACACAAAAGTATCGTACCTTCATGTTGCGGTCCTTGCGAAGACCGCATCACGGCAGCACCGCTGGCGATAATGCCGTGATAGCAGGCACTACGGTGTGCCTGCGCTTACGGCCATGGGTTATCCTCTCCTGAAGCCAGCGCCCGTTTGCGAGACGGCGGAAAGGGCCGGGAAAGATAATACCTCAAATGTTGAATAGTTTCCCGGTAAATCATATTGACATTTGCTCCCTTAAAAGGGAGTATTAATCCCCTACGGTGTGCCTGCGTTGCTATGGCAACAAAGCCTGCTGGAAAGGCCGCGAACCGGACCAGCACAAAAAAACCGCTCAATTGAGCGGTTTTTTTGTGGCCTGCTTAAACAGAATTTATGTAGATTCGCTTTAAATCAGCCTGAACGGTAGGCCGGATAAGCGTGAGCGCCACCCGACATCATGTCGATTAATCGACGAGCGCGTCCAGTTTTGCCCAAAACGCCTCATGATAATCCTCCAGGTCAAGTAAAGCGGCATCGCGTTGTTCATTCATTTTTTGCTGTGCCTTCCATTGCGGAAGATGTAAATCCTCTTCGGTAAAGCCAATGTCTTTAGCGCCCGAAATAATATTATAGAGATATTCCACCAGAGAAGACTCCGCCAGCCAGAATTCATTACGTTCCATGCGGGCAATAGGGTATTCGCCGTTGGCATCCCGTTCTGTGATATAGATAAAAATGGCCTGATCGCCGACATGATCGATACGAATTAATGCCGGAAGACGGGGATCGTTACTCCAGACAGGCATCAGATCTTCAATATCAATACCTGAGCTATCCATGCCAACGCCGTAATACGCCTCTTCATCAGGGGAGTAAGAATGAATTACTCCCTCTTTATCAATAGATCTTTGTAATGTTTCAATCACAGGCATATTATAATTGCTAAGTAGATCGCGGTCGTAGGCCAGTAGCGCCTTCAGGCTTTCAGGTAACTCAGTGGTTTCCGTATTTTGCGGATCGCGATACTTACGCACTCGCAGACGACTTATTTCCTCGGCAGACATAGGAGTAGGTACCTTATTACGGTTAACCTTTTTAACCAACTCAATTAAATTAGTGAGTGAAATATCCATTTTCCATCCTTAAAAAATTATATTTACAGGAGTTATTTTCCGGTGAAAACCAAAACAGCGGTAATGATACTCCTTATACCGGACGTAAAGTATTTACCGATAAAAAATAGGATTTTATTAAGAGAAAATAATGCCCGTTTGCAGGACAGCGGAAAAGAGCGGAATAAAAACAATGTCTGTAGATCGTTTTACATCAGCCTGAACGGTAGGCCGGATAAGCGTGAGCGCCATCCGGCATGGCGGATATTAAGCGGGTTCAACCGGTAAATCGGTACGCGCGCCCCATTCGCTCCACGCGCCGTCGTAAAGCGTGACGTCAGGCACATCCAGCGTGGCGAGCGCCAGCACCACGACCGCGGCCGTCACGCCGGAACCGCAGCTGGCGATAATCGGTCTGTCGAAACTCACGCCGTGGCTGAAAAAAACCTCATTCAGTTCGTCAGTGGTCTTTAATTCGCCCTCATACACCAGTTCCGTCCACGGGACGTTTAGCGCGCCAGGAATGTGTCCGCGCCTCAGTCCCGGACGCGGTTCATCAGCCTGAGCGTTAAAACGCGCCGCCGGACGCGCGTCAACGATTTGCGCGGTTTTTTCATGGCTTGCCAGCAATACGTCGGTGAGACGCACCACGGCTTGCGGCGTGAATTTCGCCTCAAACTCGCCTCCTTCATGCGCTTCCTCGCCTTCGCGCAATAGCCATTCGTCGCGCTGCCAGCCCGCCAGCCCGCCCGCCAGAATGGACACTTTCTCGGCACCGAACGTGCGCAGCATCCACCATGCCCGCGGAGCGGAGAACAGATTGCCTTCATCGTATATGACCAGGTGTTTATCCTGACGAACACCCAGTTCACGCATGGCTACCGCAAACGCTTCCGGGCGCGGCATCATATGCGGCAGCGGCGATGCGCGATCGGAAAGCGCTTCAATATCAAAAAACAGCGCGCCGGGAATATGTCCGGCGCGATATTCGCCCGCCATATCACGATGTTCCTGTCCTGGCGGCGCCATACGGGCGTCAAGAATCTGTATTTCCGGATCATCAATATGTTCGGCAAGCCAGTCGGCGGCGACAAAAAAGGCGGTGGTCATGGGCATCTCCATTGTTACCTGATTATGGTCAAATTGTCGGACGTTTCCCGAAAAGGGACAAGTAGAAGAGGCTGTTTTGGCTGGCGAAACCACATTTCTGCGTAAAATTTTCGCATCATCACAGTAATACGGACTTACACAATAAAATTTCTCGCGCATAATATCTCATCAACCGTTGCTGACAGGCCGTTAAGGCCAGGGATGAAAGATGAAACATTTACGCGTGGTGGCCTGCATGATCATGCTGGCGCTGGCGGGATGCGATAACAACGATAAAACCGCCCCGACGACTAAAAGCGAAGCGCCAGCCGTAGCGCAGCCCTCGCCCGCGCAAGACCCGGCACAGCTACAAAAGCTGGCGCAGCAAAGCCAGGGCAAAGCGCTCACGCTATTAGACGCCTCCGAAGCGCAGCTTGACGGCGCGGCGACGCTGGTGCTGACGTTTTCAGTTCCTTTAGATCCTGAACAGGATTTCTCCCGTGTGGTTCACGTGGTTGATAAGAAAAGCGGCAGCGTTGACGGCGCATGGGAGCTGGCGCCAAATTTAAAAGAGCTAAGGTTACGTCATCTGGAACCTGAACGCGTGCTGGTGGTCACGGTTGATCCTGCCGTTAAAGCGCTGAATAACGCCACCTTCGGCAAGTCTTATGAAAAAACGATTACCACGCGTGATGTCCAGCCCAGCGTCGGCTTTGCCAGCCGGGGATCGCTGCTACCGGGGAAAATCGCGGAAGGACTGCCGGTCATGGCGCTTAACGTCAACCATGTTGATGTGAACTTTTTCCGCGTTAAGCCCGGATCGCTGGCGTCATTTGTCAGCCAGTGGGAGTACCGTAGTTCTCTCTCTAACTGGGAGTCCGACAATCTGCTGAAAATGGCGGATCTGGTTTATACCGGTCGTTTTGATCTTAATCCGGCGCGCAATACGCGTGAGAAACTGCTGCTGCCATTAAGCGATATTAAGCCGCTGCAACAGGCGGGCGTATATGTGGCGGTAATGAATCAGGCTGGACACTACAACTATAGTAATGCCGCTACGTTGTTTACCCTTAGCGATATCGGCGTGTCCGCGCACCGTTACCATAATCGGCTGGATATCTTTACGCAAAGCCTGGAAAACGGCGCGGCGCAGTCGGGAATTGAGATCGTTCTTCTGAATGATAAAGGTCAGACGCTGGCGCAGGCGACGAGCGACGCGCAGGGACATGTGCAACTGGAGGCTGATAAAGCGGCGGCGCTATTACTGGCGCGTAAAGAGGAGCAGACCACTCTGCTCGATCTCACGCTTCCGGCTCTGGATCTGTCGGAATTTAATGTCGCTGGCGCGCCCGGCTACAGCAAGCAGTTCTTTATGTTCGGCCCGCGCGATCTCTACCGCCCGGGCGAAACGGTTATCCTCAACGGATTACTGCGCGATAGCGACGGTAAAACGCTGCCCGATCAACCCGTTAAGCTGGAAGTGGTAAAACCAGACGGACAGGTGATGCGTACCGTCGTCAGCCAGGCGGAAAACGGGCTATACCGTTTGAATTATCCGCTGGATATCAACGCGCCGACCGGCTTGTGGCATGTCCGCGCCAACACCGGCGATAATTTGCTGCGGAGTTGGGATTTCCACGTGGAAGACTTTATGCCGGAGCGGATGGCGCTCAACCTGACGGCGCAAAAAACGCCGCTGGCGCCTGCGGATGAGGTGAAATTCTCCGTTGTCGGCTATTACTTGTATGGCGCGCCTGCTAACGGCAATACCCTGCAAGGGCAACTTTTCCTGCGTCCGCTGCGCGACGCTGTCGCGGCGTTGCCTGGCTTCCAGTTCGGCAATATTGCTGAAGAGAATCTTTCGCGCAGCCTGGACGAAGTTCAACTGACGTTGGATAAAGGCGGACGTGGTGAAGTGAGTGTTGCCAGCCAGTGGCAAGAAGCGCATTCGCCGCTGCAGGTAATTCTACAGGCCAGCCTGCTGGAGTCTGGCGGTCGTCCGGTCACTCGTCGCGTAGAGCAGGCGATTTGGCCTGCCGATACGTTACCGGGAATTCGTCCACAGTTCGCCGCCAAAGCGGTATACGACTACCGTACGGATACCACCGTTAATCAACCGATTGTCGACGAAGACAGCAACGCCGCATTCGATATTGTTTACGCCAACGCGCAGGGCGAGAAAAAAGCGGTGTCCGGTTTACAGGTGCGGCTCATCCGCGAGCGTCGCGACTATTACTGGAACTGGTCGGAAAGCGAAGGCTGGGAGTCGCAGTTTGATCAAAAAGATCTGGTGGAGGGTGAGCAGACGCTGGATCTGAACGCGGATGAAACCGGAAAAGTCAGCTTCCCGGTGGAATGGGGCGCGTACCGTCTGGAGGTCAAAGCGCCGAATGAGACGGTCAGCAGCGTTCGTTTCTGGGCCGGCTATAGCTGGCAGGATAACAGCGACGGTAGCGGCGCGGCGCGTCCGGATCGCGTCACCCTCAAACTGGATAAAGCGAGTTATCGTCCAGGCGATACCATGAAATTGCATATCGCCGCGCCGGTCGCTGGTAAAGGTTATGCGATGGTGGAGTCCAGCGACGGTCCGCTGTGGTGGCAGGCGATCGATGTGCCGGCACAAGGTCTGGAGCTCACGATTCCGGTGGATAAAACCTGGAATCGCCACGATCTCTATCTCAGTACGCTGGTGGTGCGTCCCGGCGATAAATCTCGTTCCGCGACGCCAAAACGCGCCGTGGGGTTACTACACCTACCGCTGGGGGATGAAAACCGCCGCCTCGATCTGGCGCTGGAAAGCCCGGCTAAAATGCGCCCGAATCAGCCGCTCACCGTCAGGGTGAAAGCCAGCGTTAAACACGGCGAAATGCCAAAACAGATCAACGTGCTGGTCTCCGCGGTCGATAGCGGCGTATTGAATATCACCGATTACGCGACGCCGGACCCGTGGCAGGCGTTCTTCGGTCAAAAACGCTACGGTGCGGATATCTACGATATTTACGGCCAGGTCATTGAAGGGCAGGGGCGGCTGGCGGCGTTGCGTTTTGGCGGCGATGGCGACGACCTTAAGCGCGGCGGAAAACCGCCGGTAAACCATGTCAATATCATCGCGCAGCAGGCGCAGCCGATCACGCTCAATGAGCAGGGCGAAGGGGTCGTAACGCTGCCGATTGGCGACTTTAACGGCGAACTGCGGGTTATGGCGCAGGCATGGACAGCGGACGATTTTGGTCGCGGCGAAAGCAAAGTCGTTGTCGCCGCGCCAGTGATTGCCGAGCTGAATATGCCGCGTTTTCTGGCGGGAGGGGATGTTTCGCGACTGGTGCTGGACGTCACCAATCTGACCGACCGCCCGCAGACGCTGAATATTGCGCTCGCCGCCAGTGGGTTACTGGAACTGCTTAGCCAGCAGCCGCAACCGGTCAACCTGGCGCCGGGCGTGCGCACTACCTTATTCGTTCCGGTACGCGCGCTGGAAGGTTTTGGCGAAGGCGAAATCCAGGCGACCATTAGCGGTCTGAATCTGCCGGGAGAAACCCTCGACGCGCAGCATAAGCAGTGGCAAATCGGCGTGCGTCCGGCCTGGCCTGCCCAAACGGTAAATAGCGGCATTGCGCTGGCGCCGGGAGAGAGCTGGCATGTACCAGAGCAGCATCTGGCAAACGTCTCGCCAGCCACGTTACAGGGACAACTGCTGTTAAGCGGAAAACCGCCGCTCAATCTGGCGCGTTACATTCGCGAGCTGAAAGCATATCCGTACGGGTGCCTGGAACAAACCACCAGCGGGTTATTCCCGGCGCTGTATACCAATGCCGCTCAATTGCAGTCGCTCGGTATTACCGGCGATAGCGATGAAAAACGGCGCGCCGCGGTGGATATCGGCATCTTCCGGATACTACAGATGCAGCGTGATAACGGCGGTTTTGCGCTATGGGATGAAAATGGGGCGGAAGAGCCCTGGCTAACGGCCTACGCGATGGATTTCCTCATTCGCGCGGGCGAGCAGGGATATAGCGTCCCGCCGGAGGCCATTAACCGGGGCAATGAGCGACTGCTGCGCTATCTGCAGGATCCCGGTACGATGCTGATTCGTTATAGCGATAATACCCAGGCCAGTACTTTTGCCGCTCAGGCTTACGCCGCGCTGGTACTGGCGCGTCAGCAGAAAGCGCCGCTCGGCGCGCTGCGCGAAATCTGGGAGCGCCGTAGTCAGGCGGCTTCAGGACTGCCGCTGATGCAATTGGGCATCGCGTTAAACACGATGGGTGATGCCAGACGCGGCGAAGAGGCCATTACGCTGGCTCTGAATACGCCGCGTCAGGACGAACGGCAATGGATAGCGGATTACGGCAGTTCTCTGCGCGATAACGCTCTGATGTTGTCGTTACTGGAAGAGAACAACCTCAGACCGGACGCGCAAAACGCGCTATTAAGCTCGCTTTCTGAGCAGGCCTTCGGTCAGCGCTGGCTCTCTACCCAGGAGAACAATGCCTTGTTCCTCGCCGCGCATTCGCGACAGGCCAGCGCGGGCGCCTGGCAGGCGCAGACCTCGTTAGAGGCGCAGCCGCTGTCGGGCGACAAGGCGCTGACCCGTAATCTGGATGCTGACCAGCTGGCCGCCCTTGAGGTGACGAACACCGGTAGCCAGCCGCTATGGCTGCGTCTGGATAGCAGCGGCTATCCCTCATCTGCGCCTGAGCCTGGCAGCAACGTTTTGCAGATTGAACGACAAATACTGGGGACCGATGGTCAGCGTAAATCGCTGTCCTCGTTGCGTAGCGGCGAACTGGTGCTGGTCTGGTTAACGGTAGTGGCCGATCGCAATGTGCCGGATGCGCTGGTGGTGGACCTGCTCCCGGCCGGGCTGGAGCTGGAAAACCAGAATCTGGCTGACAGCAGCGCCAGCCTGCCGGAGAGCGGTAGCGAAGTGCAAAATCTGCTTAATCAGATGCAGCAGGCGGATATTCAGTATATGGAATTCCGCGACGATCGGTTTGTGGCTGCCGTCGTTGTCAATGAGGGCCAGCCCGTGACGCTGGTCTACTTGGCGCGCGCGGTAACGCCGGGGACGTACCAGCTTGCGCAACCGCAGGTGGAATCGATGTACGCGCCTCAGTGGCGGGCAACCGGCGCGAGCGAGGGGCTGCTGATTGTGACGCCTTAAATGAACGGTTGGCGTGGTAAACGTGGCCGCTGGCTGTGGCTGGCGGGCGCGCCGCTTTTTATTTTCCTGGCGTTATGGGCAGCGGATAAACTCTGGCCGCTGCCGCTCAATGAGGTCCATCCTGCGCGGGTCGTGGTAGCCCATGACGGTACGCCGCTGTGGCGCTTTGCCGACGCCGGGGGGATCTGGCGTTATCCGGTGACGATTGAAGAGGTCTCTCCCCGCTACCTGGAGGCCCTAATCAATTACGAAGATCGCTGGTTCTGGCGGCACCCTGGCGTTAACCCTTTCTCCGTCGCGCGCGCGGCATGGCAGGATCTTACCGCCGGGCGCGTTATTTCCGGCGGCAGTACGCTGACTATGCAGGTGGCGAGACTGCTGGACCCGCATTCGCGCACGTTCGGCGGTAAAATCCGCCAGCTTTGGCGCGCCCTCCAGCTTGAATGGCATTTGTCCAAGCGCGATATCCTGACGTTGTACCTGAACCGCGCGCCGTTCGGCGGCACGCTACAGGGTATTGGCGCTGCAAGCTGGGCCTACTTCGGCAAGCCGCCCGCGCGCCTGAGCTACGCTGACGCGGCGCTGCTGGCCGTATTGCCGCAGGCGCCGAGCCGGCTACGCCCCGACCGCTGGCCTGCGAGAGCCGAAGCGGCACGGAATAAAGTGCTGGATCGGATGGCGGCGCAGGGCGTCTGGCCTGCCGAAACGGTACGCGAGTCGCGTGAAGAGCCGGTCTGGCTGGCGCCGCGTCAAATGCCGCAACTGGCGCCGCTTTTTGCCCGAATGATGTTGAGTAAAAGCCAGAACGACAAAATTGTGACCACGCTGGACGCCGGATTGCAGCGGCAACTGGAAGATCTGGCGCGGGCATGGAAAGGGCGGCTGCCTGCACGCAGTTCGTTGGCGATGATCGTCGTCGATCATACCGATATGAGCGTGCGCGGCTGGGTAGGATCGGTAGACCTTAATGACGACAGCCGTTTTGGTCATGTCGACATGGTAACGGCGATCCGATCGCCGGGATCGGTACTCAAACCCTTTGTGTATGGTCTGGCGCTGGATGACGGCTTGATCCATCCCGCATCATTATTACAGGACGTTCCGCGCCGCACCGGAGATTACCGCCCGGGAAACTTCGACAGCGGATTTCACGGCCCGGTCAGCATGAGCGACGCGCTGGTACGCTCGCTGAATCTGCCTGCCGTTCAGGTGCTTGAAGCCTATGGGCCGAAACGATTTGCGGCAAAACTGCGTAACGTCGGCCTGCCGCTATATTTGCCTGCTGGCGCGGCGCCCAATCTTTCGCTGATTCTGGGCGGCGCGGGCGCGCGGCTTGACGAGATGGCGGCGGCATACAGCGCGTTCGCTCGTCATGGGAAAGCGGCGAAACTACGGTTACAGCCGGACGATCCGCTGTCGGAAAGACCATTAATGTCGCCGGGAGCGGCGTGGATCATTCGACGGATTATGGCGGATGAAGCGCAACCCTTGCCGGATAGCGCACTGCCGCGCATTGTGCCGTTGGCGTGGAAAACCGGCACCAGTTACGGCTATCGCGATGCGTGGGCTATTGGCGTTAACGCGCGCTATATCATCGGTATCTGGACAGGCAGACCCGACGGCACGCCTGTGGTGGGGCAATTTGGTTTTGTCAGCGCGGTGCCATTGCTTAACCAGGTCAATAATCTGTTACTGGCGCATACGGGACGCCTGCCGGAAGATCCGCGTCCGCAGGCGGTAAGCCGCGGCGTCATTTGCTGGCCGGGCGGACAGACTCTGCCTGCCGGAGACAGCAACTGTCGCCGCCGACTGGCGACATGGCTGCTTGACGACAGCCAGCCGCCCACGCTGCTGTTACCTGAGCAGGAAGACATCAACGGTATTCGTTTCCCGGTCTGGCTGGATGATACGGGGCGGCGTGTCGCTGCCGACTGTCCGCAGGCGCGTGCGCATACGTTTATCGTCTGGCCGCGGCCGCTGGAGCCGTGGCTGCCGCCTGCGGAAAGACGTAGCGCCCGCTTGCCCGCGGCGTCCGCTTACTGTCCGCCGCTACAGGGCAATGATGCCGCGCCGTTAATGCTGTCAGGAGTGAGGGATGGCGCGGTGATCAGGCAATTGCCAGGCCAGGAAAACGTTACGCTGCCCGTCTCGACTACCGGCGGTAAAGGGCGTCGCTGGTGGTTTTTAAATGGCGAACCTGTTAATGGCGCAAACAATCGTCTTTCTTTATTACTCAATATCGCTGGACGTTATCAACTTGTCGTAATGGATGAGTCCGGTCAGGTTGCAGCGGTTAATTTTGAATTAATACGTTAACAACTCTTCAGAATAAATTATGAATTTCATTTAATTTAAAGTTAATGAGAATTATTAATTTTTCCGGAATTATCCTTAATGAGGGAGCTTGATAAATATCAAGAGAACCAGCGCATAAAAACGTGAGAATGGGTTTTTATTTGACGAGTCGGATCATGAAAAATATAAAAAGCCAGGGAAATGGCGAACAGCCCGCTATTTCTCGCCGCCACTTTATCCAGGCCAGCTCCGCGCTTATTGCGTTACCGTTTGTCTCCTCGCCAGCTACCGCTCAGGCGCGCGCTGTGACGGCAACTGAAAACAGGCCTGCGGAAAAAGTCGTTCAGACATGCAGCACTTTTGACTGCGGGGGCAAATGCGATATTCGGGCGCATGTTAGTGACGGTATCGTGACGCGAATTTCAACGCGACCGGATAATGCGCTGGATGCGCAAATGCCGGTGATGCGTGCCTGTGTTCGTGGACGCGCATACCGTAAATTTGTTTATCACCCCGATAGACTTAAATATCCCATGAAGCGCGTAGGAAAACGCGGTGAAGGAAAGTTCGAGCGAATTTCCTGGGATGAAGCGACAACCTTAATCGCCGATAATTTAAAATCGATTACTGAAAAATATGGCCCGGCTTCGCGCTATGTTCATGTTGGCACCGCCGTTTCCGGCGGCACCTTTTCCGGCGATAAAATGGCGCGTCGCCTGCTGAATCTGACCGGCGGCTATCTCGAAAGCTACCATTCTGTGAGTATGGGCAACACGGCGGCCGCGACGCCTTATACTTACGGCATTGCCGCCAGCGGCAGTTCGCTGGATACGCTTTTGGACACCAAACTGGTGATTCTGTGGGGCCATAACCCGACGGAGACCATTTTTGGTCATACCAACTATTTCTTGCAGAAGATGAAGCAGAACGGTACGCGGTTTATCGTGGTCGATCCGCGCTATTCCGACACCGTTTCGTCGCTGGCGGATCAGTGGATCCCGCTGCTGCCCACCACCGACAATGCGCTGATGGACGCGATGATGTACGTCATCATCAGCGAGAATCTGCACGATCGCGCATTTATTGCGCGCTACGCTATCGGTTTTGATGAAGACTCAATGCCGGAAGGCGTACCGGCTAACGAATCGCTGGTGGCGTATCTGACCGGCGCCAAAGACGGTGTCGTTAAGTCCCCCGAGTGGGCGGAAAAGATCACCCATGTGCCGGCGCAAACCATTCGCCAGTTAGCGCGTGATTACGCGAATACCAAACCCGCCGCGTTGATTCAGGGGTGGGGACCACAGCGCCACAACTGCGGCGAGCGCACCGCGCGCGGCTCGACCCTACTGGCGACCATTACCGGTAATGTCGGCATCAAAGGCGGTTGGGCTGCGGGTTACGGCGGCTGCGCTAACCGTAAATTTGCCGCGGGTCCGGAGATGCCGGATAACCCGGTAAAAGCCAAAATTTCGGTGATGAACTGGGTGCAGGCCGCAGACGACGCCAGCAAAGTGACGCCGGATATGGGGCTGAAAGATGCCGATAAGCTGGACAGTAACATCCGTATTCTGTTCTCGCTGGCCGGGAACTATCTGGCGAATCAGAACCCCGATCTGCACCAGGCGGTACGCGTACTGGAGGATGAATCAAAGATCCAGTTTATTGTCGCCAGCGATCTGTTTATGACGCCGAGCGCGAAATACGCTGATCTACTGCTGCCGGAAACCAGCTTTATGGAACGCTGGAACATCGGTGAAACCTGGGGCACGGCAAGCTACCTGATACTCTCTGAAAAACTGATTGAGCCTGAATTTGAGCGTCGCTCCGACTACGACTGGCTACGTGAGGTGGCGGCGAAATTAGGCATTGAGAATGAATTTAGCCAGGGGCGCGATGAGAAAGCGTGGATTGAACACATCTGGGAACAGACGCGCCTGGCGATGCCGGACGAAAATCTGCCGGATTTCGCCACGCTGCAAAAGACCCGTCAGCATCTGTTCAAAAGCGCGCCATTTATCGCCTTTGAAGACAATATTCGCGATCCGGAAAATCATCCGTTCCCGACGCCGTCAGGGAAAATAGAGATCTTCTCGAAGCGCCTCTACGACATGCAGCATCCGGAAATCCCGGCGTTATCGCACTACGTTCCCGCGCATGAAGGCCCGGAGGATGCGCTGGCGAAAGATTTTCCTCTCCAGTTAATTACGTGGAAAGGAAAAAACCGCGCCAACTCAACGCAATACGCTAACCCGTGGCTGATTGAAGTGCAGCAGCAGACATTGTGGATCAACCCGCAGGATGCGCAAAAGCGCGGCATTACGCATGGCGACATGGTGCGCATTCATAACTCACGCGGGATTTGCGAAATCCCGGCGGAAGTGACGCCGCGCATTATTCCCGGCGTTGTCGCAATGCAGGCTGGCGCCTGGTGGCAGCCGGATGAAAACGGCGTTGATAAAGGCGGCTGTGCGAACGTCCTCAGCTCGGCCCGTATTACCGCGCTGGCGAAGGGAAATTCACATCAAACCATGCTGGTGGAGGTGGCTAAAGCATGAGTCAGTTTACACATTACCCGCCGGTGAGCGATAAACAACTGGGATTTTTCATCGACTCCTCACGCTGCTCCGGTTGTAAAGCCTGCCAGGTGGCCTGCAAAGACAAAAACAATCTGGAAGTAGGCCGTCGTTTCCGCCGCGTCTATGAAGTCAAGGGCGGAAGTTTCATCCCGACCGGGCAGGGTGGGGTCAGCAATAACGTATTTGCTTATACGCTTTCCATTTCCTGCAACCACTGTGCGGACCCTGTCTGCACCAAAAATTGCCCGACTACCGCTATGCATAAACGCCCGGGAGACGGCATCGTGCGCGTTGATACCGACAAATGCGTCGGCTGTGGCTATTGTGCCTGGTCCTGCCCTTACGGCGCGCCGCAGCTTAACGAGCAGACTGGCCAAATGTCCAAGTGCGACATGTGCGTTGATTTACTGGCGAAAGGTGAACCGCCCGTCTGTGTTGCGACCTGTCCGCTGGAGGCCATCAAGTTTGGCCCGATTGATGAACTGCGCGCGAAGTACGGTAGCGTATGCGACGTTAACGGGCTGCCAGATTCATCCATAACCAAGCCTAATCTGGTTGTCAAAGCGCATCAGGGCGCAGAAAAAGAGGGTAAACGCCATGCATGAGTTACCGCTGCTGATTTTTACGCTCTGTTTGCAAGGGTCTGTGGGCGTGACTCTGTGGCTGGCGTTGGGCCGCCAGTACGCCGTAGAGGGACGCGTGCCTGCACGCGGCGCGCTTCCCGCGATGGTGGGGGCGTTTGTACTGGCCTGCGTAGGGCTGCTTGCTTCCGCGCTGCACATGGGCTATCCCCTGAATGCGCTAAATGCGTTACGTCATGTCGCCAGTTCGTGGCTGAGTCGCGAAATCGTCTTTGCCAGCCTTTATCTGGCGGCGCTGGGACTGGGGGTTGTGCTGCTATTTTTCCGAAAACCAGGCTGGCAGCCGCTGCTGGCGCTGGCGGCAGCGTTTGGGCTGGTGGATGTATTCTGCATGGCGCAGGTTTATATCCATGCCTCGGTGGCGACCTGGCAGCATAGCAACACGCTGGCGCTGTTTTTTGGCACGTCAGGCATTATCGGTTCGGTAGTCATTGCGCTGGCTTATCTGCGCAACGCTGGCGCCGCAATGCGCTGCGCTGTGGTAGTGGTCGCACTGATGGTGCTGATTCGCCTGATCATGCAGCCGCTATGGCTGGCGGATATTAATGCGGTGGATACGACGGTCGTCACTTTCCCGCATCATCCGCTACAGGCGCTGGCGCAGTTGCGCGACATCTATCTTCTCGGCTGGTGTGTCTCAGCGGCGGGAATGCTCTGCTTTGCCGCAGGCGGTCTGCGAAACGCCAGAGGGACGCTGGTGGCGGGCAGCGTATTGCTGCTTATCGGCGAGATTATGCTGCGCTACGTCTTCTTTAGTATTGGCTGATGGTTAACCTGACGATCGATCCGGCGGTAGACGTGACGCAGGCTTGCGTCCGTCGTCGCTTTCGTTTTTCTTCCTGCCGCGCTTGCGCCAATGTTTGTCCGGCGCAGGCGTTTTCGCTGGCGCAGGGGCAGGTCAGCATAGATACGACGCGCTGCATAGCCTGTGGCGACTGTCTGTTTGTCTGTCCTGTTGACGCCATTACCGGTATCAAACCGGTTAAACGCTTTGTGCAGGGGGATACGTTGGTGGGGCCGTTTTCGCTACAGGCGCCAACGGTCGATGAACTGCTTCTCTGGCACAGCCAGTACGGTATTCGCTTTATTGATATTGCGGTGGAGCGATCGGCGCAGTGGCTGATGGCGCTGGCGGGGCTAAATTTAGCGCTGCACCGCTACGGCGAGCCGGGCTGGTCTTTCAAACACGTTGTCGGCGCGGAGATTAACGCCTCGCGGCGCACTCTGTTTCATGTTCCGCGCGACGCCATTACCCCGTGCGCCGTCGAGCCGGGGAAACGGCGTCTCAGACAGGCGTTTTCCGCGTTCAGCGAATGCGTACCCGAAATCAGTCCGCAAGAGTGCAGGATGTGCGGCGCCTGCTGGCGAAGCTGCCCGGAAAACGTTATCCAGTTTGACGACGACACGCTGAAGATAGCGGCGGCGCGTTGTACGGGATGCGGCGGCTGTGCGGCGGTATGTCCGCATCAGGCATTGCGGTTGCGGTTTGACGTGGAACCCGCCCCAACGCGGCATAGTGCGGCGTATACGCTCACCTGCGAAAGCTGCAAACGTACTTTCCATGCTCTCACGCCTGAACACACGCACTGCGTGCTGTGTCAGTCCGCTGAGTTTGCTGTGCGCCTTTAACTTTTGTTGCTAATGCTCATTTTATTTTAAAAAAATGTTACCTATATCCATAGGCAATTGATGGGATGCTCTTTATAATCCGCGCCTGACATAACAACAGAACATATTTCAGAGGTAAACATGGCTATTGAACGGACTTTTTCCATTATTAAACCCAACGCGGTGGCAAAAAACGTTATTGGCAGCATCTTTGCGCGCTTTGAAGCTGCAGGGTTCAAAATTGTTGGCACTAAAATGCTGCACCTGACCGTTGAGCAGGCGCGCGGCTTCTATGCTGAGCACGACGGCAAGCCGTTCTTTGACGGTCTGGTGGAGTTCATGACCTCTGGCCCTATCGTGGTATCCGTGCTGGAAAGCGAAAATGCGGTACAGCGTCACCGCGATCTGCTTGGCGCCACCAACCCGGCGAACGCGTTGGCGGGTACGCTGCGCGCCGACTACGCTGATAGCTTAACTGAAAACGGCACCCACGGTTCGGATTCGCTGGAATCCGCGCAGCGCGAAATCGCCTTTTTCTTCGGTGAAGGCGAAGTGTGCCCGCGCACCCGTTAATCTCCTTCGTCTTTCACGCTGTAAATGCGTTGGCGATAAATTATCGGTTCAAATATTATTTTTGCTAATGCCGCGTGCAGACGTGGCATCCTTACGCCAGAATTTGTACAATGCAGCGCCCCCGGACGAGCAGTAAGCTTACCGGGGCGTTTCTTTTTTCAACCCTCCAGGGGCCATAACGTGTAATAACGAGGCCGGAATAGCATATGTCTGAACAAATTGTCACACCTGAAAGCAGTACCCCGGTAGTTCTTAACAACAAAACAAAAATCAACCTGCTGGATCTCAACCGTCAGCAGATGCGCGAGTTTTTTAAAAACTTAGGTGAAAAGCCTTTCCGCGCCGATCAGGTGATGAAATGGATGTATCACTATTGCTGCGATAATTTTGATGAGATGACCGACATCAACAAAGTGTTGCGCGGCAAATTAAAAGAGGTCGCGGAAATCCGCGCGCCGGAGGTCGTTGAAGAGCAGCGTTCCTCAGACGGCACCATTAAGTGGGCGATTGCTGTCGGCGATCAGCGCGTTGAAACGGTCTATATCCCGGAAGACGACCGCGCTACGCTGTGTGTCTCTTCACAGGTAGGATGCGCGCTGGAGTGCAAGTTTTGTTCAACTGCGCAGCAGGGCTTTAACCGCAACCTGCGCGTATCGGAAATTATCGGTCAGGTCTGGCGTGCGGCGAAAATCGTCGGCGCGGCCAAAGTCACCGGCCAGCGTCCGATCACCAACGTGGTCATGATGGGGATGGGCGAGCCATTGCTTAACCTGACCAATGTCGTACCGGCGATGGAAATTATGCTCGATGACTTTGGTTTCGGCCTGTCCAAACGTCGTGTCACGCTCTCAACGTCTGGCGTGGTGCCTGCGCTGGATAAACTGGGCGATATGATAGATGTCGCGCTGGCTATCTCGCTCCATGCGCCGAATGACACTATTCGCGACGAAATCGTCCCGATCAACAAAAAATACAATATCGAAACGTTCCTGGGCGCGGTTCGCCGCTATCTGGAGAAATCCAACGCCAATCAGGGGCGCGTGACGATTGAATACGTGATGCTTGACCACGTTAACGACGGCACTGAACACGCGCATCAACTGGCGGAGCTACTAAAAGAGACGCCTTGTAAGATTAATCTGATTCCGTGGAACCCGTTCCCTGGCGCGCCGTATGGCCGCAGCTCTAACAGCCGTATCGATCGCTTTTCTAAGGTTTTGATGAGTTATGGTTTCACGACCATCGTACGCAAGACGCGTGGCGATGACATTGATGCGGCATGCGGACAGTTGGCAGGCGATGTGATTGACCGTACTAAACGTACCCTGCGTAAGCGTATGCAGGGAGAGGTGATTGACATCAAGGCTATTTGATAGCAGTTGTGCCACGAGGCATTCATTATACCGTGGCGCAATGTCAGTTGAATAATGTCTGGCGTTGTACTTGTCTGGTCAATAATAACGGTGCGTTTTTGTCGACTTTAAGGCAGTATGTAATGGTGCAACAAGAGTTTAGCCTTGTGTCTTAGCGGTTTTGTCATCTGCGGCCTGACAGGCTTATACTGTCTGACTAAGGTTAACTAACCTGATGTTTCGCGGTGTGGGCGGGCATTACGGCTCGTCGGCGCCTGAATCCTAATTTACACGTACCTGTAGCTGTAGCGAATGAATACTGAAGCCACGCACGACCAAAATGAAGCACAAACCACCGGCGTTCGTCTGCGCAATGCCCGTGAACAACTCGGACTCAGCCAGCAGGCTGTCGCTGAGCGACTTTGCCTGAAGGTTTCTACGGTACGCGATATTGAAGAAGATAAGGCGCCGTCCGATCTTGCTTCAACCTTCCTGCGCGGATATATCCGCTCATATGCGCGTCTGGTGCATGTTCCAGAAGAGGAACTGCTGCCGGGGCTGGAAAAACAAGCTCCGCTGCGCGCCGCTAAAGTCGCCCCGATGCAGAGTTTCTCATTAGGAAAGCGTCGTAAAAAACGCGACGGCTGGTTAATGTCTTTTACCTGGCTGGTACTGTTTGTGGTCGTAGGGCTGACCGGCGCCTGGTGGTGGCAGAACCACAAGGCGCAGCAGGAAGAGATCACGACAATGGCCGATCAAAGCACGGCTGAACTGAACGCAGATAAAGACAGCGGCCAAAGCGTACCGCTGGACACCCGTGACGCGACAAGCCAGGATACGACGCCAGCGCAAACGGCTCCGGCGCCTGCGACGCCGGTTGATTCGACGGCGGCGACGCAAACGCCAGCGCCAACGGCGGCGGCAACGCAAAATACGGTAGTCGCGCCTTCGCAGGCGAATGTCGATACGGCTGCGACATCTGCCGCGCCAGCGGCAACGGAGACGCCGTCCGCGCTGCCGACCAGTCAGGCTGGCGTAGCGGCGCCTGCTGCCGATCCGAACGCGCTGGTGATGAATTTTACCGCTGACTGTTGGCTCGAAGTCACTGACGCCACGGGTAAGAAGCTGTTTAGCGGTATGCAGCGTAAAGATGGTAATTTAAACCTAACCGGTCAGGCGCCTTATAAACTTAAAATTGGCGCGCCGGCCGCGGTGCAGATCCAGTATCAAGGAAAACCTGTCGATCTGAGCCGCTTTATCAGAACTAATCAGGTTGCGCGTCTGACCCTTAATGCCGAACCGACACCGGCGCAGTAACAGACGGGTAACGCGGGAGGTTTTTCATGCATAACCAGGCTCCGATTCAACGTAGAAAATCGACACGTATTTACGTTGGGAATGTGCCGATTGGCGATGGCGCCCCCATCGCCGTCCAGTCGATGACTAACACGCGTACCACTGACGTGGAAGCGACGGTTAATCAGATCAAAGCGCTGGAGCGCGTTGGCGCAGATATTGTTCGTGTTTCTGTACCGACCATGGACGCCGCCGAAGCGTTCAAGCTTATCAAACAGCAGGTTAACGTCCCGCTGGTTGCCGATATTCACTTCGACTACCGCATTGCGCTGAAGGTGGCGGAATACGGCGTTGACTGCTTGCGTATCAACCCCGGCAATATCGGTAACGAAGAACGTATTCGTATGGTGGTGGACTGCGCGCGCGACAAAAACATCCCTATTCGTATCGGCATAAATGCCGGATCGCTGGAAAAAGATCTGCAGGAAAAATACGGTGAGCCGACGCCGCAGGCGCTGCTGGAATCAGCCATGCGCCATGTCGATCATCTCGATCGTCTCAACTTTGATCAGTTCAAAGTGAGCGTAAAAGCGTCCGATGTATTCCTTGCCGTTGAGTCTTATCGTTTGTTGGCTAAACAGATCGATCAGCCGCTGCATCTGGGGATCACCGAAGCGGGCGGCGCGCGTAGCGGGGCGGTCAAGTCGGCGATCGGTTTAGGTCTGCTGTTATCGGAAGGTATCGGCGACACGCTGCGCGTATCGTTGGCGGCCGACCCGGTGGAAGAGATCAAAGTCGGTTTTGATATCCTGAAGTCGCTGCGCATTCGCGCGCGCGGCATCAATTTCATCGCCTGCCCGACCTGTTCTCGCCAGGAGTTCGACGTTATCGGCACGGTGAACGCGCTGGAGCAGCGTCTGGAAGATATCATCACCCCGATGGACGTCTCGATCATCGGTTGCGTAGTGAACGGGCCGGGCGAAGCGCTGGTATCGACGCTGGGCGTGACGGGCGGCAATAAGAAAAGCGGCCTGTATGAAGACGGCGTGCGTAAGGACAGACTCGATAACGACGATATGATCGCGCAGCTTGAATCCCGTATTCGCGCGAAAGCAAGTCAACTTGATGAAGCGCGTCGGATTGATGTGCTGCAGGTTGAAAAATAAGAACGTGATGGGAAGCGGCGCGCTTCCCGTGTATGATTGAACCCGCATGGCTCCCGGTTCGTTCGGGGAAGCGCTGAGGGTTCATTTTTATATTCAGAAAGAGAATAAACGTGGCAAAAAACATTCAAGCCATTCGCGGCATGAACGATTATCTGCCTGGCGAAACCGCCATCTGGCAGCGCATTGAAGGCACACTCAAAAACGTGCTCGGCAGCTACGGTTACAGTGAAATCCGCTTGCCGATTGTAGAGCAGACCCCGTTATTCAAACGCGCGATCGGTGAAGTTACTGACGTAGTTGAAAAAGAGATGTACACCTTTGAGGATCGCAACGGCGATAGCCTGACATTGCGCCCTGAAGGTACGGCGGGCTGTGTACGCGCCGGCATCGAACATGGTCTCCTGTACAATCAGGAACAGCGTTTGTGGTATATCGGCCCGATGTTCCGTCATGAGCGTCCGCAAAAAGGCCGCTACCGTCAGTTTCACCAGCTAGGCGCCGAAGTCTTCGGCTTACAAGGCCCGGATATTGACGCGGAGCTGATTATGCTGACCGCACGCTGGTGGCGCGCGCTGGGCATCGCTGAACACGTTAGCCTGGAGCTGAACTCTATTGGTTCGTTAGAGGCGCGTGCGAACTATCGCGATGCGCTGGTCGCGTTCCTCGAACAGCATCAAGAGACGCTGGACGAAGACTGCAAACGCCGCATGTATACCAATCCGCTGCGCGTGCTGGATTCAAAAAATCCGGACGTACAGGCGCTGCTCAACGACGCGCCCGCTCTCGGCGACTATCTCGATGACGATTCACGCGAGCACTTTGCCGGCCTGTGTAAATTGCTGGACGCGGCGGGAATTGCCTACACCGTCAACCAGCGTCTGGTACGCGGTCTGGATTACTACAACCGCACCGTATTTGAATGGGTAACAAACAGTCTGGGGTCACAAGGCACCGTCTGTGCGGGTGGTCGTTATGACGGTCTGGTGGAACAACTGGGCGGTCGCGCTACCCCGGCAGTGGGCTTTGCGATGGGCCTGGAACGACTTGTTTTGTTAGTTCAGGCAGTTAATCCGGAATTTATTGCCTCTCCTGTTGTCGATATATACCTGGTAGCTGCCGGCGCACAAACGCAGTCTGCGGCAATGACGCTGGCGGAGCGGCTGCGCGATGAAATGCCAGGCGTGAAGCTAATGACAAACCACGGCGGCGGCAACTTTAAGAAACAGTTTGCCCGCGCCGATAAGTGGGGCGCCCGTATTGCACTGGTTCTTGGCGAATCTGAAGTCGCCGATGGGACTGTTGTAGTGAAGGATTTGCGCTCCGGTGAGCAAACGGCAGTGGCGCAGGACAGCGTCGCCGCGCATTTGCGCACTTTATTGGGCTAAGGAGAAGGACAGCGTGGAAATTTACGAGAACGAACACGACCAGGTGGATGCGATTAAACGCTTCTTTGCCGAAAACGGCAAAGCGCTGGCTGTCGGAGTGATTTTAGGGGTTGGCGCGCTGGTTGGCTGGCGTTACTGGAGCAGCCATCAGACGGAGTCCGCGCGTGCTGCTTCTCTGGCGTATCAAAATGCGGTGACGGCGGTAAGCGCCGATAAGCCGGATAGCATTCCCGCCGCTGAAAAATTCGCGGCTGAGAATAAAAACACCTATGGTGCGCTGGCGTTTATGGAACTGGCGCAGCAGTTTGTGGATAAGAATGAACTTAAAAAAGCCGAAGCCCAGTTGCAGCAGGGGTTGGCGGCCACCAGCGATGAAAATCTCAAAGCGGTGATTAATCTGCGTCTCGCTCGCGTTCAGTTGCAGCTTAAGCAAGCTGACGCTGCGCTGAAAACTCTGGATGCCGTTAAAGGCGAAGGATGGACGGCCATTGTCGCTGATTTGCGCGGCGAAGCGTTGCTGAGTAAGGGTGATAAAAAAGGCGCGCGCAGCGCATGGGAAGCGGGCGTCAATAGCGATGCTTCTCCGGCGTTGAGCGAAATGATGCAGATGAAAATCAATAATTTGTCCATCTGAGAGGGACCCGATGCAATTGCGTAAATTACTTCTGCCAGGGTTGCTTTCCGTTACCCTGCTCAGCGGCTGTTCACTGTTTAGCGGCGAAGAAGATGTCGTCAAGATGTCTCCATTACCGCAGGTTGAAAACCAGTTTACCCCGACCACTGTCTGGAGCACCTCTGTCGGTAACGGAATTGGCGAATTTTATTCTAACCTTCATCCGGTAATGGCAGATAACGTGGTCTATGCAGCCGATCGCGCGGGCGTGGTAAAAGCGCTCAATGCGGATGATGGCAAAGAGATCTGGTCTGTGAATCTGGGCGAGAAAGACGGCTGGTTCTCTCGTTCGTCCGCGTTGTTGTCCGGCGGCGTCACTGTCGCGGGCGGTCACGTCTATATCGGCAGTGAAAAGGCCGAGGTTTATGCGCTGAATACCAGCGACGGTACCACAGCATGGCAGACGAAGGTCGCAGGCGAAGCGTTGTCTCGCCCGGTTGTCAGTGATGGAATCGTCCTTATCCATACCAGCAACGGTCAGTTGCAGGCGCTAAATCAGGCGGATGGCGCCATTAAATGGACGGTGAACCTGGATATGCCTTCGCTGTCGCTGCGCGGCGAATCTGCGCCGGCAACCGCGTTCGGCGCGGCTATCGTTGGTGGTGATAATGGCCGCGTCAGCGCCGTGCTGATGCAACAAGGGCAGATGATTTGGCAGCAGCGTATCTCCCAGGCCACTGGCCCAACGGAAATTGACCGTCTGAGCGACGTTGATACCACGCCGGTTGTGGTAAACGGCGTCGTTTACGCGTTGGCGTATAATGGTAACTTAACGGCGCTGGATCTGCGCAGTGGTCAGATTATGTGGAAACGCGAGCTGGGTTCGGTCAATGACTTTATCGTCGACGGCGACCGTATCTACCTGGTCGATCAGAACGATCGCGTGCTGGCGCTGGCCACTGACGGCGGCGTAACGCTGTGGACGCAAAGCGATTTGCTGCACCGTTTGCTGACCTCCCCGGTGCTGTATAATGGTGATTTAGTCGTCGGCGATAGCGAAGGTTATCTGCACTGGATTAATGTTGATGACGGGCGTTTTGTGGCCCAACAAAAAGTAGACAGTTCCGGTTTTCTGACCGAACCGACGGTGGCGGATGGTAAACTGCTCATCCAGGCCAAAGACGGTACGGTCTACGCGATTACGCGTTAATCGTCACGGTTGTGTGTTTTAAAAAACGGCTCCTGGTGTAGGGGCCGTTTTCCTGTTTTTAACAACGGCGTAAAAATGACGCGCGTTGTCTGATGATTTTTTAAATGAGGCTTTAAACATGGTACCTGTGGTCGCGCTTGTCGGGCGCCCTAACGTCGGAAAATCCACGCTATTTAACCGTCTGACCCGCACCCGAGATGCGCTGGTTGCGGATTTCCCGGGTCTGACTCGTGACCGTAAGTACGGTCGTGCGGAAGTTGAAGGCCGCGAGTTTATCTGTATCGACACTGGCGGTATTGACGGCACCGAAGACGGCGTCGAAACGCGGATGGCGGAACAGTCGCTGCTGGCGATTGAAGAAGCGGATGTGGTGTTGTTCATGGTGGATGCGCGCGCTGGCCTGATGCCGGCGGATGAAGCGATTGCCAAACATCTGCGTTCCCGTGAAAAACCGACCTTCCTGGTGGCGAATAAAACGGATGGTCTCGATCCCGATCAGGCGGTTGTCGATTTTTACTCGCTGGGATTAGGCGAAATTTACCCTATCGCCGCCTCACATGGTCGCGGCGTATTGAGCCTGCTGGAACATGTGCTTCTGCCGTGGATGGATGATGTCGCGCCGCAGGAAGAGGTGGATGAAGACGCGGAATACTGGGCGCAGTTCGAGGCGGAACAAAATGGTGAAGAAGCGCCGGAAGATGATTTTGACCCGCAAAGCCTGCCGATAAAGCTGGCGATTGTCGGTCGCCCGAACGTAGGTAAGTCCACACTCACTAACCGTATTCTCGGTGAAGAGCGCGTGGTGGTATACGACATGCCGGGCACCACTCGCGACAGCATTTATATCCCGATGGAACGCGACGAACGGGAATATGTGCTGATTGACACGGCGGGGGTGCGTAAGCGCGGAAAAATCACCGATGCGGTAGAAAAGTTCTCGGTGATTAAAACGTTGCAGGCGATTGAAGACGCTAACGTCGTACTGTTGGTTATCGATGCGCGCGAGGGGATCTCCGACCAGGATTTGTCTCTGCTGGGCTTTATCCTCAATAGTGGGCGCTCACTCGTTATCGTAGTCAACAAATGGGATGGCCTGAGCCAGGAAGTCAAAGAGCAGGTGAAAGAGACGCTGGATTTCCGTCTGGGCTTTATTGATTTTGCCCGCGTTCATTTTATCTCTGCGCTACACGGCAGCGGTGTCGGCAACCTGTTTGAGTCCGTACGCGAGGCTTACGACAGTTCCACTCGCCGGGTGAGCACTGCGATGCTGACCCGTATCATGACGATGGCGGTGGAAGATCATCAGCCGCCGCTGGTGCGCGGTCGCCGTGTGAAACTGAAATATGCCCACGCTGGCGGCTATAACCCGCCGATTGTGGTTATTCACGGCAACCAGGTAAAAGATCTGCCAGACTCCTATAAGCGCTATCTGATGAACTACTTCCGCAAGTCGTTGGAAGTGATGGGGACGCCGATTCGCATTCAGTTTAAAGAAGGGGAGAACCCGTATGCGAACAAGCGTAACACACTGACGCCAACGCAAATGCGCAAACGTAAGCGTCTGATGAAACATATCAAGAAAAGCAAGTAATGCTTTTTCAGTAATATTCCAGGCCTGACAAGCGCTGCGCTATCAGGCCTTTCAAGTAAAAGTGAGTCATGCGCCTGAGGAGAATGTTATGGAAATAACCTGCCCCGTTTGCCATCACGCGCTGGAGCGCAATGGCGATACTGCGCATTGCGAGACATGCGCTAAAGATTTCTCGTTACAGGCACTTTGTCCTGACTGCCGCCAGCCGTTACAGGTTTTGAAAGCCTGCGGCGCAGTGGACTATTTTTGCCAGAACGGTCATGGTTTAATTTCAAAAAAACGGGTTAATTTCGTCATTTCCGATCAATAAAACCGCTGTCGACGTTGCGCCGCAGAGCAGAGGCGCCGACGTCTTATCCGGCTAAGGGCAAAAGCGTTATTCGATACTCCCGTAATATCAGCATAGTATCCTGCCCGGCGGTTATTTTATTCTTTTTATTGATTCAACTATTTATAGGGAATATTATTCCCGAAAATTAATATTAGAAATAAATAACAGCCTTCTTTTTATTTATTATATCAATATTATAAATCTGTTTCATATTAAACTTTTCTTTTTAGGAATATATTTAGGCCTGTTAGTTATGATTCCATCTGAATCATCCATATAATATCTTTTCATAGAGGCGTGTTTATTTAACGACAGGGATATCATATGGTGCGAAGGATTCGCATTCTGGTTTTGCTATTAGTGTCTGGAGTCTCAGTTGCGGCTTCTGGCGCAGATAACTCTGCATCTGCAAATGATGAAAGCCACTCCTCCCTGCCTGATTTAGCCAGCGAATCCGCGAAAAAAGAAGAACAGGAAAATAAAGGAAAGTCCTTTAAAGAACAGGGCGCTGACTACTTTATTAATTCCGCCACCCAGGGCTTTGATAATCTCACCCCGGAAGCGCTGGAATCCCAGGCGCGTAGCTATTTGCAAAACCAAATCACTTCCTCAGCACAGTCATATCTTGAAGGTGTAATGTCACCTTATGGCAAGATCCGTACCAGCCTGTCCGTGGGCGAAGGCGGCGATCTGGACGGCAGTTCGCTGGATTATTTTATTCCCTGGTATGACAACCAGAGCACGCTTTTCTTTAGCCAGATTTCGGCTCAGCGTAAGGAAGACCGCACCATTGGTAACTTTGGGCTTGGCGTTCGCCAGAACGTCGGCAACTGGCTGCTTGGCGGCAACGCATTCTATGACTACGATTTTACGCGCGGTCACCGTCGATTAGGTCTGGGAACCGAAGCCTGGACGGATTACCTGAAATTCTCCGGCAACTATTACCATCCTCTTTCTGACTGGAAAGACTCCGAAGATTTCGACTTTTATGAAGAACGACCCGCGCGCGGCTGGGATTTCCGCATGGAAAGCTGGCTGCCGTTTTATCCGCAGCTTGGCGCTAAATTAGTTTACGAACAGTACTACGGCGATGAAGTAGCGCTGTTTGGCACCGATAATCTGCAAAAAGATCCTCATGCCGTCACTTTGGGGCTGGAATATACGCCGGTACCGCTGGTCACGGTTGGTACGGATTACAAAGCCGGTACTGGCGATAGTAACGACTTTAGCGTTAACGCGACCGTGAACTACCAGATAGGCACGCCGCTGGCGGCGCAGCTCGATCCGGAAAACGTTAAAATTCAGCACTCCTTAATGGGCAGCCGCACCGATTTTGTCGATCGTAACAATTTCATCATTCTCGAATATCGCGAGAAAGATCCGCTGGACGTCACGTTGTGGCTGAAGGCTGACGCCACCAATGAACACCCGGAATGCGTGATTGAAGATACGCCTGAGGCCGCTGTTGGTCTGGAAAAGTGCAAATGGACTGTCAACGCGCTGATTAACCACCATTACAAAATTATTTCTGCCTCCTGGCAGGCGAAAAACAACGCCGCCCGTACGCTGGTGATGCCGGTGGTAAAAGCTAATGCGTTAACCGAAGGCAACAATAACAGCTGGAATCTGGTGCTTCCTGCCTGGGTTAATGCCGATACCGAAGAGCAGCGCACCGCCCTGAACACCTGGAAAGTACGCATGACGCTGGAAGATGAAAAGGGCAATAAGCAGAACTCCGGCGTGGTGGAAATCACCGTCCAGCAGGATCGCAAAATTGAGCTGATCGTCGACAACATTGCCGATACCGATCGCAGCGATCACAGCCATGAAGCCAGCGCGCTGGCCGATGGCGAAGACGGCGTGGTGATGGATCTGCTGATCACCGATTCCTTTGGCGACTCCACGGATCGCAATGGTAACGAACTGGTGGACGATGCCATGACGCCCGTGTTGTACGACAGCAATGATAAAAAAGTCACCCTGGCCCAGACGCCCTGCACCACGGAAACCCCCTGCGTGTTTATTGCCAGTCGTGACAAAGAAGCGGGGACGGTGACGCTTTCCAGCACCCTGCCGGGGACTTTCCGCTGGAAGGCGAAAGCAGACGCCTATGGCGACAGTAACTACGTTGATGTCACTTTTATCGGCGACAACCTGAGCGCGCTGAATGCGGTGATTTATCAGGTCAAAGCTGCCAACCCTGTCAACCTGATCGGCAAAGAAGATAAGCACCCTACGGTCAATAATGCTTACCGTTTCCTGCTGTGGCGCGACAAAAATAAAGACGGCGTATTCCAGATGTCCGAGCAGCTCACGGAAGAAGAGATGGCGCTGTACGACTACCAGTGGGAGTTTACCGGGCAGAGTACAAACGGACATACCGGCGCGCTGGCCAACACCATGAATGAAGATCTTGTCCTGCCAGTAACCAATAAAGAGGCGGCGCAGAAGTTTGCCGCCAATGTGGAAGATGGCGTTCAGGGTTACGGCATACGCGTTACGTATAGTCAGAAATAGCGTCAGCGTTGTGGCTGACCAGCCAGCCGCTGAATTTTGAGAAAAAGGAGAGTCTGAATGCAAGCAACAGTAAAACGGCGGCTGACGAAGGTCGCTTTAGCATTAGTAGTTGCCGGGTATTGCGCCGCGCCAGCGGTGGCGGCAAACGGTAATCTGAAATCGGGGCAGTGGCAGATTGTCTCTGAACAGACGGGCACCATTCAGGGTACGGTGCCGTGGATTACCCGTGCGGCGGATAAAACTGCGGATACCGACAAAGATCACGTAACGGTAACTATCGATCGCGGCGATCGTAAAATTGTGACCGAAGGCGATAAGCAGTTCCACGTTGGCGATAAGGTCACGGTGAACTGGGCGATTGGCGATACGGAAGGCGACCTAGACACCGACAACACGGCAACTAAAGCCACCGTGAAATGGGTGAGCTTTAGCGATCAGAATGGCAGCGACCCCAAAGATCTTGGTACTGGTGACAGTTATGAAATCCAGGCCGCTGATGCGGATCGTTATATCGGTATCAAAATCACGCCAACCACTACCACCGGTGACCCTGCCGTGGCAACCGAACTGCTGTTGAAAGACTTGTCGACCGATGCGGGCGGTGGTTCGGATGATGACGAAATTCCGGAAGGTCCGGTGGTGGATGAAAACGTCCATGTGGTTATTCATGAGAAAGATTCGAATACCAACCTGTTGAAGAATACAGGGACGACACTCAAAACGAATACCACCTATCAGGTATTGCTGTGGAGCGATAAGAACGGCAACGGTACCTATGATGCCGGTGAAAACGTTACCGACCAGTATGACTACCGCTGGAAATTCGTCGGCACCAGTAAAATTGCAGGTACCGGTACCGGCGGTATCGTCAACGAAAGCTGGAACGATAAAGACCTTGTCATCCCTGTCACCAACGCCGAAGCGAAAACGGCGTTCGAGGGAGCAGACGGCGGCGTTACCGTGGGTAGCGACGGTGTCCAGGGCTTTGGTCTGTCCATCGACTACAAACGCAAATAAGTTGTCCTCAACATACCACTCCCCGCGGGGAGTGGTATTTTCCGCGCACTTTGCTTAGCCGCGCGCTAAGCAAAGTGGGTTGAATTACGACAGAGAATGAAAACGGGTGGCTATCGCTCATGGACAGGAATCGGCAAGTGAATAAAGTTGTACATTTCTTACTGACATTACTGATCATGTTTGCAGCGTCGATCGCACCTGCGCAGGCGCTATTGAAGGGCGGAACCTAGCAAGAGCTGAACTCAGTCACCGGTGCGGTTAACGGCACCGCGCCGCTGGCCGACGGCGCTATTATCCCCCTTTACCAGGGAAGTACGCTGCTTGACCCGAGCAAAACCCACGATATTGAATTCAGCGCCATGCCGCGCGATTTTAGCGCGGATGCTACCTCAACCTCGATGCGGGCGGTCAATTCCACCGATACCGAAGGCGATCTCTTTAGCGATCCGCCCACCATCGCCTGGGAAAACCGCCAGCCGCCCGCCATGGGCTTGGTATGGGCCGATGCCGCCACGCCCGACACGCCGCTCTCGCCGCAGCCGGTTCCGAACCTGACCTTTTGCGCCCAAAACCTCGCCGGGCGACAGCTGGTGGCCTGGGCGCAGGTGGAAGATGAAACCAACGTTCCCGCGCTGTGGCTCTTTACGAATACCGGGGTGCCGAATTATGCGACCATTCCGCTGTTAAGCCCGAAAGTGACGCTGAATATCAAACCAGCGGTGAGCGACCCTGTTTCTGTGAGCGGCGATCATGTCGATGCCAGTTTTGAAGCATCGAAAGTTAAGGTCGGAGAAAGTATTACTCTTACTGTCACCACCAAAGCGTGTGATGGCGAACCTGCGATCAATGCGCCGTTTGTGATCCGTCGCGAGGATGCAATAAATCGCCAGGGTGTGGTCAATAACGCTAACCCGGTGCGCGTTGGCAATACCGAGTTAACGACTGCGCAAACAGAATATCATGGTGTAACGGACGGGCAGGGCAACGCCACGGTGGTGGTAACGCAAGAGAACGGTCCGGGGGTAAAAACGCGACTTATCGTCTCTTCGCAAAACTATCCCACGCTGACCGACAATGTCGACGTCATTTTCACCACCATCACCAGTCCAGACAGCGATAAGGCCAGTATGTACGGCCACATGATAGAGAGCGCTACCGCGACGCTGAACGGTATAACCTACACCTTCACCCGCCCGAAGCTGGCGGCGGAAGCGAGCGGCGCTGACAAAAGCGTCGTCGATACCAACGAAACCTGGGCGCTGTTCGACTGGAACGGCGCCGATAACCATTGCAATATTCTGCCGGACGCCGAACAACTGGTGCAGATGCGACATGAGCACAGCACGCTGGCAACGTACACCGGCTGGCCGGCGACGGACGATGCCGAATACTGGTCGTCGACCAAAGATCAGATGAGCGGCTACCACGCTGCCGTACATATGAACAGCGCATCGGTCGTCAGGGCCGCCGACAGCGACACGCTGCTGGTCAGTTGTGTGGATAAAGCCCAGCCTGCGGCGCACCCGCAGATTACTCTCTCCCCACAAGGACCGTATAAAGCGCAGGTGGGGGAGTCGATTGATCTGACGATGACCGTAGTTGACCGGGACACGCAAAAACCGCTGCCTTACCGCTACATGGAGCTGTTTATCGACCCGGCGAAAAACCGCAAAGGGGAACATCAGGACGCATGGGATAACCTGCGGGTCACCGTTGATTCCGAAGGTATGAGCGCCTCGTCGCCGGAGCACTATACCGGCGTGACTGACGTCAACGGCCAGGCGCACCTGACGTTAAAACATAACAGCGGCCTGGGCGTCGAAACGCCCATCCGCATCGTGATGCCGGACGACGAAGGCGGCAACGTCGAGCTGTCCTTTAGCGTAATTTTCACCGTGGTCACCAGCCCGGACGTGGACGGCGCCAACATGTGGGGCCATATGCGCGGCGTGGTGGACGCGGGCAACCTGTACAAACGTCCGCTGCTGGCGGTGGAGGCCAGCCATAAAGACGGCCAATTCAGCGAAAATAACGAAGAGTGGGCGACGTTTAACTCCGTGGCGTCGGCCACCGCGCAGTGCGGTGTCGGCCAGGTGCCGGATCAGTCGTTGCTGGCGCATTTGTACAGCGAACATACGGGCGGACAGATGGAAAGCGAGCACGGCTGGCCGACTGAAGATTATTTCATCGCCGCCGACAGCGACGCCTCCGGGACGGTACACGTCAACCTCGAAAACGGCGATAGCGGCAAATTTACCGATACGCCCAACTACCTGACCTGCTCGGCCAATGAAATGGTGGCGGTGCTGGACGTCTACTTCAACGACGACCCGGTGATCAAAAACGCCGACGCCAAAGTGGGTGAACAGGTTAAGATGAACATCCATTCGCGCAACGCCCTTAACGGCATAGCGATCGGCAATACCGACTTCACCATCACCATGGCGAACGGCAGGCGGCGTGACGGGCTGACGACCGGCTTTACCGATACCAGCAACGGCGAGATGCAGTTTGACGACGTGGGCTACGTTGCCGGGCAGGTTTATCACGGGATCACCGACGCTAACGGCGATGCGACCATTATCCTCACCCAGAAAAAGGGCGTGGGGCTGCTGACGCCGTTAAGCATCGTGCCCGTCAATTCATACATCAATACGCCGGTTTCCCGCAGCGTGAAGTTTACCGTCGCGACCAGCCCGGATACGGCAAAAGCCAAAATGTGGGGCCATATGGCCGACACGATTACCGTGGGCGACTGGACTTTTGAGCGGCCCAAACTGGCGGGTGAAGTGAGCAACCCGCTGCGTACCCAGGACGAGAGCAATGAGACCTGGGCGCGCGTGGCCCATAGCGACGCGGTGGGCAACCCGGATGCGGGCGGCTGCGCGGCGAACCGCCTGCCGCGCATCGACCAGCTTGAGGCGCTGTATAACGCCAACAGCGGCGGCAAGATTCACAGCATTCAGGGCTGGCCGACCTATCTTAACTACTGGTCGTCCACCTACCAGAGCGCCACCACCTGGAAACTGATCGCGCTGACGAACGGCAGTGAATTTGCCAACAGCAACGTCTCGATTTACGCCAGCTGCCTGGCCAGCGATAACCCGGTGGCGGCGTCCATCACCATTGAACCGGTCAATCCGTCGCAGTGGTACGACGGCAGCGACGTCCACGCGGTCAAAGTGAAAAAGGGCGAGACGATGCAGCTCAAGGTGACGGTGAAGGACGCCAGCGGCAACCCGATCCCGGAAGCGCCGTTTGTGCTCACCCGCGGCGACGGTTACGATCGCCGGGGCGAAAAGTATACCGCTCAGGACGGTGACGATCTGCAAGGCATCGTGACGCCCGTGGTGATCGACGGCGAATCGCTGGCATGGACCACCACCAAAATGGGGTCGCAGACCGGCACTGACGGCACCCGTATCATCAGCGTCACCCGCCCGGACACCCACGGCACCCGCACCGCGATTAACGCGACGCTGTATGAAAATGCCGCCGTGAGTGCCAGCATTGACACTATCTTTACCGTCGTCACCAGCCCGGATGTCAGCGTCGCCCGCATGTGGGGGCATATGGCGCCATCGCTGACGGCGGCGGATGGCGCGGTGTACCAGCGCCCGCTGCTGTACGCTGAGCTGTCCAGTACGGACAATACTGCGTCTAAGCAAGAAACCAACGAAACCTGGGCGGTTTTTCATGGGCCAGCCAGTGAAGGGGCCAATCCGGCCCGTTGCGCGGCGGGCTATTACCCTGCCGTTGAGGCGCTGGATTCGCTCTACAGCAAATACCCGAGCCGAACGATAAATACCGCCCAGGGCTGGCCGGTCTACTATTCTTACTGGAGCGGATCGAACTCGACGTCATTTTCCAGCGGGGCAAAACTTGACTTCTATTACGCAGTCGATCTGGCTGATGGTTCGCGTCGGTCAGAAAACAGCGCGACCAGCACTGCCTGGCAGTATCAAATTTGCGCCACGACGCCGCTGCCGCAGGCCACGCAGATTACCCTCACCTCCCCGCAGGCGATGGATGACGCTATTCAGGCGGTGAAGGCGAAAAACAGCGAGTCGATCCCGCTACTCATCACCACTACCGATGCGATGGGCAACCCGGTGCCTTATGCGACTTTTTCGCTTAAACGCGACGCCGGGAAGGCGCGCAACCCTGACTATAATAAATTTGTAGCCACTAACGGCACCAACATGACGGTGACGCCGCTCACCGGTGCGCAGCAACAGTTTTACTATGCCACATCGGTTCTGACCGGCGCCACCGGCGCGGATGGTACGCTGGCCCTGACGCTTGCCGAACCCGGCGGCATAGGGTTGAAAAACCAGCTGACCGCGAATCTGAACGATACGCCGACGGCGACCTCATCGCTGCCGGTGGTGTTCACCGTCCTCACCAGCCCGGACAGCGACAAGGCCAACATGTACGGCCATATGCCGGAGACCTTCACCGCCAGCAACGGTGCGGAGTTTAAGCGCCCGCTGGTGGCAGGCGAGCCCTCATCGGAGGCGCACACGGATACCTATTTCGAAACCAATGAAAACTGGATCATGGTGAATAGTTTTAATACCGGCAATTACGGCGGGTGTCCGATGAACCAGATGGCTGCGATAGATGATTTCACTGCGCTGTACAACGATCACCCAAGCGGCAAGGTGGCGACCGATATTGGATTGCCCGTCGGGAAGCGGTGGTGGGCGGGGGATAGCCTGCTGAAAGGCTCAACCCTTTACTGGCAGTATAAAGATCTCAAGACGGGGAAAAACTACAGCATGTCGGAAAACCCGGGTAACTACTACTTACAACTCTGCCTGACAACATCGCGCAGCGGGCTGAATATCGCGCTCTCTTCCGACGCATGGAACGCCGATAAATCAGCGGCCATGGCGAAAAAAGGCGAAACGATACCGATGACGGTAACGGTGACTAACGACGCCGGGCAGCCGCAGGCCGGGGTGGCCGTACTGTTGACGCGTGAATACTCTTATTCGCGCGGTGAGGTGGATAAGCAATACATTGAACCAGGCGTGATTGGCGAGCCGGTTCCGTTTACAACTTCGCCTGCGAATATGATGCTGACGCCGGTTGCACCTGCGGGTACGGCAGTGGCGTTTAATAACCAGAATGGCCTCAGCACAAAATGGTCTGGCTTCACCGGCGATGACGGTAAGTTGCGGTTTACGTTAACTCAGGATAAATCGCTGGGGTTAAAAACGTCTGTCACGGCGGCGCTTGCGAATCAATTTGATGAGGCGGCGAGCGTAGATGCAATCTTTACGGTACAAACCAGCCCGGATACGCCGTATGCGTCATACTGGGGTCATATGCCGGATACCGTGCAGGTGAACGGCGTTACGCTGCGCCGCCCGTACCTGAAAGCCGAGCTCTCTGCCGCGCCCCGGGATACCTGGCCGTTTAATAATGAAATCTGGGGGACGAACTATTATTATCAGTCCGAACACGTGGAAACGTCGTTGACGCATCTTTGCGGATCGCAGGAAAATATAGCCTCGCTGGACGATCTGAAAGCGTTGCAGAGCGTTATCGGCACGTTGCAATGGCCGACGACATCATCCTGGGACTATGTGTCGCAAGATGAAGGTCAAAGCAATAAGTACTACTGTTCATTTAACGAAACGACCGGCCAGACAACCTGTACTCGTGAAAAAGCGACGACCTCGGGCTTAGGCTCGTGCCGGGTGCCGTAGTGAATGGGTAATGGGGCCGGGAGCGCGTTTGAATGTTGGGTGACGCTTTGCGGCGCCCAACCTGGGTATCCCTTGTAGCTGGCGCTGTTCCGGTAGCGATGTATTTTTACGTTTTTGTATTCATGGAATGAACTGCAACGAAATGGACTTTTCTCAGGTACGTCAGTGAAATCGAAAAAGTGTGTCGGTTTTTTACCCTGGCTGCTGCTATGCGCCCTCAGTTTAACGCCTTTCTTCGCGCAGGCCGTGCGAAGCAGCGGCGCATGGCAGGAACTCACTGAGCAAACTGCGGCTATTAACGGCACTCCGCCGCAGGCCGATAGTGTGACGATCCCGGTGTATCAGGGCAGCGTTCAGTTGCGCTCTGATGCGGCGAATCCTGTTGACTACTCCGCGAAGCCCAGCCAGTTCAGCACCAGTGATGCTGGCAGCGCGCTGGCCTTAACCAATCCGCACGACACCGAAGGCGATATCTTCGCCGTGCCGCCGCTGGTCTGGCAGGCTGAACGCGCGCCCGCCGTTACGCTGGTGTGGGCCGACGCCGCCACGCCGGACACGCCGCTTGATCCACAACCCGTCAGCAATATAAGTTTCTGCGCGCAGAATCTGGCGGGCCGCCATCTGGTGGTCTGGTCGCAACTGGATACCTCAACCGCCATACCGCCGCTGTGGTTGCTTACCCGCACCGGCGTGCCTTATAACACGGCGGTCGAAGTGCTTGATCAAAAGTTTGCCGTGGATATCGCGCCCGCCGTGGGCGACCCGGTAACGCTCGCCGCCGATCATCTGGATGAGTCGCTCAACGCCGCGAAGGTCAAAGCGGGCGAAAGCATCATGCTGACGGTAACGACCAAAGACTGCGGCGGCGAACCGGAGGGCAACGTTGATTTCGTGATTACCCGCGGCGACGCGCAAAACCGCCAGGGCGTGGTAAACAATGCCGCGCCGGTGCGCGTCGGCAACACCGAACTGACCACCACCGCCACGGAATATCACGGTACGACCAACGCCGAGGGCGTGGCGACCGTGGTCGTCACCCAGGCGAACGGCCCGGGCGTTAAAACGCCGCTGATAGCGCACCCGTCGAGCGCGCCAGCGCTGAAAGCCAGCGTGGACGTGATTTTTACCACCCTCACCAGCCCGGACAGCAGCAGCGCCAACATGTACGGTCATATGGCAGAGACGTCCACCGCCACGGTGGACGGCGCAAGCTACACCTTTTACCGCCCCAAACTGGCGGCGGAAACCGACGGTGAAGACCGCACCGCCAGCATCAACAATGAAACCTGGGCGCAGTTCAACTGGGGCCACGCCGACGCGCACTGCGATATTCTGCCGGATGCACGCCAACTGGAAGGGTTAAAAATTGCGCGCGGCGATCTGGCCACCACCCTCGGCTGGCCGGTAGGGCTGACATCCGGTGACGAAGAGTACTGGTCCTCCTCCCAGGGATCGACTGCCACTGACCATATCAGCATTGATATGCGCAGCCGCGCCCTTACGCAGATGCCGGACGCCACGCAATCGCTGGTTAGCTGCGTGGATAAAGCCCCGCCTGCGGTCACGCCGAAATTAGTGATTAGCGCCGATAATTTTGATTCAACGGTCAACGCGGCGAAAGTGAAGGTGGGCGAAGAGATCAACATGAAGATCACCGTCACCGACAGCGCCACCAATAAACCGCTGCCTTATCGCTACTTTAACGTCTACCTGGGCGACGAGCAAAATCGCCAGAATCAAAAGAACGCCGATATTGATAGCGGGCATCAGTGGACGGATGATCCGGTAATTATCACCAATCTGGCAGGCAGCGACGGCCACTATCATGGCGTCACCGACGCCAACGGTCAGTTCTCGCTGGTGTTGACTCAGGATAAGGGTGCGGGCGTATTAACCCCGGTGCGCGTGGTGCTGTTCGACGGCACGGAAGCGACGCAGAACGTGATTTTTACCGTCGTCACCAGCCCGGACGTGGCGCAGGCGCGCATGTGGGGCCATATGCAGGGCGTGGTGGAAGCGGGCAATATCTACAAACGCCCGCTGCTGGCAGAAGAGGCCGCGCAGGATACCGGTTCCGAATTTGAGAATAACGAATACTGGGCGACGTTTAACTCGGTAACGGCGGCGACGAACCAGTGCGGTACCGGCCAGGTGCCGGGGCAACTGCTATTGGATACGCTGTATCAGGCCCATTCCGGCAACGCGATGGAAACGACCTACGGCTGGCCGACGCAGAAACACAGCTATATCGCGGCGGATACTGATGGTTCCACCACCGCGCACGTCAACCTGGCGACCGGCGCGGACAGCACGTTCAGCGGCGCCGAACCGAACTATCTCTCCTGCTCCGGTAACGAGTTGGTGACCAGTCTGGACGTTTACTTTAATGGCGATGAGTCGTTACGCAATGCGGTAGCCAAAGTCGGCGAACAAATCACAATGAATGTCCATTCCGTTAATGCGCTGAACGGGTTAAGCGTGCCCAACGCCAGCTTTATCGTCACCATGGCGCACGGCAAAAATCGCGACAACGCCACCACGGGCTTTACCGATCCCAGCGACGGAACGCTGGTGATGGGCGGAACGCCTTTCGGCTCTTCCCAGGCGTCGATGACGTATCAGGGCATGACCGATGCCGAAGGCAACGCCACGCTGGTGATTGAACAGCCGCAGGGCGTGGGCTTACTGACGCCGCTGAGCGTACTGCCGGTCAACTCACTGATTACCACGCCCGTCAACCGCAGCGTGAAATTTACCGTTGCCACCAGCCCCGATACGCCGGAGGCGCAGATGTGGGGTCATATGGCGGACACGCTCACCGTGGGTGATATGGAATTCCAGCGGCCAAAGCTGGCGGCGGAAGCGACTGCCGCCACCCGTACCCAGGAGCAGGATAACGAAACCTGGGCGCGTGTCAGCCACGCCGACGCGCTGAATAACCCCAACGCCGGGGGCTGCGAGGCCGGCCATCTGCCGCGCGCCGATCAGCTTGCCGCACTGTATGCCTCCAGCGACGGCAATAAAATCCACACCGTATCCGGCTGGCCGACGACGTATGACTACTGGTCTTCCACCTTCGCCAGCGCCGCTACATGGCAGGCGGTATCACTGGCTGCGGGCGGCTATACCGCTTCCGGCGATGCGTCGGACTACGTGAGCTGTCTGGTCAGCAAAAATCCGACGGCGGCGTCTATCACCATTGAGCCGGTGGATGCGGCATTGTGGTATAACGCAAACAGCGAACACGCGGTGAAGGTGAAAAAGGGCGATACGCTCCAGCTTAAAGTGACGGTAAAAGACGCCAGCGGCAATCCGCTGCCGCAAGCGCCGTTCGTGTTAAGCCGCGGCGACGGCTATACCCGCCAGGGGGAGAAACATATCGCCGGTAGCGGCGACGGCATCGTCTCGGCGGTGGTGATTGACGGCGATTCGCTCAACGACAGCGCCACCCAAATCGGCGGTATGACCGGTGAAAACGGCAGCAAAATCATCAACGTCACCCGCCCGGATGCCCAGGGGACGAAAGTCGCGATTACGGCGGCGCTGTACAATAACGCCAGCGCGACGGCCAGCATCGATACTATTTTTACCGTGGTCACCAGCCCGGACAGCGACAAAGCCAAAATGTGGGGCCATATGCCGGAAACGACGACGGCGGCCAACGGCGAGGTGTTTAAGCGCCCGCTGTTATCGGCTGAAATCGCCAGCGGCGTTACCCACGGCGACAATACGGAAAACAACGAAGCGTGGGGAATCGTCGATTTTGAAATGGCGAACGACGCCTGCGGCGCGGGATACGTGCCGACCCTTGCCGATATGCAATCGCTGTACGACGCCAGGCCCGGCGGCGCCATGAATACGCAGCAGGGCTGGCCGCTGGACGGTAAAAACTACCAGGACAGCACCGCCGATTTGAGCCGGAGTACGCAAAACCGCTACGTTAAGTCGATTAATCTGCGCGACGGCGGCGTCGGTTCGCTATTGTGGAATGAACAACTCTATTTTGTCTGCCTGCAAAACGCCCATCCGGCGGCGACGCAGATAACGCTCACTTCGCCTGTGTATAACGACAGCGACGGATTCGCCAAAGCGAAAGTCGGCGAGACCATCCCGGTCATCATCACCACGCGGGATGCCCAGGGCAACCCGGCCGCCGACACGCCGGTTATCTTTACGCGCGGCGACAGCGTCGGGCGCGCGAATCAGGAGGTGAATAGCTCGGCGGCGGCGGATATACAGATAAACCACAGCGACGGGCGTAGCAGCGGCGCTAACTATTACACCGCCACGGGCGCCGACGGCACGCTGACGCTGAATATCAGCCAGGACAGCGGCGCGGGCTTTAAAACGCCGCTGACGGCGGCGATAGAACACAACGGCGTAACGAGCGCGCCGCTGCCAGTCATCTTTACCGTGGTCACCAGTCCGGACACGCCGAAGGCCAACTACTGGGGCCATATGGCGGAAACGCTGACCGACAGCAGCGGCGTGGCGTACAGGCGTCCGCTGCTGGCCAGCGAGTTTAGCGCTACGCCCGGCAAAACGCTGACCATCGCCAACGGCTACTACGACAAAGGCGAAACCTGGGGCATGATAACCGTCGATAAAGCTTGGAACGGCACCGGTGGCGGCTGTGGGCGCGACACGCTACCGACCGTAGCCAACCTCCAGACGCTGTACGGGACATACCCGGATAACGCCATGCGCAGCCGTAACGGCTGGCCGATGACCAGTTCAGGCAACAACAACGTCAGCCGCTACTGGTGGGCGGGGGATTACGTGATATCGTCAGACGGCACGAAGTCGCTCTACGCGGCGGTCAACCTGTTTAACGACGGCAATGATGTCAAAACGACGACCAGCACCTCGATGTACTACATGCAGACCTGTCTTGCCTCGCCGCGCAGCGCCGCCGCCAGCCTGACGCTGACGCTGGCAGGCCAGGATGAAACCACCGGAAGCGCAAAGGCGAAGAAGGGCGAGCAGATGGCCGCCACCATCGACGTGAAAGACGCCGCAGGTCAGCCGATGAAAAACGTGATGGTGAAAATCAGCCGCGGATCTTCGTACAATCGCGCCAACAGCGCCACATCGTCCTCAAGCGTCACAGACGATATTACGCTGCGTAATGTGATGCCGTCCGGCCTGGCGACATACCTGCTGGATACCTCGGCGAAATATCTGTATGCGCAAACTGATGCCCAGGGACAGGTGACATTTACCCTTGCGCAGGACAGTACCGCCGGTTTAAAAACCACTATCAGCGCCGCCACGATGGACGGCAGCAACCTGACAGACAGCAAAGACGCAATCTTTACCGTAGTGACCAGCCCGGACAGCGATAAGGCCAAATACTGGGGCCATATGCCGGAAACCTTTACCAACAGTAAGGGGGTTGAATTTAAGCGACCGCTGCTGCGCGCTGAACTTTCTTCAACGGCGGACACGTCGGGTTATACGGAAAATAACGAGACCTGGTATACCTGGAGCCGTTATCCGAATATGTATCAGGACACCGCCAGCCCGTGCGATCGGCTGGGGTTGCCGACGGTAAATGATTTACAGACGCTATATACCGATTATCCCAATGGCGCACTCACGACAACGCTTGGCCTACCGGTGGCATCAGGAAAATATTGGGGGGCGGGTAACTCAGTACCGGATGCCACGCACTCAGACAGTCAGTTCCAGTATGTCAGACTCAGCGATAATAATACGCTGACAACCAAAGCCAATACCGCCACGGCGCAGCTTTGTCTGGCAAAGCGCCGGGAATTGTCGATAGAACTCACCTCCAGCGCCATGGATGCGGATAAAGGCGCTCCAGTGGCGAAGAAGGGCGAGAGCCTGCCGTTGACCGTCACTGTGAGGGATGGTTCCGGCACGCCGCAGCCCAATACTACTATCCGTTTGGGACGAACGCTTTCGATAGACCGGGCGGGTGTCGTTGATGGCAGTTCCGGCGGAGGCATGGTACTCACATCGGTTGCGCCGTCTACGGGCTCAATGACGTTTAACTGCACGGTATCTTCGTGCACAAGTTATTGGTATGGCATTACGGATGAGGATGGTAAAGCGCAACTCGAAGTGACGCAGGATGATTCCCGTGGCCTGAGAACACCGCTGCAGGCGATGCTTGTCGACGATCCGCTGACAGTTAGCGATATGGACGTCATTTTCACCGTCATTACCAGCCCGGACAGCGATAAAGCCAAATACTGGGGACACATGCCGGAAACCGTGACCAACAGCGCGGGCGTGAAGTTCCGGCGTCCGCTGCTGGCGGCGGAGATGACGTCGAATAGCGGTACTTACCTGGTTAACAATGAAACATGGCCCTTAGTCACCGCAGCGAACACTGAAAAAGCGGGCGCAACCGGCTGTGATGCGGAATACCAGCCGTTGTCGGGCGATCTGCAAACGTTGTATAGCGACAATCCTAACGGCGCAATCGGTACAAATTACGGCTGGCCGGTGGCGGGGAACAAATCCTGGTGGGCGGCGGATCGTGCGCCGAATACCGGATATTACCAATTTATAAACCTGAATAGCGGCGGTAAGGGCACCGCCAGTTCATCGACTGCCACCGGCGCTCAGGTGTGTCTGGTCGAGCCGCGTACTTCTACTCCTGCCAGTATTACGCTGACCTCGACGGCGATGGACAGCGCGAAAAATGCGGCGGTAGTGGCGAAGGGAAGCGCGATGCCGTTAACGGTGACGGTAAAAGATAGCAGCGGTAACCCGGTCGCCAACGTCGGTTTTACGTTGTCACGTGGCGATTCGAAAAATCGGGCAGGTATGGTGATAACGGATGGCGACGTGGCAGCGGATGCCGGAGCAGACGATCTCATGCTTAAAGAGCTGACTCCCGCAAGCGCCAGCCAAAGTATGACCACCACCGGGATTGTCTTTACCGGCACTACCGGCAGCGACGGTACGGCAACGTTTACGCTTAATCAGGATAAAAGCCTGGGGTTGAAAACGCCACTCACGGTGAAAGTGACGGACAATACGACTCTTCACGCATCGCTGGATGTGATTTTTATGGTACTTACCAGCCCGGATACGGATAAGGCGTTGTTCTGGGGAAATATGTCGGATACGACATCCGTCAACGGAAAAACGCTGCATCGTCCGTGGCTTCAGGCTGAGATGCTGTCAGGCGTGACGCCAGTATTTACCAACGGAGTGCATGCAAATAACGAGTACTGGGCGATGGCGCATACGGTGGACAACACGAAATGGGATATTGCCAAACAGTGCGGTAGCCTTAGCAAAGCACCGGATAATAACGACCTGTTGACGCTGTATCATTCAATTAGCTCGTTAGGCTGGCCGACGCAGGGCTATCCCTATTTATCTAAATCAAGCTCGAGCGGCGGCATGTATTGCGGCGTGGATGAGAATACCAGGCAACAAAACTGCGCCATTAAGCCGGCAAACACAGCAGGTTATGCGACGTGCGTGGAGTAACGTATTACGCGTCTGGTACGAAAATAATCTGCTTTTCACGTTCAATTGAGCTTCATGAAAAAGTGAAAGTAGCATTCATTGAAAAGTATATGTTCTGCTAATTGGCGCCACCACCGTTTGCCGCGCGTGTGTAAAAGCGCCGTCTCCCTTCTGCAACCCGGCATCTGGCGCTACGTATATACTCTAAATAATTCGAGTTGCAGGAAGGCGGCAAGCGAGCGAATCCCCAGGAGCTTACTAAAGTAAGTGACTGGGGTGAGGGAACGCAGCCGCAGCACATGCAACTTGAAGTATGACGAGTGTATTTAAAATAACGCCAGGTGTCGCATGATAATCACACCTTTTTGTTTCACGCATTTATTTATTTTAATATATGAAGTTATTAAATGTTATTCACGACATAAATATTTATTAAATGGATGAATGTATTTATATCAATTATAAATCAACCAGAAATTGACCTGGCATTGAAATAAGCCTTGAAATTAGTTAATAATTTGGCTTGGATAATATATTGTTTCAGGTGATTGCAACCATTCATAGAGCTGTATTTTTGTTATTTATTATTTAACTCATTGATAATGTAGCATTTAAAGGCTATTTGTAGCCCAATCAAAATCCAGTTTGCTTCGTGAACGTTATTAAAGGGAAATTTAAAAATTGAACAGGACTTACAGTATTGTCTGGAGCGCCGTGCGAAATATGTATGTCGTGGCTTCAGAACTGGCGCGAGGCCACAGCAAAGTTAAAGCGCAAGTATGCGCGAGTGAAATCCATTCCCTAAACAAAAAGTCCGAATATGGACAAATAATAAAAGCAACGCGCGCGGCGCTGGCTTGCGCCGTGGCTGCAGCGCTCGGATTTTTCAGCCCGCTGGCCATGGCCGACAATCAGGTATCATATGCTGATGCGCAGCCCCACGTTCTGGATGCGTCAACGCCGCCGATGAGCTATTCGGGCACCGATGAAGGCGCGGCGCTATATGTCTCGGGTGTCGCCACCGTCGGCTGGCAGCCCACCACGGTCACAGGGACGGGGCTCGTCATTGAAACAAGCGGAGGCGGAGCTGATGATCCGGATGGCGGTAAGTATGTTTCCAACGCCATTTCGCTGGATCATTACGCTATCCTTGAGCTTACCGACGCGAAGATAACCACTACGGGCATTTATACCCAGGGTATTTCCGCAGCGGATGGCAGCACACTGACGTTAACAGACAGTACGCTAACGATTGACGGCAATTTCGGCGTAATGACGTTGTATACGGGTTCAGAAGCAACGCTGGACGGTACCATCGTTGAGGCAGCTAACAGCAGCAGCGCGCAGGTGCAACAAGGCAGTACGCTGAACGTGCTGGACGGTAGCACAATCACCCTGGCGCAAGGCCAGATAAACGTTGTTGCCGGAAACACCGCGACAGACGAGGGTTCCACCCTGAACCTGTCTGATAGCTCGGTCAGCTCTGCAGGTACGATGAGCACCATCCAGGGTACCAATAAGGCCGCTCTTAATCTCACCAACGCGACCATAACACATACCAATGCCAGCGGCGCGGCGGTACAGGCCAATAACGCCACTACCCTGGATATTACAGGCGGCAACATTACCTCTGCCGGTACGGGCGTGTATATTCTGGCGTCGGACGCCAGGATCGACGGCGCCACCATCAACGCCGACGGCGACGGTATCTTTATAACCAGCAAAAGAAAACTCGACGGGTATGAGGATCTCAACGCGCTGACGGTCAACAAAGTACAGGTTAATTCAGACACGATTGCGCTGCATGTGGACACTGGCACGACGATTAACGCTCCTATCGTGCTGACCGACAGCACATTTGAAGCGCCGGAAGTGATCAAGCTTGGCAGCAAGGCGGTAATTCAGGCCAACAATACGACATTGATCGGTGACGTTGCTCAGAGTGACGCGTCATCGTCATCGCTCTCTTTAAGCCAGGGGTCCACGTTAACCGGTAGTGTAGATGCGATGTTTACTACGCTGTCGCTCGACGACACCAGCCAGTGGAACATGACCGACCCGTCAACCGTCGGCAATCTGACCAACGACGGCGATATTACGCTGGGCAACGCGAGCGGTTCGACAGGTACGCTGCTGACGGTGGACAATACCCTGACCTTACAGGATAACAGCCAGATAAACGCGACGCTGGATACCGCCAACAGCGCGCCAATTATCAAAGCCGCCAACGTCACGCTGGACGGGACGCTGAACCTTAGCTCAACGGCCACCTTTGTCGCGCCCGAAACCGACGAACACTTTGGATCGATCACGCTGATTGATTCACAAAGCGCAATCACTACCGATTTTGACAGCGTAACACTGGATGCTGACACCTCCGCTATGCCGGATTATCTGACGATCAACGCGGGCGTTGATGCGGATGATAATACCAACTACGAGTTGTCTACGGGCTTGAGTTGGTACGCGGGCGCAAATTCTGCGCGCGCTGCGCATGGCACTTTTACCGTTGATGCAGGCAGTACCTTTACCGTCACCAGCGAACTGGACGAAACCACGGCGACCTCCAACTGGAACGGCAGCAAGCTAACCAAACAAGGCGACGGCACGCTGATCCTCAGCAACACCGGCAACGACTACGGCGATACTGAAATTGACGGCGGCATTCTGGCCGCCAAAGACGCCGCCGCGCTCGGCACTGGCGATGTGACGATTGCAGAAAGCGCAACGCTTGCGCTGAGCCAGGGCACGCTGGATAACAACGTGACCGGCGAGGGCCAAATTGTCAAAAGCGGTAGCGATGAGCTGATCGTGACCGGCGATAACAACTACAGCGGCGGTACCACTATTTCCGACGGCACGCTGATTGCTGACCATGCGGATTCGCTGGGTACCGGGGCTGTTGCCAACAGTGGCGTGCTTCAGGTCGGCGAAGGCGAGCTGGAAAACACCCTTTCCGGCAGTGGTTCGCTGGTGAAAACCGGCACAGGCGAGCTGAGGCTAAGCGGCGACAACACTTACTCCGGCGGCACCACCATTACCGGCGGTACGCTGACGGCTGACCATGCGGATTCGCTGGGCAGCGGCGATATCGACAACAGCGGCGTGCTTAAGGTGGGCGAAGGCGATCTGGAAAATACGCTTTCCGGCAGCGGTTCGCTGGTCAAAACCGGTACCGGCGAGCTGACGTTAGGCGGCGATAACACTTACTCCGGCGGCACCACCATTGACGACGGTGTGCTGATTGCTGACAATGCGGATTCGCTGGGCACTGGCGCTATTGCCAACAGCGGCGTGCTTCAGGTCGGCGAGGGCGAGCTGGAAAATACGCTTTCCGGCACCGGTTCGCTGGTCAAAACCGGCACAGGCGAGCTGACGCTAAGCGGCGATAACACTTACTCCGGCGGCACCACCATTACCGGCGGCACGCTGACGGCTGACCATGCGGATTCGCTGGGCACTGGCGCTATCGCTAACAGCGGCGTGCTTCAGGTCGGCGAGGGCGAGCTGGAAAATACGCTTTCCGGCAGCGGTTCGCTGGTGAAAACCGGCACAGGCGAGCTGACGTTAAACGGCGATAACGATTACTCCGGCGGCACCACCATTGACGACGGTGTGCTGATTGCTGACCATGCGGATTCACTGGGGACCGGAGCTGTTGCCAACAACGGCGTGCTTCAGGTCGGCGAGGGCGAGCTGAAAAATACGCTTTCCGGCACCGGTTCGCTGGTGAAAATCGGCACGGGCGAGCTGACGTTAAGCGGCGACAACACTTACTCCGGCGGCACCACCATTGACGACGGTGTGCTGATTGCCGCCAACGTTAACGCGCTGAGCGGCGGTGATGTCGACAACAGCGGTACGCTGATGCTGGATGCCAACGGCGCATTCGAGCTTGCGAACATCACCACCCATACCGGCGCCACTACCGCGCTGGCGGCGGGCAGCACCCTTGGCGCGAGCCAGCTCACCCAGGAAGACGGCAGTACGCTAAGTATTGACCTCGGCGTGGCCACCGACGACGCAGTAATTACCGCTGACAGCGTCACGCTGGGTGGCACGCTCAACATCAGCGGTATCGGTAATGTTACAGACAGCTGGACGCCTGAGGCATACACCTACACGCTGATTGACAGCGACAGCGCCATTACGAGCGATTTCGACGATCTGACCATTGCAGGGATGAACCGCGAAGATGTTGACTTCCTGACTATCGACGGAAAAGTCGATGAAGCAGACAACACCCACTATGATCTGACGGCCTCCCTCTCCTGGTATGCGGACAGAGACAACGCCACTACCGACGCCCACGGCACCTTTACCCTGAGCGACCCTGACGGCAGCTTTAACGTTGCGGCTACACTGACAGACGTTGATGACACGCTGGATCCGGGTAGCAGATGGGACGGTAAATCGCTGACCAAAGAAGGTGCAGGCACGCTGATCCTCTCCGGCGACAACGACTACAGCGGCGGCACCACCATCAATGAAGGTACGCTGGTCGCCGCCAGTACGACGGCGCTGGGCACCGGTCTGGTAGACAATAACGCCACGCTGGTGCTGGACGCAGACGGTGAAGTCAGCGCGGCGGGCGGCATCACCACTCATAGCGGCGCGACGACCCAACTGGCGCTCGGCACCTCGTTGGATCTCGGCGACAGCGCGTTAATTCAGCAAGATGGCAGTACGCTGAACGTTGAGCTGAATAGTGACTCAGTGCAACCGCTGATCACCGGCGGCAGCGCCACGCTTGGCGGCGATTTGGTCGTCAGCGACGCCAGCCTGCAAGCGCGCGCCTCCGATGCGGAGTTCCAGTCCTTTAAACTGATGGATATGGACAGCGATATCAGCGGCGACTTTACCAGCCTGACGATGAACCTCACTGACCAGCCGGACTATCTGACCGTAACCGGGACAATCAATCCTGAAGATGCGTCAGAATATCTGCTTACCGAAGGGTTGAGCTGGAATGCGACCGCCACGTCAGCGACGCCAGCACACGGCACCTTCACTCTGGGCGCAGGCGATAGCTTTGAAGTCACCAGCGTACTGGGCGATAAAACCGGCAACGGCGACTGGGATGGTAAAACGTTGACCAAACTGGGCGCGGGTAAACTGACGCTGAGCGGCGTGAACACCTACACCGGCGATACTAACGTACAGGAAGGCACGCTGTGGCTGGCCGGAGACGGTACGATTGGCGAAGTGGGCAGCCAGCAGGCGGTGAACGTCGCTTCCGACGCGACCTTTGGCGGCAGCAACGGTACAACCGTTAACGGTAAGGTGACCAATGAAGGGACGCTGGTCTTCGGCGACAGCGAGGAGACAGGCGCTATCTTCACCCTCAATGGCGATCTGGTCAACATGGGGACAATGACCAGCGGTAGCAGCGCCAGCACGCCTGGCAATACGCTTTATGTTGACGGCGATTATACCGGTAACGGCGGCTCGCTTTACCTGAATACCGTCCTGGGCGACGATGATTCGGCGACCGATAAGTTAGTCATTACCGGCGATGCCTCCGGCACCACCGATCTGTACATCAACGGCATCGGCGATGGAGCACAGACCACTAACGGTATCGAAGTGGTGGATGTTGGCGGCGTATCGACCAGCGATGCGTTTGTGTTAAAAAATGAAGTTAACGCCAGTCTGTATACCTACCGTCTGTACTGGAATGAAAGTGACAACGACTGGTATCTGGCGTCAAAAGCACAGTCTGATGATGACGACAGCGGCGGTGATGACACGCCTTCGGATGGCGGTGACGATGGCGGTAATGTCACGCCTCCGGACGATGGCGGCGATGTCGCACCGCAGTACCGTGCGGATATCGGCGCGTACATGGGCAACCAGTGAATGGCGCGCAACCTGCAAATGCAGACCCTCTATGACCGCGAGGGCAGCCAGTATCGTAATGCCGATGGCAGCGTATGGGCGCGCTTCAAAGCGGGTAAAGCGGAATCCGAGGCTGTCAGCGGCAATATCGATATGGACAGCAACTACTCCCAGTTCCAGTTAGGCGGCGACATTCTGGCCTGGGGTAACGGCCAGCAGAGCGTTACCGTTGGCGTCATGGCGAGCTACATCAACGCCGATACCGACAGCACCGGTAACCGTGGCGCGGACGGTAGCCAGTTCACCAGTAGCGGCAACGTAGACGGCTATAACCTTGGCGTCTATGCCACCTGGTTTGCCGATGCCCAAACGCATAGCGGCGCGTATGTCGACAGCTGGTACCAATATGGTTTCTACAACAACAGCGTAGAGAGCGGTGATGCGGGAGCTGAATCTTATGATTCAACCGCTAACGCCGTCTCGCTGGAAACTGGTTATCGCTACGATATTGCGCTTAGCAACGGCAATACTGTCAGTCTGACGCCGCAGGCGCAGGTTGTCTGGCAGAATTACTCAGCGGATAGCGTGAAGGATAACTACGGCACCCGGATCGACGGTCAGGATGGCGACAGTTGGACAGCGCGCCTGGGTCTGCGTGTTGAAGGCAAGCTGTACAAAGGCAGCCGTACGGTTATCCAGCCGTTTGCTGAAGCTAACTGGCTGCACACCAGCGATGATGTGTCGGTATCGTTTGATGATGCCACGGTGAAACAGGATCTTCCGGCTAACCGTGCGGAGCTGAAAGTGGGTCTGCAGGCAGATATCGATAAGCAGTGGAGCGTTCGCGCTCAGGTTGCCGGGCAGACTGGCAGCAATGACTTTGGCGATCTGAACGGTAGCCTGAATCTGCGCTATAACTGGTAAGTTAGACAAAACCGGGCGGGTATTCCCAGCCCGGTTTTGAGGCTAATGACAAACCGGTTGATCGTCGGATTATGGCTACACCTTATCCGATGTGGCGCGTAGGTTGGCTGAGGCGAAACCGAAACCTGACATTGCGCTGCCGAGGGGGGGGGAATATTGGATTACGTGCCCGGCGTGACGGATTTGACTTCACTTTCAAGCCAACCGTCCTCCAGTCGCGTGGTCATGATATCGCCTGCTTTGACCTGTTTGATCTTTTTCAGCACCTTGCCGTTCGTTGTCGTCGAAACCGTATAGCCGCGCGCCAGCGTGGCTAACGGGCTGACCGCCTCCAGATGCGTAACCGCGTTGCCAAAGCGTTCGCGCTGTTCGCTTAACCGTGAGCGGATATTCTCCGTCAGACGATATTCCAGCTGTTGGATGCGCGACTGCGCGCGGTGAATGCGCGGCTGCGGATTTTGCTGGCTCAGGCGTTGGCTTACGCGCTGCTGACGCTGAGTGGCCTGCTTAATCCTGGCCTCAAGCGCAAATCCCATCCGTTGGCGTAGACGTTCCAGCGCGGTTTGCTGACGGGCCAGACGCAGTTGCGGATGTTGTTGTTGCAGACGGTGAAAAATCTGCGTGAAACGACGGCTGCGGTTGGCGAGGTAGTAGTCCATCGCCATGCCCAGACGCTGCTGGGCGGACTGGATCTGACGCAACAACTCCTGCTGGTTGCGGCTGACAATTTCTGCCGCTGCTGATGGCGTCGGCGCGCGCAGGTCGGCGACAAAATCAGCTATCGTGACGTCCGTTTCGTGACCGACGGCGCTGACCACCGGAATGCGGCTGGCAAAAATCGCCCGCGCCACGCGTTCGTCGTTAAAACTCCACAAATCTTCCAGCGAACCGCCGCCGCGCCCGATGATCAGTACATCACACTCGCCCCGCGCGTTCGCCAGTTCGATAGCACGAACGATCTGCCCCGGCGCGTCGTCGCCCTGTACCGCGGTTGGATAGATAATAACGGGCAGGGATGGGTCACGACGCTTCAGCACATGGAGAATATCGTGCAGCGCCGCGCCGGTTTTCGAGGTGATCACCCCCACGCAGTGGGCCGGGGAGGGCAACGGCTGTTTATGCTGCTGATCGAACAAGCATTCGGCATGGAGTTTGGCTTTTAGCTGCTCATACTTCTGCTGCAACAAGCCTTCGCCAGCCGGCTGCATACTTTCGGCGATGATTTGATAATCGCCGCGCGGCTCGTACAGCGTAATGTTGGCGCGTACCAGCACCTGCTGTCCGTGCTGCGGACGGAACGTCACCCGGCGGTTGCTGTTACGGAACATCGCACAGCGCACCTGAGCGGTATCGTCTTTGAGCGTAAAGTACCAGTGGCCCGACGCAGGCTGCGTGAAATTAGAAATCTCGCCGCTGATCCATACCTGTCCCATCTCCTGTTCTAACAGCAGACGAACCGTCTGGTTAAGGCGGCTTACGGTAAAAATTGAGGAAGTTTGAGAGGATAACATGTGAGCGGGATCAAATTCTAAATCAGCAGGTTATTCAATCGATAGTAACCTGCTCACGGGGGATCGCAAGCACTATTTGCAAAAAAATGTAGATGCAACCGATTACGTTCTGTATAATGCCGCGGCAATATTTATTAACCTCCCAGGTGAGATATTGCCCATGCTACGTATCGCTAAAGAAGCCCTGACGTTTGACGACGTCCTCCTTGTTCCCGCTCACTCCACCGTTTTGCCGAATACTGCCGATCTCAGCACGCAGTTGACGAAAACTATTCGTCTGAATATTCCTATGCTTTCTGCGGCGATGGACACCGTGACGGAAGCGCGCCTGGCAATTGCCCTGGCTCAGGAAGGCGGCATTGGTTTTATCCACAAAAACATGTCCATCGAGCGCCAGGCGGAAGAAGTTCGCCGCGTGAAGAAACACGAGTCCGGCGTAGTGACCGACCCGCAGACCGTCCTGCCAACCACCACGTTGCATGAAGTGAAAGCTCTGACCGAGCGTAATGGCTTCGCGGGCTATCCGGTGGTGACTGAAGATAACGAGCTGGTGGGTATCATCACCGGTCGTGACGTGCGTTTTGTGACTGACCTGAACCAGCCGGTGAGTGTCTACATGACACCGAAAGAGCGTCTGGTGACCGTTCGTGAAGGCGAAGCCCGTGAAGTCGTGCTGGCAAAAATGCACGAAAAACGCGTAGAAAAAGCGCTGGTCGTTGATGATAACTTCCATCTGCTTGGCATGATTACCGTAAAAGATTTCCAGAAAGCGGAACGTAAACCAAACTCCTGTAAAGATGAGCAGGGCCGTTTACGTGTCGGCGCGGCGGTCGGCGCAGGCGCGGGCAACGAAGAGCGCGTTGACGCGCTGGTGGCGGCAGGCGTTGACGTACTGCTGATCGACTCCTCTCACGGTCACTCTGAAGGCGTGTTGCAACGTATCCGTGAAACCCGTGCTAAATATCCTGACCTGCAAATCATCGGCGGCAACGTCGCCACTGGCGCAGGCGCTCGCGCACTGGCGGAAGCCGGTTGCAGCGCGGTGAAAGTGGGTATCGGCCCTGGCTCTATCTGTACGACTCGTATCGTGACTGGTGTGGGCGTTCCGCAGATCACCGCTGTTTCTGACGCGGTGGAAGCGCTGGAAGGCACCGGGATTCCGGTTATCGCTGACGGCGGTATCCGTTTCTCCGGCGACATCGCCAAAGCCATCGCCGCAGGCGCGAGCGCGGTAATGGTGGGCTCTATGCTGGCCGGTACCGAAGAATCCCCGGGCGAAATCGAACTCTACCAGGGCCGTTCGTACAAATCTTACCGCGGGATGGGCTCGCTGGGCGCGATGTCCAAAGGTTCCTCCGACCGTTACTTCCAGAGCGACAACGCCGCCGACAAACTGGTGCCGGAAGGTATCGAAGGCCGCGTAGCCTATAAAGGTCGCCTGAAAGAGATCATTCACCAGCAGATGGGCGGCCTGCGCTCCTGTATGGGGCTGACCGGTTGTGCTACCATCGACGAACTGCGTACTAAAGCGGAGTTTGTGCGTATCAGCGGTGCGGGTATCCAGGAAAGCCACGTTCACGACGTGACCATCACCAAAGAGTCCCCGAACTACCGTCTGGGCTCCTGATTTTCTTCGCCCGACCTTCGCGTCGGGCGATTTATTTAATCTGTTTCACTTGCCTCGGAATAAGCGTCAATGACGGAAAACATTCATAAGCATCGCATCCTCATTCTGGACTTCGGTTCTCAGTACACTCAACTGGTTGCACGCCGCGTGCGTGAGCTGGGTGTTTACTGCGAACTGTGGGCGTGGGATGTGACAGAAGCACAAATTCGTGACTTCAACCCAAGCGGCATTATTCTTTCCGGCGGCCCGGAAAGCACCACCGAAGAAAACAGCCCGCGCGCGCCGCAGTATGTCTTTGAAGCAGGCGTGCCGGTATTTGGCGTTTGCTATGGTATGCAGACCATGGCGATGCAGCTTGGCGGTCATGTAGAAGGTTCTAATGAGCGTGAATTTGGTTACGCGCAGGTCGAAGTGCTGACCGACAGCGCGCTGGTTCGCGGTATTGAAGATTCCCTGACCGCAGACGGCAAACCGCTGCTGGACGTGTGGATGAGCCACGGCGATAAAGTGACGGCGATTCCGTCCGACTTCGTGACCGTCGCCAGCACCGAGAGCTGCCCGTTCGCCATCATGGCTAACGAAGAAAAACGCTTCTACGGCGTACAGTTCCACCCGGAAGTGACCCACACCCGCCAGGGTATGCGCATGCTGGAGCGTTTTGTGCGTGATATCTGCCAGTGTGAAGCGCTGTGGACGCCGGCGAAGATCATCGACGACGCCGTGGCGCGCATTCGCGAGCAGGTGGGCGACGATAAAGTGATCCTCGGTCTCTCCGGCGGTGTGGATTCTTCCGTAACCGCAATGCTGCTGCACCGCGCGATCGGTAAAAATCTGACCTGTGTATTCGTCGACAACGGCCTGCTGCGTCTCAACGAAGCCGAGCAGGTGATGGACATGTTTGGCGACCATTTTGGTCTGAACATTGTTCACGTACCGGCAGAAGATCGTTTCCTGTCAGCGCTGGCTGGCGAAAACGATCCGGAAGCCAAGCGTAAGATCATCGGTCGCGTTTTCGTTGAAGTGTTCGACGAAGAAGCGCTCAAACTGGAAGACGTGAAATGGCTGGCGCAGGGCACCATCTACCCTGACGTTATCGAATCTGCGGCGTCTGCAACCGGTAAAGCGCACGTCATCAAATCTCACCACAATGTCGGCGGCCTGCCGAAAGAGATGAAGATGGGGCTGGTTGAACCGCTGAAAGAGCTGTTCAAAGACGAAGTACGTAAGATTGGTCTGGAGCTGGGCCTGCCGTACGACATGCTGTACCGTCACCCGTTCCCGGGGCCGGGCCTCGGCGTACGCGTACTGGGCGAAGTGAAGAAAGAGTACTGCGACCTGCTGCGTCGCGCGGACGCTATCTTCATTGAAGAGCTGCGCAAAGCGGATCTGTACGACAAAGTCAGCCAGGCGTTCACCGTCTTCCTGCCAGTACGCTCCGTTGGCGTCATGGGCGATGGTCGTAAGTACGATTGGGTGGTCTCCCTGCGTGCCGTCGAAACCATCGACTTTATGACCGCGCACTGGGCGCACCTGCCGTATGACTTCCTGGGTCGTGTTTCCAACCGCATCATCAATGAAGTCAACGGGATTTCCCGTGTGGTGTATGACATCAGCGGTAAACCACCAGCTACCATTGAGTGGGAATAAGCCGATAATCCTTCCTGTGTTTTCATGAACAGGTAAAAGTGAATTTAACCCTCTGTTTTTGCAGAGGGTTTTTATTTATGTGCATAGATGAGTTTTCTGTGTAGTGCACAGCTTCTGACGGTAAATTTGACGTAATCCTCGGAAAAGTAAACAGTACGAGATCGATGGAGTAAGCAGCAGGAGTTCGAGCGAATGCGGCAACGTTTTGTGCTGTCTCAGCTCACTCATAGTTTTCCTCGAATTGCATGCAGGAAAGCCAGACTACAATGTCCGCTGTGAGCGAGGAGAGGTCGTCCCATCCAGCGTAAGAACGTAAAAAAACCGCCGTGAGGCGGTTTAGTTGTTCAGTTAGGAAGTGACGCTTGCGAGTCGTGCTGCAAATCCAATGAAGAACATACCTACCAGCGTGTTTCCAATGGTTGATAATCTACGGTTGCCTTTCAGACGGCTTAGCAGATAAGAGCCGCAGAAAACGAGGAAGCCGAAATAAACGAGAGTAATCGCGAACATTACCGCAGCAAGAATGATAAACGCCATCCAGGAGTGTTCAGCCTGAACATTGATGAACTGGGCGAAAAAAGAGATATAGAACAGTAGCGTCTTTGGATTCAGTAGAGTAACCAGCATTCCGCGCCCGATGATCCCCTTAGCATTAGCTGAAGATTTCTTTTCCTCACTCGTTTCGATAGCTGGCTTAAAGATAGTGCGTATCGTCTGGACACCGAGATAGAAAAGATAGGCAGCACCTGCGTATTTGATGGCGTTAAACAAGGCAGGGGTTGAGCTTATGACTGCAGCCAGCCCACACCATGCCAGCAGAACCAGAAGTACGTCACTCATGAGAATGGAAAATATTGCAGCAAAGCCTCGTTTGATGCCGCTCATAATGCTTGTTTTAATCACGAACATGGTCTCAGGGCCAGGAGCAAGGACTATCAGTGTCGCACCAAGCAGATACGTCCAGAAATTCACGATACCAAAATCAGCAAACATTTTTACTCCAGCTCTATCGTTTTCAACGAGGTTATTCTAACGTAACAGGCCATAATGAAAACACATCATGGCTACTTTCAATTCAGCCAATGTTCGCTTCTGGCACCAGGCCGACTACGCCTAAAAAGTTTCAGAGCTTACTGGACTCTTTACAAAACAAATTCTGACGTATAGGACTGGTCACCTTATTCTCCTCCCACGATGGTTATCTTCCTGATTTCGCATTGACTCTGGCGGATAGGTCGGAGCCGCAGGTGACCTTTGAGTATACGTTTACGGTAAAGCACTGCATCGACACAATAGCGGGTTTCCTGAAGTGCGTTGAGGTTGAGCCGCATCCGGTTATCGCAGAGATACTCACACAGTTTGAGAGTACCGTACGTCAGTGCCCGCTGGGATTCCAGATTTGCCCTGAACTTGTGCCAGCTACCGGGAGTTTAACCACGCTGAAGGCTATCGGATTTTGTATTCAGTCGAGGGAATCTTAGTAACCGCGCATGTGATCTTATCACCCAGGCTGGATATCCCGCGGTTGCTCTTTAAGCGTCTGATCATGGCCTGAACCCATTGAGTGGGATTGTCTTTTTGCGTTAACGCTAAAGCTTCTTTTTCTTGCGCGGGCTTTTTAACGGATAACAGCTTAACGTTGTCCCGGTGTGGTGACAGAAAGCGATGACTGTTGCGCTTCTTTTTTATCCTGATGGTGCTGCCAGGCGCCGATAGAAGAGTAGACGAAACGTCCAAAGAAGAAGAGAAAACTGATAAGCAGTACGATACGGGTCATGCGAGTGTTAAATCGATGTCGTTTTCGCATACTGTTGGCCTGACTCACAAAGGGTTCCTTAACGTTGGCCCAGCGGTATGGGCGGGATCAGGCTGGGTTCTTCAAGGGTATTATCAAGGCGAAGAACGTAACAAGCCTGCGTTCACTCTACATTAAGGCATACTGCGAACCGATGGTCAATTCCTCTTAATGTAAAATTGCGTCAGTTGATTTATCTTATATTGTTATGGAAGATAATTTTAGTATTTACATTAATAATAAATTAATGATAACAAAGAATAAAAAGGCGAATAAAGGCTGCAGGAGAAAGGTAATAATTGACTTAAATCAAATGTTACTTTTGTTTAATAATTACAATCGATGACTATCGTGTGATGTATATCGCATCATCAATTTAAAGTCAGGTGGGATGCCTGTCTGTTAACGCCCCTTTGGGATTGGGGGGTTCTGCTGAGCATCTATGAAACTAAATAAAACTTATATAAATATCAGAGATAAATGGTGGGGACTACCGCTCATTCTCCCTTCGATTTTACTACCTGTTTTAAGTAGCGCAAATACTTATGCGCTTACCAGCACTGGAAATGTGGTTCTTTTTTACCTGCCGTTAGCTTTTATGCTTAGCCTGATGCTCTTTTTCGGCTGGGCAGCACTGCCGGGCATTGTGCTTGCTATCTTCTGGCGCAGATACCCGCAGACAGGGCTGTATGAAACCCTTTCTGTGACGATGCACTTTATCATTACTATCGTGCTAAGCTGGGGCGGCTATCGTGTCTTTTCCCCCCGGCGAAACAATGTTTCCCACGGCGACGCCCACCTGTTGTTTCAACGAATATTCTGGCAGGTATTTTGTTCAGCAACATTATTTCTGGTCATCTACCAGTTTGCCGCTTTTGTTGGCATGTACGAAAGCAAAGCCAGCCTGATGGGGGTAATGCCCTTTAATATCAACACGCTGATTAATTACCAGGCGTTACTGGTCGGTAACCTTGTCGGCGTGCCATTGTGCTATTTTATTATTCGTACTCTCCGCAATCCGCTGCACCTGCGGGGGTATTATCAGCAATTAAAGCTACAGATTGATAGCAAGGCCACTAAAAAAGAGATCGTTATTTGGCTGGCCGTATTGACTACACTAATGTTTATACTGTGTATGCCATTGACTGATAATAGTTCAATATTTAGTACCAACTATACGCTTTCGTTATTATTGCCGGTCATGCTGTGGGGTGCGATGCGCTATGGCTATAAGTTTATTTCAATTATCTGGGCCGTCGTGCTAATTACGTCGATTCATTATTATCAGCGTTATATGCCCTGGTATTCAGGTTATGATACGCAATTAGCGATTACCTCTTCGAGCTATCTGGTTTTTTCTTTTATTGTTAATTATATGTCTGTACTGGCCACGCGTCAGCGCGTAGTGAGTGGTCGCGCACGGCGGCTGGCCTATCTTGACCCGGTTGTACATCTTCCCAATTTACGTGCGTTAAACCGCGCGCTCCAAAATGCGCCCTGGTCTACGATCTGTTTTTTACACGTGCCGGGCCTGGAGCTATTGGGTAAAAATTATGGCGTCATGCTACGCATCCAGTATAAGCAAAAGCTCTCTCACTGGATTACGCCGATGCTGGCCTCAAATGAGTGCGTCTACCAGATGTCAGGGCACGACCTGGTGCTGCGTCTTAATACAGAGGCGCATCAGCAGCGTATTGAAGCGCTGGATAAACATATTAAGCAGTTTCGGTTTATCTGGGATGGACTGCCGCTACAGCCGCCTGTCGGCGTGAGCTACTGCTGCGTGCGTTCTCCGGTTAGCCACCTTTATCTTCTGCTGGGCGAATTAAGCACCAGTTCCGATCTTTCGTTGACGACTAACGCGCCGGAGGATTTACAGCGGCGCGGCGCAATGCACCTGCAGCGCGATTTGAAGGGCAGAATTGCGATGATGAATCGCCTGCAACAGGCGTTGGAGCACGATCATTTTTTCCTGATGGCGCAGCCTATTTTCGGTGTTCGTGGGGACGTTTACCATGAAATTTTACTGCGACTCAGGGATGACAACGGCGACGTTATCAACCCGGACAATTTTTTACCCGTGGCGCATGAGTTTGGTTTGTCTTCCGCTATCGATCTCTGGGTGATTGAAAACACGCTGCGGTTTATGGCGGCCAGCCGGGAATATATGCCCGCGCATCGTTTTGCCATTAATCTGTCGCCAACATCGGTATGCCGCGCTCGTTTCCCTGCAGAAGTTAAGCAGTTGCTTACGCAATATCAGGTTGAACCCTGGCAACTGGTTTTTGAGGTAACGGAAAGCAACTCTCTCACCAATGCTGAGCAGGCGCAGTTGACGCTGGGACAGCTACAGCAGTTTGGCTGTCAGATAGCGATTGATGATTTCGGTACTGGCTACGCCAGCTATGCGCGGCTGAAAAACGTTGACGCCGATATTCTTAAAATTGATGGCAGTTTTATTCGCAATATAGTGTCAAACAGTCTCGATTATCAGATTGTGGCTTCTATTTGTCATTTAGCGCGAATGAAAAATATGCAGGTCGTCGCGGAGTATGTCGAGAGCGAAGAAATACGAAGCGTCGTGCTCTCGTTGGGGATCGACTATCTTCAGGGATATTTAATTGGCGAGCCGCAGCTATTATCTGAGATTCAGTAAAGACAGACGCCGCGGCGCGGCGTCTGATCCACAATTTACGCGGCGATCTCCGGCGAGCTTTCTTCCTCAATATTGAGACGCCAGCCAGTTACAGCTTTCCAGTACTGCTGTTCTTTTTCCAGATCAAGCAGTACCAGCGCATTCTGGCTGAACCAGTCATGCGGAAAACATAACGTCCAGTGGCTGTCATCGGTCGTTAGCCGCAGCGTCGGCGGCGTGGTGGTCGCCTGCCGCTGGTTGTTCAGTAATACGCCCAGCCGAAGTAGCTGAATTAACGGCAGATACTGTTTTTTCTTAAACAGCGTAAAGCGGGGCATATCATCCAGTTTTATGGCTTTACGATGGTAACGCACCAGCGTCGCCATCATCATTTGCTGCTCCTGATTAAAGCCGGGCAAATCGCTGTGTTGCAGAATATAAGCCGAATGGCGATGTAAACCGCTGTGATTAATATTCAGTCCAACCTCATGCAGCATTGCCGCCCAGCGAAGCAACGCTTCAAGCTGCGGATGCGCCAGTTTTGGCTGCTGGGCCTGCCACTGCTCGTACATCTGCATGGTGGTTTCCAGCACGCGTCTGGCCTGTTCTCTGTCAATGTTGTATTGATTGGCCAGACTTTTTGCGGTACGGCTGCGAACATCCTGATGGCGGAAGCGGCCTTCCATTTCATACAGTACGCCTTCGCGCAACGCGCCGTCGGAAAGGCGAAGCTCGCGGATAGCCAGAGCATCAAAAACGCCGCACAGAATCGCCAGGCCCGGCACAAAGACCGCTTTTCGTTCTTCAGACAGACCCGGCAGGCTGAGCGCATTAAAGGAGCGGTGCTTCAACACTTCTGACTTCAGTTTATCGAGGCGCTCCGGCGTAATGAAGCCATCTTTCTCACCCAGCGCCAGGAGAACTTCATGAGCGGCCTTAATCGTACCGGAAGCGCCCATCGCTACGTTCCAACCCTGAATACGATACTGCCAGGTTAAGGTTTCCAGTTTTTGCGCCGCCGCCATTCGGGCGCGCTGGAAGTTTTCTTTATTGATAACGCCGCCGGGAAAGTAGAGCTGCGCGAAGCTCACGCAGCCCATACGACGGCTTTCAACCAGCCTGGGTTCGAAGTTTTCGCCAATGACCAGCTCTGTTGACCCGCCGCCGATGTCGATCACCAGCTTGCGGCCTTTTTCCGGCTGCGTATGTTCTACGCCCATAAAAATCAGGCGCGCTTCTTCGTTACCGGAAATAATCTCTATCGGGTAGGGAATAACCTTTTCCGCGCGTTTGAGAAAATCAGCGGCATTTTGCGCCTGACGTAACGTATGGGTGCCTACGATACAGACGCTGGAAGGGGAGAAACCTTGTAAGCGTTCAGCAAACAGCGACAGACAGCTAAGCCCCCGTTCCATGGCTTCTTCGCTGAGGTTGTTATCTACGCCCAGCCCGTCCGCCAGATGGACGCGCTGTTTTAAGCGCCCGATAATCTGCATTGCGCCGTCAACCACGCGGGCAATGACCATATGAAAGCTGTTTGAGCCGAGATCGACCGCAGCGAACTCCTGCGGGCGAGGGGATTTATCGTAAATTGGCATAGCGTTAGTCTGGTTGCTCGAGTGATTTGATGTAGTCATAAATTGCCAGCTGCGCCTGGACTTTACGGCGATTGCCGCGCGGTACGTAGCGGTTGCTGAGTTCTTTATCGATAAAACGCGCTTTTACCGTGTCGCTAAACAGAATGTCAATGATATCCAGGACGCGCTGTTTAAGCCGCGGGTCGAGGATAGGCGTAGCGACTTCGATACGGTAGTCAATATTACGCGTCATCCAGTCAGCTGAAGAGAGCCAAACTTGCTTATCACCGCCGTTTTCGAAAATATAAACCCGATCGTGTTCCAGATAGCGATCCACAATGCTAATCGCACGAATATTATCGCTAATGCCTTCCAGTTGCGGAATAAGAGAACACATACCGCGCACCAGCAGATTGACCTGGACGCCCGAACCCGACGCGGCGTATAGCCTGTCGACCAACCCTTTATCGACCAGGTTGTTAAGCTTTAAGGTAATCCCTGACGGTAAGCCTTGTTGGGCATTGGCGATTTCACGATCGATCATCTCATACAGCAGACGCCGTGAGTTTTGTGGAGAAACCATCAAATAATCGAAAGTGACCGGGCGATAGGGGTTTTCAATAAAATTAAAGACCCGGCGCACTTCATTGGTAATGCGCGCATCGGCGGTCAGCAGCGAATAATCGGTATACAGCCGCGCCGTTTTTTCGTTGAAGTTACCGGTGCCGATATGCGCATAACGCACCACGTCATCGCCCTCTTTTCGTGAGATGAGAAAGAGTTTGGCGTGAATTTTCAGCCCGGGCGCAGAGAAAATAACATGGACGCCCGCTTCGGTTAACCGCTTGGCCCAGTGAATATTTGCCTCTTCATCGAAGCGCGCCTGCAACTCCACCACCACGGTGACTTTTTTGCCGTTATGGGCGGCATGGATCATCGAGTCAATAATGCGCGAGTCTTTCGCTACGCGATAAATATTGATTTTGATCGCCAGCACGCTTGGGTCAAACGACGCCTGACGCAGCAGTTCCAGCACATGTTCAAAGGTGTGATAAGGATAATAGAGCAGCACATCACGTTCACGAATCGCGTCGAAACCGTTACGAAACTTCTCTTTATCAAACCAAAGATGGCGTAACCGCGGTAACGGTTTATTGACCAGGTTGGCTTTACCGACATTCGGAAAATTAATAAAGTCTTTAAAATTGTGGTAGCGCCCGCCGGGTACGATTGAGTCATACCGGGAGATCGTCAGTTTTTCCCGCAGCACGTCGACCAGCGCGGCGGGCATATCGCGTTGATAGACAAAGCGCACAGGTTCAGCGGTCAGGCGCTGCTTCAGGCTGGAGGACATCAGCTCCATCAGACTGGATTCCATCTCATGCACCAGGTCATATTCGGCATCGCGGGTCATTTTCATCGAATAGGCATTGAGCGCGTCATAGTCGAAGAACCCTTTAAAAATGTCATCCAGGCAGTAGCGCAGAATATTATCCAGCAGGATCATCGGCTTGCGTCTGCGCGGTGTCTCCGGCGGCAGATTAACGAAGCGTGGGACTTTGTCGGACGGTATCTCCAGCAGCGCATAGTTGATGGTGTCGCCGCGGATAATCTCCACCGCCAGATAGGTGTAATCATCTTTTAAAAACTGAACAAGATCCGTCTCCCGGTTAATGAGAATCGGGGTAATATGCTGGCGCAAATAGTGCTTAAAATAGTGGCGCAACCAGCTTTGTTGGTTCACCGAGAGCTGACGCTCGTTGATCAGAAAGATTTGATTACGCGCCATTTCCAGCAGTAATTCGTTGTACAGGCCGTCGAACTCCTGGTCTGCTTTCAACACGCGAGACTGAATTTTGCCTAACAAATGGCGTGAATGAGAATTTGAACCCTGTTCTTCGCTGATAATAATGCGTCGTTTCAGTTCAGCGAAACGCACTTTGTAGAACTCGTCGAGGTTATTAGAATAGATTCCCAGGAACCGCATCCGCTCAATCAACGGGTTGGATTTGTCCGCCGCTTCCTGTAACACGCGTTCGTTAAATGCTAACCAGCTCAGTTCTTTCTCGATATATAGCTTTTCCTGACCCATTACTACCTATACTCCGTTTTATTCACGGGACACTGCCTGATGATTATGGCGAGCATTACGCGTTAATGTCCAACTGCGCCAGAAAAATATGACAATAAACTGATAGCATAAAGGAAGGGAAAAGAGTAGGCCGGATAGGCATTTATGCCGCCATCCGGCAAGCAGACGCAGTCCTGTCCGATGACGTATTATTCGTCAGACGCATAACCTTGCGGCGGCAGACGACGCCCGTCCAGCCAGGCGGCGTTATCGCGCATCTTTAGACGCCCCTGCGCAAACCAGCTAATCACCAGCGGATAAATCGCATGTTCCTGAGTCTGTACGCGTGCGGTGATATCATCTTCGCTGTCGTCGGCAAAAACCGGCACCTTCGCCTGGAGAATGACCGGGCCGCCGTCGAGTTCGTCTGTCACGAAATGTACCGAAGTACCGTGCTCCTCATCGCCGTTTTCCAGCGCCTGGCGATGGGTATGCAACCCCGGATATTTTGGCAGCAGGGAAGGGTGAATGTTCAGCAGACGCCCGTAGTAATGCGCGACAAACATCGGACTCAGAATACGCATAAAACCGGCCAGCACGACCACATCGGGCGCATACGCGTCTATCTTGCGAATCAACTCGCGATCGAAGGCGTCGCGGCTGTCAAACCGATCGGCAGTCAGCGCTTGCGCCGGAATACCGGCTTCTCTGGCGCGTTCAAGGCCGAACGCGTCGGCCTTATTGCTGAATACTGCCCTGAGGGTGCCTTTAATTTTCTTCGCTTCGCAGGCATCGATAATCGCCTGTAAATTGCTTCCATTGCCGGAAATCAGCACCACAATATTCATTATTCAATAACCACACGCTGTTCGGAATCAGAGGCTTTGATGATACCGATTTTCCATGCGTTTTCACCTTTCTCGTTTAGCAGAGCAAGCGCTTTGTCCGCCTCCGGAGCGGAGAGCGCAATCACCATGCCGACGCCGCAGTTAAAGGTACGGTACATTTCATGTCGGCTGACATTACCGGCGGTTTGCAGCCAGGTAAAGATGGCGGGCCACTGCCAGGACGACTCATTAATTACCGCCTGGGTATTCTCCGGCAGAACGCGCGGAATATTTTCCCAAAAGCCCCCGCCGGTGAGGTGGGCGATAGCGTGTACATCGACGTTTTCAATCAGTTCCAGAACCGATTTTACGTAGATACGGGTCGGTTCAAGCAGATGATCGGCCAGCGGCTTCCCTTCCAGCAGAGTGGTTTGTGGGTCGCAGCCGCTAACGTCAATAATTTTCCGCACCAGCGAATATCCATTCGAGTGCGGGCCGCTGGAGCCGAGTGCAATCAGCACGTCGCCTTCGGCAACCCGGGAGCCGTCGATGATTTCTGATTTTTCGACTACGCCGACGCAGAAACCCGCCACATCGTAATCTTCGCCGTGATACATGCCCGGCATTTCCGCCGTCTCGCCGCCGACCAGCGCGCAGCCGGATTGCAGGCAGCCTTCGGCAATACCGTTGATCACGCTGGCGGCGGTATCGACATCCAGTTTACCCGTGGCATAGTAATCGAGGAAAAACAGCGGTTCCGCGCCCTGAACGACCAGATCGTTTACGCACATTGCCACCAGATCAATACCGATAGCGTCGTGACGCTTTAAGTCCATCGCCAGGCGAAGTTTGGTACCTACGCCGTCAGTGCCGGAAACCAGTACCGGTTCACGATATTTTTGCGGCAACGCGCACAGCGCACCGAAACCGCCCAGACCGCCCATAACCTCCGGGCGGCGAGTTTTCTTCACTACGCCTTTGATTCGATCAACCAGAGCGTTACCCGCATCAATATCGACGCCGGCATCTTTATAGCTAAGAGAGGTCTTATCGGTCACTGCCTGGTTCCCCACGTTTTTTCTTGCGGTAAAAGTTAAATTCGGCGCAATTCTAACAGGGAAAGCAAACGTTTGCGAGCGTGGTCTGCGCCCTGGTTATCCGGGCGATTTTTTTTGCATGGTTTCGGTCGCTGCTTGAAAATTTCCCTGTTGGTAAAAAAGAAAAGGATATCCAGCACTTGGTTTACGACAGGCGGTCGGGACAGGTCATTCACCCTTAAAATTGCTAATATTCAAACGGTTGTTAGCCTTTATCGCCTGTTTCAACGTGAGTGATTTATACTCACTTTTCCGCTATCAGCGCTTTTGGTTGATCCAGGTCAAGCATACATTGTGTTGCGTCAGAGAGGAAAAGCGGTATAATCCGGCGATTTTTTTTGTGGTTGCCAGTCATCTGAGGATAGGAGAAGAGTATGAAGATCGTGGAAGTCAAACACCCACTCGTCAAACACAAGCTGGGTCTGATGCGTGAAAACGACATTAGCACTAAACGCTTTCGTGAACTCGCCTCAGAAGTAGGCAGCCTGCTGACGTATGAAGCGACAGCCGACCTGGAAACGGAAAAAGTCACCATCGAAGGCTGGAATGGCCCGGTGGAAATCGACCAGATCAAAGGTAAAAAAATTACCGTTGTGCCGATTCTGCGCGCGGGTCTGGGCATGATGGAAGGCGTTCTGGAAAATGTACCGAGCGCGCGTATCAGCGTAGTCGGGATGTACCGTAACGAAGAGACGCTTGAGCCAGTACCTTATTTCCAGAAACTGGTATCGAACATTGATGAGCGCATGGCGCTGATCGTCGACCCGATGCTGGCGACTGGCGGTTCTGTCATCGCGACCATCGACCTGCTGAAAAAAGCAGGCTGTAGCAGCATTAAGGTGCTGGTGCTGGTCGCCGCGCCGGAAGGCATTGCGGCGCTGGAAAAAGCGCACCCGGACGTTGAACTGTACACCGCCTCTATCGATCAGGGGCTTAACGAGCACGGATACATTATTCCGGGGCTTGGCGATGCCGGCGATAAGATTTTTGGTACCAAATAAGTGAATAAATAATTAAAAGCCGACTTTAAGAGTCGGCTTTTTTTTGAATAAAACCACTCATAACAAACACACTTAGAGGAAAACACTATGACGCGCCGTGCTATCGGGGTGAGTGAAAGACCGCCGCTTTTACAGACAATCCCGCTTAGTTTACAGCACCTTTTCGCCATGTTTGGCGCGACCGTGCTGGTGCCAGTTCTGTTTCATATCAATCCCGCGACGGTGCTGCTGTTTAACGGTATCGGAACGTTGCTGTATCTCTTTATCTGCAAAGGTAAAATTCCTGCCTACCTCGGATCGAGCTTTGCCTTTATTTCCCCGGTATTACTGTTGTTGCCGCTGGGTTATGAAGTGGCGCTGGGCGGTTTTATTATGTGCGGCGTGTTGTTCTGTCTGGTCTCTTTCATCGTTAAAAAAGCGGGCACCGGCTGGCTGGATGTGATGTTCCCGCCTGCGGCAATGGGCGCAATCGTTGCCGTCATCGGTCTGGAGCTGGCTGGCGTCGCGGCGGGGATGGCCGGATTACTGCCTGCGCAAGGGCAGTCGCCGGACACGAAAACAATTATTATCTCCATGGTCACGCTGGCGGTGACGGTGTTCGGCTCCGTACTGTTTCGCGGTTTCCTGGCGATCATTCCGATTTTGATCGGCGTGCTGGCGGGCTATGCGCTGTCATTCGCGCTGGGAGTGGTCGATACCACGCCGATTGCCCAGGCACACTGGTTTGCGCTGCCGACTTTCTATACGCCGCGTTTTGAATGGTTCGCGATCCTGACGATTCTGCCCGCGGCGTTGGTCGTGATCGCCGAGCATGTCGGTCATCTGGTGGTGACGGCGAATATCGTCAAAAAAGATTTAGTGCGCGATCCCGGTTTGCACCGCTCGATGTTCGCTAACGGACTGTCGACGATCATTTCCGGTTTCTTCGGCTCCACGCCGAATACCACCTATGGGGAAAATATTGGCGTCATGGCGATCACCCGCGTTTACAGTACCTGGGTTATCGGCGGCGCGGCGATTTTCGCCATTCTGCTTTCCTGCGTTGGCAAACTGGCGGCGGCGATTCAGATTATCCCGTTACCCGTGATGGGCGGCGTCTCGCTGCTGTTGTACGGCGTTATCGGCGCGTCGGGGATTCGCGTATTGATCGAATCGAAAGTCGACTACAACAAAGCGCAAAACCTGATCCTCACCTCGGTGATTTTGATCATCGGCGTGAGCGGCGCGAAAGTGCATATCGGCGCGGCAGAATTGAAAGGGATGGCGCTGGCGACCATCGTCGGGATTTGCCTGAGCCTGATTTTTAAACTGATTAGCCTGTTGCGTCCGGAAGAAGTGGTACTGGAGGCAAATGATGCGGAGCCCCCGCATCAGTAACGGGTTGCCGGGCAGCGATGCTGCCCGGTTCTATCTCACGGGAATTATGTGGTAAACTCAGCGCGATTTTATGTCATCCTGGGTTGAGGTATCTCTGAACACACCGGCACAGCTCTCTTTGCCACTTTATCTTCCTGACGACGAAACTTTCGCAAGTTTCTGGCCGGGGGATAACGCCTCTCTACTGGCCGCGTTACAAAACGTGTTGCGCCAGGAACATAGTGGATATATCTACCTTTGGGCGCGTGAAGGCGCGGGCCGCAGCCATTTACTGCACGCCGCCTGTGCTGAACTGTCGCAGCGTGGAGATGCGGTAGGCTACGTCCCGCTCGATAAACGTACCTGGTTCGTGCCGGAAGTGCTCGACGGTATGGAACACCTCTCGCTGGTGTGTATTGATAACATTGAGTGTGTCGCTGGCGATGAACTGTGGGAGATGGCGATCTTTGATCTCTATAACCGCATTCTGGAGTCCGGTAAGACGCGGTTATTGATCACCGGCGATCGTCCGCCAAGACAGTTAAATCTGGGCTTGCCCGATCTCGCTTCCCGTCTGGACTGGGGGCAAATCTATAAACTCCAGCCTCTTTCCGATGAAGACAAACTTCAGGCGCTACAGTTGCGCGCCCGGTTACGGGGGTTTGAACTGCCGGAAGATGTCGGGCGGTTTTTACTCAAACGTCTTGATCGCGAAATGCGCACGCTGTTTATGACGCTGGATCAGCTCGATCATGCGTCGATCACTGCCCAGCGAAAACTGACGATCCCGTTTGTCAAAGAGATCCTGAAACTGTAATACGCCGCGACGGCGGCGTTCAACGGTTAACCGAGGATGTCCAGCACCTGCTCAGGCGGTCGGCCAATGCGCGCCTGACCATTTGCCACCACAATGGGGCGCTCCATCAGTTTAGGGTGTTCAACCAGCGCCTGGATTAACGCCTCTTCACTCAGCTCACTATCCGCCAGGTGAAGCGTTTTATAGAGATCTTCTTTCTGGCGCATCAGTTCGCGCGCGCTGGACATGCCCAACATACGCAGCAGTTCCCGCACGGTGGCGGCATCGGCGGGCGTATCCAGATAAAGCACCACTTCCGGTTCCACGCCGTTAGATTTCAGTAGGTTCAGCGTGTCGCGGCTCTTCGAGCAGCGCGGGTTATGGTAGATTTTAATCGTGTCGGTCATGAGTTCTCCTTGTGACGCCATCCGGCTAATAAACGGCGATTACATTTTCGTGTATGGCTTGAAGCGTTCCTGTAACTGGCGCAACTGGTCGATACGCGCATCGTAACGCGCCTGTTGCTGGCTACCCAGTTTTGCCTGGGCGCTGGCGCTACTGAGCAGTGAAATTGCCTGATCCAGTCGTCCCGCCAGCGCATAACTTTCAGCGCGCGCCGCCAGCTCCTGATCGCGGTTGTTCAGCGCGGCTTCGGCCTGAGCAAGCAGATCCCAGCCGTTACCGTCATCTTTATGGCTAAAGGTGTAGCGATTCAGAATGGTTTCCGCCGCTTTCGGCTGGCCTCCCTGGAGGTACGCATTGGCGAGGTTTAACTGCAGCACAGGATTAACGCGCAGATCGCGGGCATTTTTCAGGCGATTAATCGCGTCGTTGGCTCTTTTCTGCCCCAGGTCAATATCGGTGGCGAGGTCAAGATACCAGGCATTATTCGGTTCCGCGCTTAATAGCGGCTGCAACGTTTTGCGCGCTTCATCGTACTTGCTCGCTTCCATCGCCTGCAACGCCCGGCCATATTGCGCCGCATGTTGCTGACGCACGTTGCCTTTAGACCACTGATCCAGCAGGTCGCTGGTGAGCTGGTTACGTCCGGAATTGTACATTCCCAGGGCGCGCGCTTTGGCGAAATAAAAGTCGGCGGAAGATTGCACCACGACCGGGCGCATCTGGTTGGCACGGTTGCGGGCATCCGCAAGGCGGCTTTCCGGTAAGGGGTGAGTGAGCAAAATTTCAGGCGGACGCGTGGAGTAACGCGCCTGGTCGAGCAGTTTTTCGAGGAAAGAGGGCATCGCCTGTGGGTCAAATCCGGCGCGTTGCAGTACCTGAATACCAATACGGTCGGCTTCTTGCTCATTTTGCTGGGTGAAACTTATCATTCCCTGGCGCGTTCCCGCCAGAGTACCGGTTAGCGCCGCCATACCGGCCTGTGGGCTGGCCATGGCCAGCAAAATGGAACCCAGCGCGCCCACCCAGGTAAGCGGCGCGCTGCGCTTTTGATCTTCCATCGCGCGCGCCAGGTGGCGCTGCGTCACGTGGGAGATTTCATGCGCCATGACTGAAGCTAGCTGGCTTTCGTTATCCGCGTAGCGAAAAAGCGCCGAGTGCAGCACCACATTGCCGCCAAAGAACGCGAACGCGTTGATTTCGTCATTATTGATCAAGAAAAAATGGAAGGGCGTTTTGACGGAGTCGGCGTGCGAGACCAGACGCATCCCCAGCGCGTTAATGTATTGCACCAGCAGCGGATCGTTGATTAACGGCGCGCTACCGCGTAGCTGGCGTACATAAAAGTCGCCCATTTGCATCTCTTGTCCGATAGAAAGCGTGCTTCCTGCCGAGGTTCCCATATCGGGCAGCGTGTCGGCAGGGTCGGCAAATGCGGGCGCGACCTGACCGAGAGCCAATGCTGCAATGAGGGTTGCCACCAGGTTTTTTTTCAACTGCCTGAACATAACCTCTATCCTGTTGTTTTGAGATAGCCCTTTGACCAACGTCGTGAAATATCGTTCCACGCTCCGACACTTCATAAGTGTAACTGTGATGAGCACAGACTCACTATTTTAGTTTCCTGAATCAACGATAAAAAGCGAAGTCTTTTTTGTGACATTTCGATACAATTCGGCATCACAATCCCGCAGTTGAGTTCTGGGAAGGGTTTTATGCTCGAAATGTTAATGCAATGGTATCGCCGTCGCTTCAGCGACCCGGAGGCGATTGCCTTGCTGGTCATTCTGGTGGCTGGTTTTAGCATCCTCTTTTTCTTTAGCGGCCTGTTAGCGCCGCTGCTGGTCGCAATCGTACTGGCCTACCTGCTGGAGTGGCCGACGGCGCGCCTGCAGGCGATTGGCTGTTCCCGGCGCTGGGCAGCCTCCATTGTCCTTATCCTCTTTGTCGGCATTCTGTTATTAATGGCGTTTGTGGTGATGCCGATTGCCTGGCAGCAGGGTATTTACCTGATTCGTGATATGCCCGGTATGCTGAATAAACTGTCCGATTTCGCCGCGACCTTGCCGCGACGCTATCCGGCGCTGATGGATGCGGGCATTATTGATGCGATGGCGGAAAACATGCGTACCCGGATGCTTAACATGGGCGATTCGGTGGTGAAATATTCGCTGGCTTCGTTAGTCGGGCTACTGACGCTGGCGGTATATCTGGTGCTGGTGCCGCTGATGGTCTTTTTCCTGGTAAAAGATAAAGAGCAGATGCTGAATGCCGTGCGCCGCGTGCTGCCGCGTAATCGCGGGCTGGCGGGGCAGGTGTGGAATGAGATGAATCAGCAGATCACCAACTATATCCGCGGAAAAGTGCTGGAGATGGTAGTGGTGGGCGTGGCGACCTGGCTGGGCTTTTTGCTGTTTGGCCTCAACTATTCGCTACTGTTGGCGGTACTGGTGGGCTTTTCGGTCCTGATCCCCTATATCGGCGCCTTTGTGGTGACAATTCCGGTGGTGGGCGTCGCGCTGTTTCAGTTTGGCCTGGGGACGGAATTCTGGAGCTGTTTTGCCGTTTATCTGATTATTCAGGCGCTGGATGGCAATCTGCTGGTACCGGTACTTTTCTCCGAAGCGGTGAATTTGCATCCGCTGGTGATTATTCTGTCAGTGGTGATTTTCGGCGGTCTGTGGGGTTTCTGGGGGGTGTTTTTCGCCATTCCATTGGCGACGCTGATTAAAGCCGTTGTCCATGCCTGGCCGGATGGTCAGGTGACGGATACCTCATCCTGAGCGGTCTATACAAAAGTTGTAAAGCGTGAACAACATCATAGTGCCCTGCCGCCATTTTGCGCACGCCTGATGAGGGACAAGCGCTTAGAAAGCCGCTCTTTTTTTTAATGCCGCACCGTGTTGCGGCATTTTTATTGTCGGAACCTACAAAATTCTCGCTGTAAAGCCGCCAAAATTTGGTGACTTAGCCTAAGCATTCTTCTGAGAAATTCGTTAATAAGTGACATCATTGATGCGAGATTGTTTTTTTAATGTGAAGCGATAACGAAACAGGGAATGAGTGTGTTGAGAAAACATTACTTGAAAGGGTATACCGCGCGGCAAATTGTACAGCGAGCCATGAAAATTATTCCTTACTCGGTAAACGTCATGGATGAGCATGGCGTCATTATCGCGTCTGGCGAACCTTCGCGGCTTCGCCAGCGTCACGAAGGGGCCATTCTGGCGCTGAAGGAAAACCGTATTGTAGAAATTGATTCCGCTACCGCCAATCAGCTTAAAGGCGTGCGATCCGGCATTAATCTTCCCATCTCTTTTCATGAACAGCTTATCGGCGTGGTCGGCATTACCGGCGAACCGGAGGAGGTTCGCGCGTATGCCGAGCTGGTTAAAATGGCGGCGGAGCTGGTGATCGAGCATATGGTGCTGATCGAACAGCGACAGTGGGATAAACGCTATCGCGAAGAGCTGATCAACCAATTGATTTTGCGAGAAAATTCAACAGAGTCGTTGCGCTCTATGGCGGCCTATCTGGGCATTGATCTGGCGGTTCCCAGAGTGGTGCTGATTATTGAACTTTCCCAGCCGGATCGCGAAGCGCTGCGCAATGTAATGGATTATTTCGAGAATCACGCGCGCAACCATTTGGTGACGTTTACCGAATTTAATGAATTAATCATTATTAAGCCTATCACGTTAAAAGAGGGAAAGTGGAATACCCGCCAGGAAATGGGCGAATTGCAGATTTTTAAATCATGGGCTGCATCATCGGGCTTTAGCCGTATTTTGGTTGGGGGTTATTTTGCCGGCGAGACGGGATTGCACCGATCTTTGCTCACTGCGAGAGCCACGCAGGCGATGGCGAAAAGACAAAAGCTGCGCAGCCAGTACATTTTTTATCATGACCATGCGCTTCCCGCGCTGCTAAGCGGGCTGTCTGAAAGTTGGCAAGTGCAGGAGTTATCGCGTCTGTGGCTGCAACTGGCGCAACATGACGCGAAAGGCGTATTGCAACAGACGCTGCGGACCTGGTTTGAACATAATTGTGACCTGACGCAAACGGCCAAAGCATTGCATATTCATGTGAATACATTGCGCTATCGCTTACAGCGCTGCGAGGATATTACGCACATAAAAATCAACGAGTTAAAAAGTACGCTTTGGCTTTATATCGGTATGGAGCTCCAGGCCGAATCTGTACCGTCCGACAAGTTACCGCTGCCAGGTCGAATCGAAATTTGTTGAAAGCTCCAGCGGATTTTTAGGCGGGTTTTTCCATACTGCGCGCTCCATGTTAAGGGAGGCGCAGTATATGACGTCGATATCCACCCTGGGAGCCATTGCCGCATTGGTTGTGGCCATCGTATTAATTTTAAGAAAAGTGTCGCCAGCCTACGGCATGATGGCGGGCGCGCTGGTCGGCGGTTTGATTGGCGGCGCCGATCTTCTGCAAACCGTGTCGCTGATGGTGTCAGGCGCGCAGGGCATCGTTAATGCCGTATTGCGTATTCTGGCCGCAGGCGTACTGGCGGGCGTATTAATTGAGTCCGGGGCGGCGAATACGATTGCTGAGACGATTGTCCGCAAAGTGGGGGAAACCCGGGCATTATTGGCATTAGCCATTGCCACACTATGTTTGACCGCCGTCGGCGTATTTATTGATGTGGCGGTGATTACCGTCGCGCCGATTGCGCTGTCGATTGCGCGTAATGCAGGCCTGTCAAAAAGCGCTATTCTGCTGGCGATGGTTGGCGGCGGCAAAGCGGGTAACGTGATGTCACCCAACCCGAACGCTATTGCCGCCTCTGATGCGTTTCATGTTCCTCTTACCTCTATTATGCTGGCGGGCGTGGTTCCGGGCATCGTTGGGCTTATTATCGCCTATCTGTTAGCGAAACGGCTGAATAATAAAGGCGCGGGCGTCGCCGATCATGAAGTGACTCACCATGATGACTCCGTCGCCAGACCCGGCTTTCTGGTGGCGATTAGCGCGCCGCTGGTCGCTATTTTCCTGCTTTCTCTCCGTCCGTTTGCCGGCATTTCCATTGACCCGTTAATTGCCCTGCCCGTAGGGGGATTGGTCGGTCTGCTGTTGATGGGACGCGCGCGCCACTGTAACCAGTACATGGTCGCCGGTCTGATGCGTATGGCGCCTGTCGCTATTATGTTGCTGGGAACCGGTACGCTGGCCGGCATTATCGCTAATTCCGAACTTAAAGATGTCCTGATTCATGGCCTCACCGCTTCGGGATTGCCGTCCTGGCTGTTGGCGCCCGTGTCTGGCGCCATGATGTCAATGGCGACGGCCTCAACCACGGCGGGAACGGCGGTGGCGTCCGGCGTTTTCTCTCCCACGTTACTTGAACTTGGCGTTTCCGCCCTGGCGGGAGCCGCTATGATCCATGCGGGCGCCACGGTGCTGGACCATCTGCCGCACGGCAGCTTTTTCCACGCGACGGGCGGCAGCGTCAATATGCAAATTCATGAACGTTTAAAGCTAATGCCGTATGAAACGCTGGTGGGGTTAGCCATTACCTTTATTTCTACTCTGATGTTCGGTTTCTTTGGTTTTGCAGGATAATCCCTATGAAAATTGTTATTGCTCCTGATTCATTTAAAGAAAGTTTGTCCGCAATGGCGGTCGCTGAGGCGATAGAAAAGGGGTTCCGCGAAATTTATCCTGACGCCGACTACGTTAAAGTGCCCATGGCGGATGGCGGGGAAGGAACCGTACAATCAATGGTGGAGGCCAGCGGCGGGCGTTATGTCGACCAGTGGGTACAAGGCCCGCTTGGGCAACCGGTGGCCGCGCGCTGGGGAATGCTGGGCGATAGCGATACCGCCGTGATTGAAATGGCGGCGGCATCCGGGCTGCATCACGTTTCGCCTGAATTGCGCAACCCGCTTAATACCACCAGCTACGGCACCGGCGAGTTAATCGTCGCGGCGCTGGAGCGTGGCGTAAAGCGTATTATTCTGGGAATTGGCGGCAGTGCGACGAATGACGGCGGCGCGGGGATGATGCAGGCGCTTGGCGTTATATTGCGCGATAAACAGGGGCGCTCGCTTTCTCCGGGCGGCGAGGCGCTGGCGGCGCTGGCGTCTATCGATTTGTCCGGTTGTCACCCATTGCTGCGTAAGGTATCGATAACCGTGGCGTGTGATGTCAACAATCCGTTGTGTGGTCCCCAGGGCGCATCGGCCATCTTTGGCCCACAAAAAGGGGCGACAGCGGAAATGGTGAACACCCTGGACGCGGCGCTGGAAAACTGGGGCCGACATATTTATCAGGCTACGGGGCGTGAGGTGATTAATGCTCCCGGCGCGGGCGCGGCAGGTGGAATGGGCGCCGCGCTTTTAGGATTGTTCAATGCGGAATTACGCGCCGGCGTAGAGATTGTCGTGGAAACGCTACAGCTTGAGCAGGCGGTTAAAGATGCCGATCTGGTGATTACCGGAGAAGGGCGGCTGGACAGCCAAAGTATTTGCGGCAAGACGCCGATTGGCGTCGCCAGAGTGGCGAAGCGGTATCATAAACCGGTTATCGCGCTCGCCGGTGGGCTGCAACACGATCATCACGTTGTGTATCAACAGGGTATCGATGCAGCGCTGTCGATTTTGTCGCATATCGTTACGCTGCCGGAAGCCTTACACGAGGCGGAATATAACCTGAGCCTGTCGGCGCGCAATGTGGCGGCGATATGGCGTCTGGCGCGGCAAGCCTGACGGCGCATTCCCTTTCCAGGCCGCACATCAGCGCGGCCTGAGGCTTTTACGCGTTTTCTTTCAGCCAGTTCAGCACCACATCATGGTGATTGCTGGTTTTAAAATCATTAAAGACGTGTTCAATCTTACCATCAGCGTCAATCAAAAAGCTGATGCGGTGAATGCCGTCATACGTTTTGCCCATAAACGACTTTTCGCCCCAGACGCCGAACTGTTCACACACCTGATGGTTTTCATCGGACAAAAGGGTAAAGTTCAGCAGCTCTTTTTCAGCGAAACGGGAGAGTTTTTCAGGTTTATCGGTGCTGATGCCCAGCACGTCCACGCCTGCTTTTTTGAGCTCGTCCATGTTATCGCGTAAGCCGCAGGCCTGCACGGTACAGCCGGGTGTCATGGCTTTTGGGTAGAAATAAACCAGAACGCGCTGTCCCTGGAAGTCGGTCAAATTTACTTGTTCCCCGTCTTGATCCGGCAAGCTAAATTTCGGTGCGATATCACCGGCTTTCAGTGGATTCATTACTTAACTCCATCCTGTTCATCATGTTGTGAGTAATTGACGACGTTTATACTGCCTTGCGCATTGAGTTCTGTACATAGTGCTTTAAAGGCTTGCTCAATATTTGCGGAATTTTGCGACGCCGGGCTATGTGCGGTGATTTGAATAAATAATTGCGCAGCTTTATCACCTTCAGCCGGCTGTGTGCGGGAGACCAGCTCCGCAATATTCATTTCATGACTATTAAACAGCGCGGTGAATCGCTCAATTAAATGCGGGGAGTCGGCGACCTCAACCTGAACCCATACCGTCGCGGGCATTGCCGGGCGGGGGCGGTCGGACGTCCGTTTCATCACAATCAGCAGATCCAGCTCCGCGCCTTTTAACGGCAATGTCGATTCAATCAAGGTAATCGCGTTCCACGTGCCGGACAACAGCATAATAAACGTGAATTCATCGCCCAGCATCGCCAGTCGGCTGTCTTCGATATTACAGCCGCAACTGCTGACATGGCGAGTAATGGTATTCACAATACCGGGCCTGTCGGCGCCCAGCGCAGTGATAACCAAATAGTGTTGTGATGACGGTGTCAAACCAGTTATTCCTTTGAGCGGTGAGGTAATCTTAAGGAAACCATAAAAAAAACCTGCATACAACAATCAGAACGGCTTTGGTCGCTTGCTTTTATTGCCATACCAAACGTACCATTGAGAGACTTGTTTGCACAGAGGATGGCCCATGTTCACGGGAAGTATTGTCGCGCTTGTTACGCCGATGGATGAGAAAGGTAACGTCAGTAGGTCTTGCCTGAAAAAACTCATTGATTATCATGTCGCCAACGGTACCTCGGCGATTGTTTCGGTTGGCACTACCGGCGAGTCTGCCACGCTAAGCCATGATGAACATGGCGATGTCGTGATGATGACGCTGGAACTGGCTGACGGACGTATTCCGGTTATCGCCGGCACGGGCGCAAACGCGACCGCGGAAGCGATTAGCCTGACGCAGCGTTTTAACGATAGCGGCATTGTTGGCTGCCTGACGGTAACGCCGTACTACAATCGCCCGACGCAGGAAGGTTTGTTCCAGCATTTCAAAGCCATCGCGGAACACACTGACTTGCCGCAAATTCTGTATAATGTGCCGTCCCGTACCGGTTGCGACATGTTGCCGGAAACCGTGGGTCGTCTGGCGGAAATAAAAAATATTATCGCTATCAAAGAGGCGACAGGGAACTTAACCCGCGTTCACCAGATCAAAGAGCTGGTTTCAGACGATTTTATTCTGCTTAGCGGCGATGACGCGTCTGCGCTGGACTTTATGCAACTGGGTGGGCATGGCGTGATTTCCGTTACGGCTAACGTAGCGGCGCGCGAGATGGCTGACATGTGCAAACTGGCGGCGGAAGGGCAATTTGCCGAGGCGCGCGCTATCAACCAGCGTCTGATGCCGTTACACAACAAACTATTTGTCGAACCCAATCCTATCCCGGTGAAATGGGCATGTAAGGCATTGGGTCTTGTGGCGACCGACACGCTGCGCCTGCCAATGACGCCTATCACGGACCATGGTCGTGACATCGTCAAAGCAGCGCTTCAGCATGCTGGCCTGCTGTAAAGTTTAGGGAGATTTGATGGCTTACTCAGTACAAAAGTCGCGCCTGGCGAAGGTTGCGGGTGTTTCGCTTGTTTTGCTGCTCGCTGCCTGTAGTTCCGATTCGCGCTACAAGCGCCAGGTAAGCGGCGATGAATCCTATCTGGATGCCGCGCCGCTTGCTGAACTTCACGCCCCGGCAGGAATGATCCTGCCGATAACGACCGGCGACTACGTTATTCCGGTCACGAAGGGGAGCGGCGCGGTTGGTAAGGCGTTGGATATCCGTCCGCCAGCGCAGCCGTTAGCGTTAGTGAGCGGTGCGCGTACCCAGTTCTCTGGCGATACCGCTACGCTATTGGTGGAAAATGGTCGTAGCAGCACGCTGTGGCCGCAAGTCGTCAGCGTGATTCAGGCGAAAAATTATCCGATTGAAAAACGTGACGATGCCAGCCAGACCCTGACGACCGATTGGGTGAACTGGAACCGCCTGGATGAAGACGAACAGTATCGTGGACGTTATCAAATCTCGGTGAAGCCGCAGGGCTATCAGCAGGCGGTAACGGTAAAACTGGTTAATCTGGAACAGGCTGGCAAGCCGGTCGCTGACGCGGCGTCGCTGCAGCGCTATAGCACTGAAATGATGAACGTCATTTCCGCCGGTCTGGATAAGACCGCTACGGATGCGGCAAATGCCGCGCAGAACCGTTCCGCCGCAACGATGGATGTGCAGAGCGCCGCTGATGATACCGGTTTACCTATGCTGGTCGTTCGCGGTCCGTTCAACCTCGTGTGGCAGCGCCTCCCGGCCGCGCTGGAAAAAGTGGGCATGAAAGTCACCGACAGCACTCGCTCTCAGGGCAGCATGGCGGTAACGTACAAACCGTTGTCTGACAGCGACTGGCGGGATCTGGGCGCTAGCGACCCGGGCCTGGCATCCGGAGACTATAAATTGCAGGTTGGCGATTTAGATAACCGCAGCAGCTTGCAGTTTATCGATCCTAAGGGGCATACTCTGACGCAAAGCCAGAACGACGCGCTGGTTGCCGTCTTCCAGGCAGCGTTCAACAAGTAATTTAACAGGGCTGGAGTAATCCGGCCCTTTTTTCTGATAAGATACGCAAACGTGTGCGTCGGTACAAAAACGCGATTTAACCGCTATTTCGCACCACAATTACAGGCCGACGTCTCCGGCAGGCGTAGCAGGAAATGAATACTTATCGTTAATTCACACCCAGGAGTGTTAAAGATGCAAAAGCAAGCTGAGTTGTATCGTGGTAAAGCGAAAACCGTATACAGCACGGAAAACCCGGACCTGTTGGTGCTCGAATTCCGCAATGATACGTCAGCAGGGGATGGCGCGCGCATTGAACAGTTTGATCGCAAGGGCATGGTAAATAACAAATTCAACCATTTCATTATGACCAAACTGGCCGAGGCGGGCATCCCGACCCAGATGGAACGTTTGCTGTCTGATACCGAGTGTCTGGTGAAGAAGCTGGAGATGGTGCCGGTTGAATGTGTGGTGCGCAACCGTGCGGCTGGGTCGTTGGTCAAGCGTCTGGGCGTGGAAGAAGGCATGGAGCTTAACCCGCCGATATTCGATCTGTTCCTGAAAAACGACGCGCTGCACGACCCGATGGTGAATAGTTCCTACTGTGAAACGTTCGGTTGGGTAAGTCAGGAAAATCTGGCGCGTATGAAAGAGCTAACCTACAAAGCCAACGACGTACTGAAAAAACTGTTTGATGACGCGGGTCTTATCCTGGTGGATTTCAAACTGGAGTTTGGCCTGTATAAAGGCGAAGTGGTGCTGGGCGATGAGTTTTCGCCGGACGGTAGTCGCCTGTGGGATAAAGAGACGCTGGACAAAATGGACAAAGACCGCTTCCGCCAGAGCCTGGGCGGTCTGATTGAAGCCTATGAAGCCGTTGCGCATCGCCTGGGCGTGAAATTAGATTAATTCCGCTTCTGACCGGGGGGCAACCGCTCTCCGGTATCATCCTTTCCTCATTCTGATAGCGTTTACCTGTGGTAATCCTGCGCCTGACCGCCTACGATCATCTGTATAACAAAGAGAGAATGAGGTGATTATGCGCTGGCAAGGGCGTCGTGAAAGTAACAATGTAGAGGACAGACGTAATCGGCCAGACGGCCCCTCGCTGGGTGGCCCTGGCTTTCGTCTTCCGCGCGGAAAAGGCGGCATCATTCTGTTGGTGGTGGTGTTGGTCGCAGGGTACTATGGGGTGGATTTAACCGGTCTGTTGACCGGTCAGCCGGTTTCGCAGCAGCAGTCGACGCGTTCGATAAGCCCCAATGATGATGAAGCGGCAAAATTTACCTCGGTGATTCTGGCGACGACCGAAGATACCTGGGGGCAACTCTTTCAAAAAATGGGGCGCGGCTATCAGCAGCCAAAACTGGTGATGTACCGTGGTATGACGCGTACCGGCTGTGGTGCGGGTCAGTCCGTGATGGGGCCGTTTTACTGCCCGGCGGACGGCACCGTCTATATCGATCTCTCATTTTACGATGATATGAAAAATAAGCTGGGCGCGGACGGTGATTTTGCCCAGGGTTATGTTATCGCCCACGAAGTCGGCCACCACGTACAAAAACTGTTAGGTATTGAGCCGAAAGTACGCCAGTTACAACAAAACGCGTCGCAAACGGAGGTGAATCGCCTTTCGGTGCGCATGGAGCTACAGGCGGATTGCTTTGCCGGCGTGTGGGGACACAGTATGCAGCAGCAAGGCGTACTGGAGGCGGGCGATCTGGAAGAGGCGCTCAATGCCGCACAGGCTATCGGCGACGATCGCTTACAGCAACAGGGGCAGGGGCGCGTCGTGCCGGATAGTTTTACCCACGGCACCTCAGAACAGCGCTACAGCTGGTTTAAGCGTGGATTTGACAGCGGTGACCCGGCGCAATGTAATACGTTTGGCAAAAACTTTTGATAAACCGGGGCAGGGATGTCTGATATCGATGCGCTACGGGCGTTAACGTCGCAAATGACACAGGAAGGTATTCGCCGTTTACTGGTCATCAGCGGCGATGCGGCGTGGTGCCGGGAACGGGCCGAGGCGATACGCGCTGCATTGCCCGGTGACTGGCTGTGGGTCGCGCCTGACGCGCCCGCCCAGCCGGGCTGTACGCCACAGGCGTTACAAACGCTGCTGGGCCGTGAATTCCGTCATGCGATATTTGATGCCTGGCAGGGCTTTGACGCCGCAGCGTTTGCCGCCCTGAGCGGGACCTTGCAGGCCGGAAGCTGGCTGCTTCTGCTGATGCCGCCGTATGAGACGTGGGAAAGCAGGCCTGATACCGATTCACTGCGCTGGAGCGACTGCGCGCAGCCTATCCCCACACCGCAGTTTGCACAGCATCTTAAACGGACTCTTTCCCGCGATCCGCAAACGCTGCTTTGGCGACAGCGCCAGCCGTTTTGCTGGCCATCTTATCCTTCCCGTGAACGCTGGCGACCCGCCACCGGCGAGCCGCAGCCGGAGCAGGCGGCTATCTTATCGCGTTTACGTGAAATGCCGCCCGGCGTGGCGACGGTGATTGCCGCCCGTGGGCGCGGCAAATCGGCGCTGGCCGGGCAATTCATCTCCCGGATGGCGGGCACGGCTATCGTGACCGCACCGGCGAAAACGGCAACGGATATCCTGGCAGCGTTTGCCGGTGAGCGGTTCTGCTTTATGGCGCCGGATGCGCTGCTGGCGAGCGGGGCAAGAGCCGACTGGCTGGTGGTTGACGAGGCGGCGGCAATCCCCGCGCCGCTGCTGCTGCAACTGGTTTCGCGCTTTCCCCGCATACTACTCACCACCACCGTTCAGGGCTACGAAGGCACCGGACGCGGTTTTTTACTTAAGTTTTGCGCCCGTTTTCCGCAGCTTCACCGCTTTACGCTTCGTCAGCCTGTCCGCTGGGCGCCAGAATGCCCGCTGGAAAATATCGTCAGCGAGGCGCTGATATTCGACGATGAAGCGTTTGCGCAGGCGCCACATGGCGGGATAGCAATCTCGGCTTTTTACCAGCAGGCCTGGGGGGAGACGCCCGCGTTGCCGAGGGCTGTGTATCAGTTACTGTCGGGGGCGCACTATCGTACTTCGCCGCTGGATCTGCGCCGAATGATGGATGCGCCAGGACAGCATTTCTTGCAGGCTACGGCGAATAACCGTGTGGCGGGCGCCCTCTGGCTGGTCGAAGAGGGTGGGTTATCCGCAGAACTCAGTCAGGCTGTATGGTGCGGTTTCCGGCGGCCGCGTGGGAATCTGGTGGCGCAGTCGCTGGCGGCGCACGGTAGCGACCCTTTAGCCGCGACGCTGGTTGGGCGTCGCGTAAGCCGTATCGCAGTGCACCCCGCTCGCCAGCGTGAAGGCATCGGTCAGCAGTTGATTGCCTGCGCGTGCATGCAGGCGGCGCAGTGTGATTATCTTTCCGTCAGCTTCGGCTATACGCCGGAGCTGTGGCGTTTCTGGCAACGCTGCGGCTTTGTACTGGTACGGATGGGCAACCATCGGGAGGCGAGCAGCGGTTGCTATACGGCGATGGCGTTATTGCCGCTGAGCGACGCGGGAAAACGGCTGGCGCAGCAGGAACACCGGCGTTTGCGCCGCGATGCGGACATCCTGACGCAGTGGAACGGCGAGGCGATACCGCTGGCGGTGTTAGATGAACAGGCGCTTAATGATGAAGACTGGCGTGAGCTGGTCGGTTTTGCGTTCGCGCACCGTCCGCTACTGACATCGTTAGGTTGCCTGCATCGTTTACTGCAATACAGCGCATTGCCATTACCGGCGCTGAGAGGGCGGCTGGAGGAAAAAGCCAGCGATGCCGAACTGTGCGCCCGGCTACGCATTTCAGGCCGTAAAGCTCTGCTGGCGTTGCAGCGTGCGCAGGCGGCGCAGGCGCTGATTGCGCTGGATGCCGGACGAACGCAGCGTTTGCGCGACGTAATGCCCGGCGGTGGGGACCATGCCGGATAGCGATACCTGTCCGGCATGATATCCGGTTACTTTTTCGGCTGATCTTTCTTCGGCCAGTCGTCTTCATCGTCCCACTTATCGTTAAAATCGCGATGCGGGGGCAGCTCAGGTTTATTGGCAAGGAATTTCTTATGGTCGATGCGTTTGAGATCTTTGATCACATTCAGCAGTACGCCTACCAGAAACACCAATACCAGAATCCACCAATATTTTGCCAGCCAGTCCATGCTTATTTCCTCTTACCGGAACGCTCATCAGGCGACGAGCTGTTCCATAATGCGTTGATACATACGGGCCAGTAGCTGGAGATCGGCGGCATTCACACATTCATTAATTTTATGAATGGTGGCGTTCACCGGCCCCAGTTCTACCACCTGCGCTCCCATACGGGCGATAAAACGTCCGTCGGACGTACCGCCCGTCGTCAGTAATTGCGGTTTAATTTCATTATAGTGCTCAATGGCGTTTACCACCGCGTCCACCAGCTTGCCGCGTGCGGTCAGGAACGGCTGGCCGGAAAGCCACCAGTCTACGGTATAGCGTAGCTGATGCTTCTCAAGCAGCGCATGTACCCGCTCTTTGATCATCTCATCGGTCAGTTCCGTGCTGAAACGGAAGTTAAACTGCACGAACAGTTCGCCGGGAATGACATTATTGCTGCCGGTGCCTGCCTGGATATTGGCTACCTGCATACTGGTGGCCGGGAAAAAGTCATTGCCCCGATCCCACTCGATAGCGACCAGTTCATTAAGAAAAGGCGCAGCGCGATGAACAGGGTTATCCGCCAGATGCGGATAGGCGACGTGCCCCTGAACGCCATGAATAGTGAGGTTACAGGTGAGAGAACCGCGACGTCCGTTTTTGACGACATCGCCCACAATTTCGGTACTGGAGGGTTCGCCGACCAGACAGTAATCCAGCCGCTCGTTACGGGCCATCAGCGCTTCAACCACCTTTACGGTGCCATTTTTTGCGCTGGCTTCTTCATCAGAGGTAATCAAAAATGCGAGGCGGCCCCGGTGATGAGGATGCTGCGCAACAAAACGTTCAGCAGCCACCACCATGGCCGCCAGTGAACCTTTCATATCCGCCGCGCCGCGACCGAACAACATTCCGTCGCGAATCGTAGGCTCAAACGGCGGATTGATCCAGCGATCGACATCGCCAGCCGGTACGACGTCAGTATGCCCGGCGAACGCCAGCGTTTCGCCACGCCCACGCCATGCCCAAAAATTTTGCGTGTCGCCAAAATCCATATGCTCAATGGTAAAACCGATTTTACGCAGGCGTTCAATCATTAATGCCTGACAGCCTGCGTCATCCGGACTCAGGGAGGGGCGACGAATAAGTTGCTGTGTCAGCTCAATAACCGGGCACGACATAGACTACACCTCATCAAAAAATTGCTGATAACGGGATTCACTGAAACCAAGCAGCATAGGCTTCCCGGGCGCGCAGAGCAATGGGCGTTTGATGATTGCCGGCTGTTCAACCATGAGAGCAGCGGCGGAGTCGGCATCGGTAATCCCGCTGCGGTCGCCTTCATCCAGTTTGCGCCATGTTGTGCCGCGCGTATTCAGTAACGGCTGCCAGCCGAGTTCGGCAATAAAGGTATTAAGAAGAGGGAGGTCTATGCCATCCACACGGTAATCGTGAAAACGATAATCAATGCCATGCTCCTCCAGCCAACGGCGCGCTTTTTTGATCGTGTCGCAATTCTTAATGCCATAGAGGGTAATCATATTGAATCCTTTAACGCGAAATTCGAATAAATAATCAATAGTATCGTCTGCGGGATAATAAGTGTGGCTGTTAATGGTTATTTATCCAGCGCTGATCGGCAATCAATATAACATTGTTGAGTGAATGTGAATAATGATTCCAAAACGTTCCAGATGTGGCTTGTTTATAATTCGCGAGGAAAATCCTATTTTGCGCACATGCAATTGATTGTTTTTTAACCCGATTTGATAAAGTAGTAGAAAAGGTATTAATGTTGCTAAATATTGCAGTAAGTCACATAAAATTTACGGCTACAGCGCCATAGTAATATCATAGACAGCATAACCAGAGGATATCGCAACAATCGGTTAAATGAACTTCTCTCTATACCGCTAACTACGTAGAATACCCATAATAATAAGAGAGGCTATTATGATTGAACGTGAACTGGGGAACTGGAAAGATTTTATCGAAGTCATGCTTCGTAAATAAATGCCTGGAAGGCACCGCGCTCCCATAGGGGATAAGAAAAGGCGACTCAACGAAAGTCGCCTTTTTTGTGCCCGACACCTCGTATCAGGCTGGCCGGGAGCTTATTCCGGGCGCGGCTTCAGCGGGAAGCGGCGGCGTATCAGCACGAAAAACAGGGGTACAAAGAAGATAGCCAGAATGGTTGCTGAGATCATTCCCCCCATCACGCCGGTTCCGACAGCATGTTGGCTACCCGAGCCTGCCCCGGTGCTGGTGGCCATCGGCAATACGCCAAAGATAAACGCCAGCGAAGTCATCAGTATCGGTCGCAGGCGCTGGCGGCTGGCGTACAGCGTGGCGTCTAACAGCGCGTGTCCCTTCTGATTCATTTCGTTGGCGAATTCCACAATCAGAATCGCGTTTTTCGCCGAGAGGCCGATAACGGTCAACAGCCCCACCTGGAAGTAAACATCGTTTTCCAGCCCGCGCATCCAGGTAGCGAGTAGCGCGCCAATGACGCCGAGCGGCACAACCAGCATCACCGAGAAGGGCACCGACCAGCTTTCATACAATGCCGCCAGACACAGGAAGACGACTAATAGCGAAATAGCGTACAGCGCGGGCGCCTGCGCGCCGGAGAGCCGTTCCTGGTAAGACATGGCTGTCCATTCCAGGCCAAAACCGCCCGGTAGCTGATGCACTAACGACTCCATGACATCCATCGCCGTCCCGGTACTGACCCCCGGCGCGGCCTCTCCGACAATTTCTACCGCCGAATAGCCGTTATAGCGTTCCAGACGCGGCGATCCGGTTTCCCAGCGCGAGGTGGCGAAGGCGGAGAAGGGGACCATGCCGCCGTCTTTGTTACGGACATACCAAAGATTAATATCATCCGGCAACATACGATATTTCGCTGCGGCCTGAACATAGACCTTCTTCACGCGGCCCCGGTCCATAAAGTCGTTGACGTAGCTCGATCCCCAGGCTGTTTGCAGGGTGTCGTTGATATCGTCAATCGATACGCCCAGCGCCTGCGCTTTTCGTTGGTCAATATCAATTTGCAGTTGCGGGCTGTCGTCCAGGCCGTTGTGGCGCACGCGGGTCAAGGAACTGTTTTTCCCGGCCAGCTCAATGAGTTGATCTCGTGCGGCCATCAGCGCGTCATGGCCTGCTCCGGCGTGATCCTGTAATTCCATATCAAAACCGGCGGAGCTGCCCAGACCGCTAATTGCCGGCGGGCTGCTGGCGAAGACGCGAGCTTCTTTAATCTGGTTAAATGCTTTTGTCGCCCGCTCAATAATGGCGAACGAGGAGCCGGTGGTGGGATCGCGCGCGTCCCAGTCTTTCAAGCGAACAAACATGCGCGCGACGTTTTGCCCATTCCCGCCAGGGCCGGAACCGACCGTCGAGAAGACCGACATAATGTTGTCTTTCTCATGGGTGAAGTAATAGTTTTCAACCTTTTCAACGACTTTCAGGGTCTGCTGTTGCGTAGAACCGCTCGGTAGCTGGATAGACGTGGTGAACATGCCCCGATCTTCTTGCGGTAGAAAGGAGGTGGGGAGACGCAAAAACAGGAACACCATGCCGCCAAGCAACAGAACATAAATCAGAATCCAGCGCAGGCTGTGATGCAAAATTTTCGCTACGCCTTTCTCATAACGTTCGGCATTACGATTGAAGGTACGGTTAAACCAGCCGAAAAATCCGCGTTGCCCGTGCTGTTCGCCTTTGTGCAGCGGTTTTAATAACGTTGCGCACAGCGCCGGTGTCAGGATCATGGCGACCAGCACCGACAGCACCATTGCCGAGACAATGGTGATAGAAAACTGACGATAAATCGCCCCGGTGGTACCGCCAAAGAACGCCATCGGCACGAATACCGCAGATAGCACCATCGCGATACCGACCAGCGCCCCCTGGATTTGCCCCATGGATTTGCGCGTCGCTTCACGCGGCGTGAGTCCTTCTTCGCTCATGATACGTTCGACGTTCTCCACCACCACGATGGCATCGTCGACCAGGAGCCCGATTGCCAGCACCATCGCGAACATGGTTAATGTGTTAATACTGTAGCCGAACGCGTAAAGCACGGAGAAGGTGCCCATTAATACTACCGGCACGGCGATCGTCGGAATCAGCGTGGCGCGAAAGTTTTGCAGGAACAGGTACATCACCAGGAAAACCAGCGCGATAGCCTCCAGCAACGTTTTGACCACATCGATAATCGAGGCTTTGACAAAGGAGGTGGTTTCATACGCGATCTTGTATTCCAGGCCGTGGGGAAAGTACTGCGCCAGCTCGTTGAGGCGATCCAGCACCAGCTTCGCGGTCGCCATTTCATTCGCGCCGGAGGCCAGCTTAACGCCAAGACCGGAAGCCGGATTGCCGTTAAAACGGCTGAGGTAGTCATACTTTTCCGCCCCCAGCTCCACGGTGGCGACATCGCCCAGTTTGACCTCGGAACCGTCCTGATTAACGCGCAGGGTGATATCGCGAAATTGTTGCGGCGTTTGCAGCAGTGACTGCGCATTAATGGTGGCGTTCAGCGCCTGTTTGTCGACCGAAGGCGTACCGCCAAGCTGCCCGACGGCGATTTGCGCATTCTGCGACTCAATTGCATCGGTCACGTCTTTCGTGGTCATCTGAAAACTATTCAATTTGGCCGGATCGAGCCAGATACGCATAGAGTACTGTGAACCATAAGCGTCAATATCGCCGACGCCGTTGACGCGGCTGAGCGGGTCCTGAATATTACTGGCGACGTAGTCGGCGATATCCTGCTTGTCCATAGAGCCGTCGGTAGAGACGAAAGCGATGGTCAAAATATTGGTATCGCCCGTTTTGCGTACCGTGACGCCTTGATCCTGTACCGCCTGCGGCAGTTTACGCATCGCGGACTGTAACTGGTTTTGCACCTGCTGAACCGCCTCATCAGGATCGGTTCCCGCAATAAAGCTCAGGGTGATGGTCGCCTGTCCGGTGCCGCTACTTTGTGATGACATGTACATCAGATTATCGAGGCCCGTCATATTCTGCTCAATAACCTGGGTTACGGTATTTTCCAGCGTTTGCGCCGACGCTCCCGGATAATTCGCGGTAATACGTACGTTGGGCGGCGCCAGATCGGGATATTGTTCAACAGGTAAAGAGAAAATGGCTAACGCCCCTGTCAGACACAACAGGATAGCCAGCACCCAGGCAAAAATGGGGCGATCGATAAAAAAATTCGCCATTAAAGGGAAACCTCGTGTTTCTACATATCGTTATAGATTTGAACTGCTTCACTGTAGCGGCAAGCTACGAGCCAAACGTGGAGAAATAAAGGAGATAATGTAAATTATCATGCGCTTTTACAGCATACTTTTTGTGCCAACGCCGGAAAGCCTGACATCTGGCCTTCCGGCGATTTGCCGTTCTTTACGTTAACTGACTCTCTTCCTTGTTGGAGGAGCGAAAACTGATACTGACCAGTGTGCCGCCGCCGGAGGGTTGCGAAAAATTCAGCGTGCCGCCAAGGCGCTCCGCGCGCTCACGCATTATATTCAGACCATAGTGTCCGGCAGGCTCATGCGGTTCGCCGATACCAATGCCATTATCGCGAATATAAACGGTATGATCGCCGTCAGGCGCGGTGACGCAGCTCACGGCGATTTCGCTCGCGTTGGCGTGTTTAATGGCGTTCAGGACCGCTTCGCGCACAATTTGCAACAAATGCACCTGCATTTGCGCATCCAGCGCCAGCGTGGGTAAACGGCAATCCAACGTGAGTTTGGCCGGGGTCTGACTCTGTAAATCTTCCAGCATCTCATGCAATGCGGAGGGTAAATCGGCCTGCTGTAACGTCAGACGGAACGTGGTGAGTAGCTCGCGAAGCTGACGGTAGGCGTCGTTCAGCGCTCTGGAAAAATCCGCCATGATGCTTTGCGCGCCGGCGTTATCCTCAGGAATAGCGCGCTTCAAAAGCGTTAACTGAATACGTAAATAAGAAAGTACCTGCGCCAGCGAATCGTGTAGCTCACGGGCAATCGTCGCGCGCTCTTCCATTAACAAAAGTTGCTGAAAGTGTTTTTGCGCCTGATTAAAGTACAAACCACGCCCCAGCATCGTGGAGACGCTGTTCAGCAGCGGCGTAGAGGCATTAACGTTGGGGCTTTGCCAGTGGAGTTCGCCATAGACCGTGTCCTGCATCGTCACTGGCAGCATTTGCATCGGCAGGTCGGGGCTTTGCGTGCCTTCGCTAATCCGCCAGTTATCGCCCACGGTTAACTCCAGATACCAGGCGGCGTCATGTTCACGGACAATTTGCAAAATATGGCGAAAACAGTGGACGTCGATTTGGCTGGTATTCAGCGCCTGAGAGCACTGGTATAACACCTCCAGGCGGCGGTGCGCTTCGTGCAGATCGTGCGTTTTTTCTTCCACCGAGGCTTCCAGCGAACGGTAAAGTTTATGCAGCTCGCTCGACATCTGGCTAAACGTTTTCGCCAACAATCCCAGCTCATTGGGTAAGCTGGTATCCAGCGGCAGCGGGGCGAACTGACCATGTTCAATACGCTGACTGGCGGTGACCAGTTGATTTAGCGGGCGAACGACCTGCTGGCGGATACGTCGTAGGGTAAAAAAGACCAGCGTAAATATGCCGATACCGCCCGCCAGCGATATGGCGACGACCAGCATGACTTTACGCTCGGCGTAATGCTGTAATGCCAGAACGAAGAGATCAATTTGATTGACGTAATTGTTGATATTGGTCTGATACCAGGCAATGTCGCCGTCCTGTAGGCGGCTATTCATCTCCAGCCAGTTGGCGTGCAGGCGCGCATAGCGAGTTTTTACCGCCTGCGGCACATACCAGGCGTTGAGATTTTGCAGTACCGGCGAGTTGAGCGCGTGCTGGAAAAGTTGACGATGCGCATTAATCTGCGGGCTACGGCTTTGCAGATCGTAACCCAGCCGATAGCTCTGCATTCGTAGCGAACCGGCGATATTGATCGCTTCGGCATCCCGTAAACTGCTGGTCAGCGTCAGTAATGCGCTGCCGGTGGACAGAATAGACAACAGCACAATATAGAAAAAAGCCTTAGCCAGACTGGCCGAGACCGGGCGTTTAACCGTCACACTGGTACTCCCCGCATTTAGCTGAACCGCAATTTCATTTGCTTTGAAATAAATTGATCTGCCACAGGTTCTGGACAGATAGTTGTGCTTCCTGGGCAGATGAACATTGCCGACCCCGCCTTCGTCAGTTAATAACAATGCTCATATAAAGAATAAGGTTTTTGCAACCAAAACAGAAGGACGCCATGAATCGTTTTATTATGGCCAATAGCCAGCAGTGTCTGGGATGCCATGCCTGCGAGGTCGCCTGCGTAATGGCTCACAATGATGAGCGACATGTCCTGACGCCACAGCGCTATCAGCCCCGAATTACTGTCATCAAACATCAGCACCAGCGCAGCGCGGTCACATGTCACCATTGCGAAGATGCGCCCTGCGCCCGTAGCTGTCCGAACGGCGCGATCGCGCATATTAACGACAGCGTGCAGGTCAATGCGCAGAAGTGCATCGGCTGTAAATCCTGTGTCGTCGCCTGCCCATTCGGCACCATGCAGATGGTATTGACGCCCGTCGCGCCAAACCAGTTCAAAGCCAGCGCGCATAAATGCGATCTGTGTCAGGGACGTGAACAGGGTCCGGCCTGTGTGGAAAATTGCCCGGCGGATGCGCTGCAACTGGTCACCGAAGACTCGTTGACCCGTCTGGCTAAAACGCGACGGCTGCGTACCGCCCGGCAGGAGATTCGCCCCTGGCATACCGTGGATACACAACACAGTGGGACAGCAAGCAGCAAAGTCGAGCGTATGCAGGCGACGCCGCCGCGCGGCGAACCGGATAAACTGGCGATTGAAGCGCGTAAAACCACCTTTGAGGAAATTTATCTGCCGTTTCGCGCCGCGCAGGCGGAGCGTGAAGCGTCCCGCTGCCTCACATGCGGGGAACACAGTATCTGCGAATGGACCTGTCCGCTGCATAACCATATTCCCCAGTGGATCGAACTGGTGAAAGCCGGCGATATTGATGCGGCGGTAGAGCTTTCCCACCAGACCAACTGTCTGCCGGAAATTACCGGGCGCGTCTGTCCGCAGGATCGGCTATGCGAAGGCGCGTGTACACTCCGCGATGAGTATGGCGCGGTTACCATCGGCAACATTGAGCGCTATATCTCCGATCGCGCTCTGAGCAAAGGCTGGCGTCCCGACCTGTCGGACGTACAGAAGAGCGATAAGCGCGTGGCGATTATCGGCGCGGGGCCGGCAGGTCTTGCCTGCGCTGACGTGCTGGCGCGCCATGGCGTAAGCGCCACCGTCTACGATCGCCATCCGGAAATCGGCGGTTTACTCACCTTTGGTATTCCGGCTTTCAAACTGGATAAATCTCTGCTGGCGCGCCGTCGGGAAATCTTCAGCGCGATGGGGATTCGTTTCGAGCTTAACTGCGAAGTAGGGAAAGATATTTCTCTGGAGACGCTGCTGGAGAGTTATGACGCCGTCTTTGTTGGGGTTGGAACCTATCGTTCCATGAAGGCTGATTTACCGAATGAAGATGCGCCGGGGGTATATGATGCGTTGCCATTCCTCATCGCCAATACCAAACAGGTGATGGGGCTTCCGGCGTTGCCTGACGAGCCGTTTATTGATACTGCGGGCCTTAACGTGGTTGTGCTGGGCGGCGGTGACACCGCAATGGACTGCGTACGTACGGCGCTGCGTCATGGCGCTGCTAACGTCACCTGCGCTTATCGCCGCGATGAGGCCAATATGCCGGGGTCGAAAAAAGAGGTGAAAAACGCGCGGGAAGAGGGCGCGAACTTTGAATTTAACGTTCAGCCAGTTGAGTTGGTGCTGGATACGCACGGGCGCGCCAGCGGTATTCGCTTTTTGCGTACGCGGCTTGGCGAACCGGATGGTCAGGGGCGACGCCGCCCGGTACCTGTACCGGACAGCGAGTTCGTGATGCCGGCGGATGCGGTCATTATGGCGTTTGGTTTTCATCCGCATGGTATGTCGTGGCTGGAATCGCATGGCGTGAAGGTGGATAACTGGGGACGTATTGCCGCCAGCGTCGAGAGCGAGTTTCGTTACCAGACGTCCAACCCGAAAATTTTCGCCGGCGGCGATGCGGTGCGCGGCGCCGATCTGGTGGTGACGGCGATGGCAGAAGGCCGACATGCTGCGCAGGGGATACTCGACTGGTTAGCTAAATAAGCGTATTTGTAGGCCGGTTAAGGCCTGGAACGGTTAAATGATTGAGTGATAAAAAATCTTAAACTTATTGGCTAACCTTACTCCGTTTGCAGAAATGTTGACGCTCGCAGGGCTGAACGCCCTGCGATAAACATTTTCCCGTCGGGTCGACGTTTAACGGGCCTGATAAGGTCAATCTTAGTATTGAAAATAGAGTGTAAATTGAAGGAAGGGACGCTATCAGAATCCCTTCTTAGAGCCTATCTCATTAGGGCTATTTTACTTGCCATTTTGGACCTGGGCAGTGCTCGCCAAAACGCGTTAGCGTTTTGAACGCCGCTTGCGGCGGCCCGAAGGGCGAGCGTAGCGAGTCAAACCTCATGTACTACGTGTACGTGAGGTTTTTGCGCGCTGTCCGTGTCCAAACTGGCTGCGCCAATAACGCCTGGTGGGATAGGCTCTTAATTTTTATTTTAAGGAACCATATATCTGGTCAACAATCCAGCCATACGTCGCCGCAGGTAATAATCCACTGACAAAAACATTTGGATTCACTTTAGGATTTGCTACCGGCGAGTGCGGCCTGTTACCTAAAATCACAATCGCCATATGATTAACCGGATCGATAGACGTCAGCGTTCCGGTCCATCCGGTATGTCCATACGTTTGCGGACTGGCTAATACCCCGAACGTGGGGGTCATTGAGGCGTTGCCGTTAACGCGCCACCCCAGACCAAAGGTAGCGTCTTCTGGCGAGCGGCGAGTAAACTGCGCAACCGTTTTGTCGTCGAATAGCTTCACGTTACCGTAGCCGCCCCCATTGAGCATGACTTGCATTAACACAGCCATATCATGGGTGTCAGAAAACAGTCCGGCGTGTCCTGAAACGCCGCCCATTGAGTACCAGGCTTTTTCATCATGCACCTGGCCCCATAGTGTATTGGTGCGAATATTGGGGAAATGAATCACGCCGTCACGCGTGTTGCCATGTAGTTCCGTTGCGGCGATTTGCGGCGGCGTGAAGCCTTTCATCAGCGGGTTAAAGACGGTATGTTTTAATCCGAGCGGTTTATAAATGGTGGTTTCGACGTAGCGATCTAATGGCATTGCCGTTATCGATTCAATGATAAAACCAAGAATCATATAATCCACGTCGCTGTAGATATGCTTCGACCCAGGTTGATATTCCAGCGGTGTCTTTTTAATCATCTCCAGAGTAGTGCTTTTACTCTGTGAGAATAATTTACCGGCGACGTTTTTATTAGGATATTGTGGGTCGGCAGGAAAGCCCGCGACGTGATGAAGAATATCAATAATGCGGAGTTTATCTTTGCCTTTTATTTTATCCCCAGGCATATCCTTAAAGCCGGGGATATATTTTGATACCAAATCATTGACATCTATTTTTCCTTCATACACTAGTTTTTGCAATGCGAAATTAGTGGCATACATTTTTGTGTTTGAAGCCAGGTCATACATCGTGTTAGTGGTCGCCCGAATGGGATGGGCTAACAGCGTGGAACCGTCATATTTTTTGGCATAGCCCCAGGCTTTTTGTAGAACAATATGATTATCTTTTATCACCAGAAGATTGATGCTGGGATATCCGGCATCAATTTGATTTTGAATCCAGCCATCAAGTCGGTGAAGTTTTTGGCTATCAAACCCCACCTGATCAGGGCTCGCGGTGGTCAATACCGGATACTCAACGGCAAAAGCTGAAAGGGAAAACGTCAGTAGAACCGTCGCAACGAGAGTAAATTTCATGATGATTCCCTCAGTCTCACTCCGGCCGTCAAATCATATCGCGAGCATGGACTCTGCGGCCCGGAGAAGCAGAATATGGTCATGGCAGTGACAGAAAAATATGGCTGTACATCCGTTCAGTCGGCATTAAGGATTAACCCTTCAGCAGACAAAACCGACCTCACGGCGTAATATTAATGCTCTTTTTACACCCTGGAGCCAGCATGTCGCAAACCATTACGCTTATTAAGGATAAAATTCTTTCTGATAATTATTTTACTCTGCGCAACATTACCTATGACCTGACCCGTCGTAATGGCGAGGTTATCCGTCACAAGCGTGAGGTTTACGATCGCGGGAATGGCGCAACCATTCTGCTTTACAACTCAACTAAAAAAACCGTGGTTCTGGTTCGCCAGTTTCGCGTGGCGACATGGGTCAATGGTAATCAAGACGGTATGTTAATTGAAACCTGCGCTGGCCTGCTTGATAACGACGAGCCGGAGGTCTGTATCCGTAAAGAGGCCATTGAAGAGACAGGGTATGACGTTGGTGAGGTACGCAAGATATTTGAGCTGTATATGTCGCCAGGCGGCGTCACGGAGCTGATTCATTTCTTCATTGCCGAATATCATGATAGCGAGCGTGCCAGCATCGGCGGCGGCGTGGAGGACGAAGAGATTGAGGTGCTTGAACTGCCGTTTTCCCGGGCGCTGGAAATGGTGCGCTCAGGCGAGATTCAGGACGGTAAGACCGTGTTATTGCTTAACTATTTACAGACGTCTCATCTAATGGACTGAAAAAAAAGAAATATATTTCTTTACACAAAAAAGACCAATCCGATAAATCTGATTGAGAACCCTGAGGCGCGCAAGGAAGATACCGCCTTAGCTGTGTTGTTCTGAATCTGGGGTTGTTCCGTTCATGCGCTACCGCGTTATTCTTTTTTGTCTGTTTGGCCTGTTGCCGGTCCAGCTACTGTGGGCTGCGCCAGCGCAACGGACTTTTTCCGACTGGCAGGTCACCTGCAATAACCAAAATTTTTGCGTAGCGCGCAATACTGGCGAACATCATGGGCTGGTGATGACATTAAGCCGCAGCGCCGGGGCGCGTACCGATGCGGTACTGCGTATCGATCGCGGCGGTTTGGCGCCGCCCGACGCTAAAGAAGCCGCAATTGCGCCTCGCTTATTGCTGGATGGCAAACCGCTTTCGTTCAACAGTCCACACTGGCGCGTGTCGCCCTGGCATCTCATGACCGGCGATCCTGCCACCATCACCGCATTTTTACAGACGATTCAGGATGCGCAGGCCATCACCTTAAAAAACGGCGTTCAGACGCTTTCGCTGGCGGGATTAAAAGCGGCATTACTGTTTATCGACGCGCAACAAAAACGTGTGGGCAGCGAAACCGCCTGGATTGAAAAAGGAAACGAACCGCCGCTCAGCGTGCCCCCGGCACCGGCATTAAAGGGGATCGCCGTTATTAATCCAACGCCCGTACCGCTGAGTGAGGAAGAACGCGACGATCTGCTGGACTACGCAGCATGGCGGGTAAACGGCATTCGTTGTTCGCTTGACCCGCTGCGTCGCGAGACGCAGGTCAGCGCGTTGACGGATGATAAAGCGTTATTGATTGTTAACTGCGAAGCCGGCGCCTATAACACTATTGATCTCGCCTGGGTAGTTTCACGCAAAAAAACGCTCGTCTCGCGCGCCGTACGTTTGCGGCTGCCGTTTAATCGCGGCGTCGAAAGTAATGACATGGAGTTGATGAACGCCTTCTTTGACGAGAAAACGCGCGAGCTGGTGACGTTGGCGAAAGGGCGGGGGTTAACCGACTGCGGTGTCCAGACGCGCTGGCGTTATGATGGCGATCGTTTTCGTCTGGTGCGTTATGCCGAAGAACCGAGCTGCGATAACTGGCACGGGCCGGATGCCTGGCCTACGCTGTGGATCACGCGTTGAATCCTGGTTGTTATCCCCTTTTCAGAATAGGGATACACCTATTGAGGTTTCATTTATGGTATAGAGATTGCTACGTTACGGTAGGATTGTTACTTTACCCGAGAGCCTCACCACAGCAGGAAATAGTATGAAAATAAATAATGGCCCCGTATTATGCCCCCATTGTGGCTGCCTGAGCGCTTATTATGAAATAGATCGGCTGGCGGCGATAAGAGAAAAAGTGAATAAAGAAGGCGGATCAGCGGCGTGGGATTCAACATTGCAGGCGCATAAAAAAAAGGCCTTTTGCCTGATGTGCCATAAATCCATTGATGAGGTCGTTATCGGGCAGTCAGATGCGCCTGAGTCTACGAAGTAATTTTGCACAGCCTACAGAACAGGTCTGCAGACTGTGCAACGTCTGTGTTGCTAACGCTCGCCTTAGCCTTTGATGTTTAGCACCCGGCGGGCTTTTTCTACAATATTTTCCACGGTAAAGCCAAAATACGGGAACAGTTTGTCAGCCGGGGCGGATTCACCGTATCCCGTCATGCCGATAATTGCGCCTTTTAGGCCAACATATTTATACCAGTAGTCGGCTATACCGGCTTCCACCGCGACGCGGGCGGTCACGTGCGCCGGTAGTACTGATTCGCGATATGCCTCGTCCTGCGCATCGAAAATATCCGTTGAAGGCAACGACACCACGCGAACGTTATGCCCCTCGCCAGTCAATTTTTCCGCCGCCTGGAGGGTAATTTCCATTTCCGATCCGGTAGCGATCAGAATGATATCCGGCTTGCCGCCGCTATCTTTCAGAATATAACCGCCGCGGGCAATTGCTTTCACCTGTTCCGGCGTGCGTTCCACCTGCGCCAGATTCTGCCGCGAGAGAATCAGCGCCGTCGGCCCGTGCTGACGTTCAATTGCCAGCTTCCAGCCGACCGCCGCCTCAACCTGATCGCAGGGACGCCAGGTGCTGAAGTTTGGCGTTAAGCGCAGGCTCGCCAGTTGTTCCACGGCCTGGTGCGTCGGGCCATCTTCGCCCAAACCGATGGAGTCGTGGGTATAGACCATAATCTGCCGGGCTTTCATTAAGGCCGCCATACGCGCCGCGTTACGCGCATATTCGACAAACATCAGAAACGTGGCGGTATACGGTACAAAGCCGCCGTGATGGGCGATGCCGTTGGCAATGGCGGTCATGCCGAATTCGCGCACGCCATAGTGGATATAATTACCTGCCGGATCCTCTTTCAACGAGGTCGAACCTTTCCAGATAGTCAGGTTGCTTGGCGCCAGATCCGCCGATCCGCCTAACAGTTCCGGCAACAGGGGACCATAGGCATTGAGCGTATTTTGCGATGCTTTACGGGTGGCGATTTTGGCCGGATTAGCCTGCAAGTCGTTAATAAATTTTTGCGTGGCGGATTCCCATGTCTCCGGCAGTCCGCCGCTCATCCGGCGGGTAAACTCTGCGGCCAGCTCAGGATAAGCCTTCTCATAAGCAGCAAACTTTTCCTGCCACTGCTGCTGCGCTTTCTCGCCTTTTTCACGGCCATCCCACGCGCGGTAAATTTCTTTTGGGATCTCAAACGCCGGATGATGCCATCCCAGCTTCTGGCGAGTCAGCGCCACCTCTTCTTCGCCCAGCGCCGCGCCGTGCGACTCCTCCTTCCCGGCTTTATTCGGCGAGCCAAAACCTATCACCGTCCGACAGATAATTAGCGAAGGTTTATCTTTTACGCTCTGGGCTTCGAGAATGGCTTTTTTCACCGCCTCCGGATCGTGCCCATCAATGTCATGCACGACATGCCAGTGGTAGGCTTCAAAACGTTTGGCGGTATCGTCGGTAAACCAGTCTTCGGTTTCGCCATCAATGGAGATGCCGTTGTGATCGTAAAAGCCGATCAGTTTGCCCAGTCCCAGCGTACCAGCCAGCGAACACACCTCATGCGAGATCCCCTCCATCAGACAGCCGTCGCCCATAAATACATAGGTGTAGTGGTCGACAATCTCATGGTCCGGCCGGTTGAACTGTGCGCCTAACGTACGCTCGGCAATCGCCAGCCCGACGGCATTCGCCAGCCCCTGGCCCAGCGGCCCGGTGGTGGTTTCAACGCCGGGCGTATAGCCAATCTCCGGGTGACCTGGCGTTTTAGAGTGCAGTTGACGGAAGTTTTTTAGCTCCTCCAGCGGCAGGTCATAGCCGGTTAAATGCAGCAGACTATAGAGCAGCATGGAGGCGTGACCGTTGGAAAGGATAAAACGGTCACGGTCATACCAGGTCGGATCGGTGGGGTTATGTTTAAGAAAATCGTTCCATAGCACTTCAGCGATATCCGCCATCCCCATCGGCGCGCCGGGGTGCCCGGAATTGGCTTTTTGAACGGCATCCATGCTCAGCGCACGAATCGCATTGGCAAGGTCTTTACGGGACATAAATCACTCCATGCAAGGTTTATAGTTTGGCGGCAAGCAGGTCTTCCAGTTTGCGCTGGTCAATGGCAAAAAGACGGATACCTTCCGACAGCTTCTCTACGGCCATCGCGTCCTGATTATGTTCCCAGCGGAACTCCGCTTCCGTCATTGGCGTAGGACGGTGGAACATCTGCGAGGAAGGCACCAGTTTACGGATTACCGGTTCTTCTTTTTCTTTCAGCTCTTTAAGCAGGTTAGGGGAGATAGTCAGTCGATCGCAGCCGGTTAGCGCGAGGATTTGCTCAGTACGGCGGAAACTTGCACCCATCACGATGGTTTCATAGCGATGTTGTTTAAAGTAATCGTAGATATTGCGTACCGATTTCACGCCGGGATCTTCCTCCACGACATACGGCTCCAGTGGACTACGCGCCTGATACCAGTCGTAAATTCGGCCCACGAACGGAGAGATTAAATAGACGCCCGCTTCGGCGCAGGCGCGCGCCTGGGCAAAAGAGAACAACAACGTCAGGTTGCAATTAATGCCTTCTTTTTCGAGCTGTTCGGCGGCGCGAATACCTTCCCAGGTCGCGGCGAGCTTGATCAGAATGCGTGATTTATCAACATCCTGCTGCTGGTAGAGATCCACCAGATGGCGTGCTTTCTCGATACTTTTTTCTTTATCGAACGATAACCGCGCGTCGACTTCAGTGGAGACGCGACCGGGAATACTTTTCAGTATTTCCGCGCCAAAATTAACCGCCAGTTTATCGCTGGCTGCTGCAACCTGCTGTTCCTGCGTACCGCCGTGTTTTTTTCCCCAGGCAATCGCATCCTCAATCAAATGACCATACTGCTCAAGCCCGGCGGCTTTTAACAGTAAAGAGGGATTTGTCGTGGCATCCTGCGGCTGGTAGTGGCGGATGGACTCGATGTCGCCGCTGTCGGCGACGACGGTAGTGAATTGTTTGATGCCGTCTAGCTGGTTCATAGGAAATACTCCTTGAAAAGTAAAGTGTTAGATGAGTGTGTTGATTCACACTTCTGAAAGATTGATACACTACATAACCAAAAAGCATAGCAGACAGGCATGGTATTGCTGGTATAAGCAGGTAACATGGCTGTTATAAGTTGATAACAAACTCTTGCGCCGCGTCGTGATAGTTTGCAGACCTTCAAAGTTTGTGTTGCGCAGTACGGTGATAATGTGCGGCGCACCAGGCCGCGTCACTTTTTGAACGATACGTGAAAGGAACAACAAAATGGATGAGCAGTTAAAACAAAGCGCCCTTGATTTCCACGAATTTCCGGTACCCGGTAAAATTCAGGTTTCTCCGACTAAGCCCCTTGCCACCCAACGCGATCTGGCGTTGGCTTACTCGCCAGGCGTGGCGGCGCCCTGCCTGGAAATCGAAAAAGATCCGCTGGCAGCCTACAAATACACCGCGCGCGGCAACCTTGTCGCGGTCATTTCCAACGGTACAGCGGTGCTGGGGTTAGGCAACATTGGCGCGCTGGCCGGCAAGCCGGTCATGGAAGGCAAAGGCGTTCTGTTTAAAAAATTCGCCGGCATCGATGTGTTTGACATTGAAGTCGATGAGCTTGATCCGGACAAATTTATCAATGTGGTCGCAGCGCTGGAGCCGACCTTTGGCGGCATTAACCTCGAAGACATTAAAGCGCCGGAATGTTTCTATATTGAACAGAAACTGCGCGAGCGCATGAACATCCCGGTTTTCCATGACGATCAGCACGGAACGGCGATCATCAGTACGGCCGCCATTCTTAATGGTCTGCGAGTCGTAGAGAAAAATATTTCCGACGTACGGATGGTCGTCTCCGGCGCAGGGGCGGCGGCAATCGCTTGTATGAACCTGCTGGTCGCGTTGGGGATGCAAAAGCACAACATCGTGGTGTGCGACTCTAAGGGCGTTATTTACAAAGGCCGTGAGCCGAATATGGCGGAGACCAAAGCGGCCTATGCGGTAGACGATAGCGGCAGGCGCACGCTGGATGAGGTCATTGACGGCGCGGATATTTTCCTCGGCTGTTCAGGCCCGAAAGTGCTGACTCAGGAGATGGTGAAGAAAATGGCCCGCGCGCCAATGATTCTGGCGCTGGCCAACCCGGAACCGGAAATTCTGCCGCCGCTGGCGAAAGAAGTGCGCCCGGACGCCATTATCTGTACCGGTCGTTCCGACTATCCGAACCAGGTGAACAACGTATTGTGCTTCCCGTTTATCTTCCGCGGCGCACTGGACGTCGGCGCGACGGCGATCAACGAAGAGATGAAACTGGCGGCGGTCCGTGCGATTGCCGAGCTGGCGCACGCCGAACAGAGCGAAGTGGTGGCCTCGGCCTATGGCGATCAGGACCTGAGCTTTGGGCCGGAATACATTATTCCGAAACCGTTTGACCCGCGTCTGATTGTCAAAATCGCTCCAGCGGTCGCGAAAGCGGCAATGGATTCCGGCGTGGCGACGCGCCCGATTGCTGACTTTGATGCCTATATCGATAAACTGACCGAGTTTGTCTACAAAACCAACCTGTTCATGAAGCCGATCTTCTCGCAGGCACGCAAAGATCCGAAGCGCGTAGTGCTGCCGGAAGGGGAAGAGGTGCGCGTGCTGCACGCAACCCAGGAGTTGATAACCCTGGGGCTGGCGAAGCCCATCCTGATCGGACGTCCGAGCGTGATCGAAATGCGTATCCAGAAACTGGGGCTACAGATCAAAGCGGGCGTTGATTTCGAGATCGTGAATAATGAATCCGATCCGCGCTTCAAAGAGTACTGGAGCGAGTATTACCAGATCATGAAGCGTCGCGGGGTAACTCAGGAACAGGCGCAGCGTGCGATGATCGGCAACCATACGGCCATTGGCGCGATCATGGTGCAGCGTGGGGAAGCGGATGCGATGATCTGCGGCACCATCGGCGACTACCATGAGCATTTCAGCGTCGTGAAAGCCGTCTTTGGCTACCGTGACGGCGTGCATACGGCAGGGGCGATGAACGCCTTACTGCTGCCAAGCGGCAACACTTTTATCGCCGATACTTATGTTAACGAAGATCCCACGCCGGAACAGTTGGCGGAGATCGCCGTAATGGCGGCGGAAACCGTTCGCCGCTTTGGTATTGAGCCGAAAGTCGCGCTGTTGTCGCACTCTAACTTTGGTTCCTCAAATTCGCTGTCCGCCAGCAAAATGCGCGAAACCCTTGAGCGGGTACGCGAACGAGCGCCCGATCTGATGATTGACGGTGAGATGCACGGTGATGCGGCGTTGGTGGAAAGTATTCGTAATGACCGGATGCCGGATAGCCCGCTGAAGGGAGCCGCCAATATTCTGGTGATGCCGAATATGGAAGCCGCTCGCATTAGTTACAACTTACTCCGCGTCTCCAGTTCCGAAGGCGTCACGGTCGGCCCGGTCCTGATGGGCGTGTCTAAACCCGTACATGTATTAACGCCGATCGCCTCTGTACGCCGTATCGTGAATATGGTGGCGTTAGCGGTAGTTGAAGCGCAAACCACGCCGCTTTAATAACGCATTACTCTCTCTTCTGGCGCAGGTTCTCCTGCGCTTTTTTATGCGCCGCTGGGCTTCGCCATGGCATGAAAGGCTCAGGTGGGGATATTCTGGAACCTGTTGCGTTACCCCTACTTATTTCACTGAATCTGTACTATGCACAAATCGAGTGATACGCATTATTTTTATCAATGGTAGTAATACAAAGAATAGTCGGTGAGTATTTATTGCGGAACAGGCTTAAATTCAGAATGACGCCTGAAAATGTGATGCACCACGATATTTATCGTTAACACCTTCGACAGAAGTCCCTTTTATTTTCTTTCTCTTAGTGATCTACCTCACCTTTTACATCACCTTGCCGAATTTTGTTATTTACTCCGACAAAAAATTGCCACGATGACGGCAGTTTCAGTGGAGACGGTGAGCAATGAATAAAGAACGCATTATTCAGGAATTTGTGCCGGGCAAACAGGTCACGCTGGCGCATCTCATTGCGCACCCTGGTGAAGAACTGGCGAAAAAGATCGGCGTTCCCGATGCTGGCGCTATTGGCATTATGACTTTAACGCCGGGGGAAACGGCGATGATCGCTGGCGATTTAGCGATGAAGGCTGCGGATGTACACATCGGTTTTCTCGACAGATTTAGCGGCGCGCTGGTGATTTATGGCACCGTCGGCGCAGTAGAAGAAGCGCTATTACAGACGGTCAGCGGACTGGGGCGATTATTAAACTTTACCCTGTGTGAGTTAACAAAAAGTTAATTGGTGGCGGTAATGAAACGTATTGCTTTTGTCGGCGCGGTCGGTGCCGGAAAGACAACGCTTTTTAACGCGTTACGGGGAAATTACTCCCTCGCCAGAAAAACGCAGGCCGTGGAATTTAATGATCATGGCGATATCGATACGCCGGGTGAATATTTTAGCCATCCCCGTTGGTATCACGCCTTAATTACCACGTTGCAGGATGTGGACACGCTGATTTATGTCCACGCGGCAAACGATAAAGAAAGTCGCTTACCTGCCGGGTTATTGGATGTTGGAACCCGTAAACGACATATCGCCGTTATCAGCAAAACGGACATGCCGGATGCCGACGTCGCCGCTACGCGGCAGTTGCTTTGCGAGATTGGATTCCGGGAGCCGATTTTCGAGCTCAACGGCCACGACCCGCAAAGCGTGCGGCAGTTGGTGGATTATCTGGCGGCTCTCAGTGAACAGGAGGAAGAGGCAGGTGAAAAAACTTATCACAGCTAACGATATTCGTGCGGCCCACGCCCGCGGCGAACAGGCGATGTCGGTAGTGCTGCGCGCCAGCATTATTACCCCGGAGGCTCGCGAAGTGGCGGAACTACTGGGCTTCACGATTACCGAATGCGACGAGTCCGTTCCGGCATCCACATCGGCGCAGGCGTGTAAAAACGAAAGCCAGCGCATTCGGGAAGCCATCATCGCGCAGCTCCCGGAAGGGCAGTTTACTGAAAGCCTGGTGGCGCAGTTGATGGAAAAAGTGCTGAAGGAAAAGCAGTCGTTGGAACTGGGGACGATGCAGCCGAGCTTTACCTCCGTCACGGGTAAAGGCGGCGTGAAAGTCATTGACGGCAGCAGCGTGAAATTTGGCCGCTTCGACGGCGCCGAACCGCACTGCGTCGGCTTAACCGATCTGGTTACAGAGCAGGACGGCAGCAGCATGGCCGCCGGGTTTATGCAGTGGGACAACGCCTTTTTTCCGTGGACGCTGAACTACGACGAAATCGACATGGTGCTGGAGGGCGAACTGCACGTACGCCATGAAGGCGAAACCATGATTGCCAAAGCCGGAGATGTCATGTTCATCCCTAAAGGCTCCAGCATTGAATTTGGCACGCCAACGTCCGTGCGCTTTCTGTACGTCGCCTGGCCTGCAAACTGGCAATCCGTATGAACGATTTCATCACCGAAACGTGGCTCAGAGCGAATCATACGCTCAGCGAAGGATCGGAAATCCATCTGCCCGCTGATGCACGACTGACGCCCTCGGCCCGGGAGCTGCTGGAAAGCCGCCGCCTGCGCATTAAGTTTCTGGATCCGCAAGGCCGGCTGTTTGTCGATGATGACGAACAGCAGCCGCAGCCGGTACATGGCTTAACCAGTAGCGATACGCACCCACAGGCCTGCTGTGAACTGTGCCGCCAGCCGGTGGTGAAAAAGCCCGATACGCTGACCCATCTGACGGCGGACAAAATGGTCGCCAAAAGCGACCCGCGCCTCGGCTTTCGCGCCGCGCTCGACAGCGCCATCGCGCTGACCGTGTGGCTACAAATCGAACTGGCGGAACCCTGGCAGCCGTGGCTTTTCGATATCCGCTCGCGGCTGGGCAACATTATGCGCGCCGACGCTATAGATGAACCACTGGCGGCGCAGTCTATCGTCGGGCTGAACGAGGATGAGCTGCATCGGCTTTCCCACCAGCCGCTGCGCTATCTCGACCACGATCACCTGGTGCCGGAGGCCAGTCACGGTCGCGATGCGGCGCTGCTTAATCTGCTGCGAACCAAAGTCCGCGAAACGGAAACCCTCGCCGCACAAGTGTTTATTACCCGTAGTTTTGAGGTCTTGCGCCCGGACATTTTACAGGCGCTGAACCGTCTCTCCAGCACGGTTTACGTGATGATGATTTTGAGCGTGGCGAAACATCCGCTGACGGTCGCCCAAATTCAACAACGGTTGGGAGAGAAGCCATGATCATTGAACGCGCCCGCGAACTGGCGGTACGCGCCCCCGCCAGAGTCGTCTTTCCTGATGCGCTGGACGAACGCGTGCTGAAAGCGGCGCATTACCTGCAACAGTACGGTCTGGCTCGCCCCGTTCTGGTCGCCAGTCCGTTTGCGCTGCGTCAGTTTGCCCTGAGTCATCGTATGGCGATGGATGGCATTCAGGTCATCGACCCACACAGCAACCTGAGTATGCGCCAGCGTTTTGCGCAACGCTGGCTCGCCCGTGCCGGAGAAAAAACGCCGCCGGACGCAGTGGAAAAGCTTAGCGACCCGCTAATGTTCGCTGCCGCCATGGTGAGCGCCGGTGAGGCTGATGTGTGTATCGCAGGCAACCTGTCGTCAACGGCGAACGTGCTGCGCGCAGGGCTGCGGGTGATTGGCCTGCAACCCGGGTGCAAAACATTGTCGTCTATTTTCCTGATGCTGCCGCAGTATGCCGGCCCGGCATTAGGGTTCGCCGATTGCAGCGTAGTGCCGCAGCCGACGGCGGCGCAGCTGGCGGATATCGCTATCGCCAGCGCCGACACCTGGCGGGCCATTACCGGCGAAGAGCCGCGCGTGGCGATGCTGTCATTTTCAAGCAAAGGCAGCGCCCGTCACCCCAATGTCGCCAACGTGCAGCAGGCGACAGAGCTCGTTCGCGAACGTGCGCCGCAACTGCTTGTGGACGGTGAATTGCAGTTTGACGCCGCTTTCGTCCCGGAGGTCGCCGCGCAAAAAGCGCCTGACAGCCCGCTGCAAGGCCGCGCCAACGTGATGATTTTCCCGTCGCTGGAGGCGGGCAATATTGGCTACAAAATCGCTCAGCGTCTGGGAGGCTATCGCGCTGTTGGGCCGCTAATTCAGGGGCTTGCCGCGCCGCTTCACGACCTCTCCCGAGGCTGTAGCGTGCAGGAAATTATCGAACTGGCGTTGGTGGCAGCCGTGCCGCGCCAGGCTGACGTGAGCCGCGAACGCAGCTTACACACACTGGTTGAATGAACGGTCCCGTTCTGGACCCCTTTAATGAGAGGAAAACACGATGGAAGCATTAGGAATGATTGAAACCCGGGGCCTGGTTGCGCTGATTGAGGCCTCAGATGCGATGGTAAAAGCCGCACGCGTGAAGCTGGTCGGCGTGAAGCAGATTGGCGGTGGCCTGTGTACGGCCATGGTGCGTGGCGACGTGGCGGCGTGCAAAGCCGCAACCGATGCTGGCGCCGCTGCGGCGCAGCGCATTGGCGAGCTGGTCTCTGTACACGTGATTCCACGCCCGCACGGCGATCTGGAAGAAGTGTTCCCGATCAGCTTCAAAGGCGACAGCAACATTTGATGGTAGGCCGGATAAGACGCGCAGCGTCGCCATCCGGCATGAATGCGCGCCATTGCCTGATGGTGCGCAGATTCAAGGCCTACGACCCAACGGGCAATCCATGGAGGCGGATATGAAACTGGCAGTCGTCACAGGACAAATCGTATGTACCGTCCGCCATCAGGGACTGGCGCATGACAAATTGCTGATGGTGGAAATGATCGATGCCCAGGGCAACCCCGACGGGCAGTGTGCCGTCGCCATCGACAGTATCGGGGCGGGAACCGGAGAGTGGGTACTGCTGGTCAGCGGCAGTTCCGCACGCCAGGCGCATCGCAGCGAATTATCACCGGTCGATCTGTGCGTCATTGGCATCGTCGATGAAGTGGTGGCTGGCGGGAAAGTGGTTTTCCATAAATAGGATTGAACATCATGAATCAACAGGATATTGAACAGGTGGTGAAAGCGGTACTGCTGAAAATGAAAGACAGCAGCCAGCCGGCCAGTACTGTTCATGAGATGGGCGTTTTTGCCTCCCTGGATGACGCAGTGGCGGCAGCAAAACGGGCCCAGCAGGGGCTGAAGAGCGTGGCGATGCGCCAGCTTGCCATTCATGCCATTCGCGAAGCGGGCGAAAAACACGCCCGAGAATTAGCGGAACTTGCCGTCAGCGAAACCGGCATGGGACGCGTTGACGATAAATTTGCCAAAAACGTGGCGCAGGCGCGCGGCACGCCGGGCGTCGAGTGTTTATCTCCGCAGGTGCTGACCGGCGATAACGGCCTGACGCTGATTGAAAATGCGCCGTGGGGCGTGGTGGCCTCGGTCACGCCGTCCACCAATCCGGCGGCGACGGTGATTAATAACGCCATCAGCCTGATTGCCGCAGGCAACAGCGTCGTGTTTGCCCCGCATCCGGCGGCGAAAAAGGTCTCTCAGCGGGCAATCACTCTCCTCAATCAGGCGGTGGTCGCCGCCGGTGGCCCGGAAAATTTGCTGGTCACCGTGGCGAACCCGGATATCGAAACCGCCCAGCGGTTGTTCAAATATCCCGGTATTGGCCTGCTGGTGGTGACTGGCGGCGAAGCGGTGGTGGACGCGGCGCGTAAACATACTAATAAACGCCTGATCGCCGCCGGTGCCGGTAATCCCCCGGTGGTGGTGGATGAGACCGCCGACCTGCCGCGCGCTGCACAATCCATCGTCAAAGGCGCGTCGTTTGATAACAACATCATCTGTGCCGACGAAAAAGTGCTGATTGTGGTGGATAGCGTCGCCGACGAGCTGATGCGTCTGATGGAAGGTCAGCACGCGGTGAAACTGACCGCCGCTCAGGCCGAACAGCTCCAGCCGGTGCTGCTGAAGAATATCGATGAACGCGGCAAAGGCACCGTCAGCCGTGACTGGGTCGGTCGTGACGCGGGCAAGATCGCCGCAGCCATCGGCCTGAACGTCCCGGATCAAACGCGCCTGCTGTTTGTGGAAACGCCCGCCAACCATCCGTTTGCCGTTACTGAAATGATGATGCCGGTACTGCCGGTGGTGCGGGTCGCCAACGTCGAAGAAGCCATCGCCCTGGCGGTTCAGCTTGAAGGCGGTTGCCACCATACGGCGGCGATGCACTCGCGCAATATCGACAACATGAACCAGATGGCGAACGCCATCGACACCAGCATTTTCGTCAAAAACGGGCCGTGCATTGCCGGGCTTGGATTGGGCGGAGAAGGCTGGACCACCATGACTATCACTACGCCAACCGGCGAAGGGGTGACCAGCGCGCGTACCTTTGTGCGGCTGCGTCGATGCGTGCTGGTGGATGCGTTTCGCATTGTATAAGGGATGACTCATGGCGCACGACGAACAACTCTGGCTCACCCCAAGACTGCAAAAAGCGGCGGCCCTGTGTAACCAGACGCCCGCCGCCAGCGATACACCGCTGTGGCTGGGCGTCGATTTGGGCACCTGCGACGTGGTGTCGATGGTGGTCGACGGCAACGCCCAGCCGGTGGCGGTATGCCTTGACTGGGCCGACGTTGTGCGTGACGGCATCGTCTGGGATTTCTTCGGCGCCGTCACCCTCGTGCGCCGCCATCTCGACACCCTTGAACAGCAGCTCGGCTGCCGCTTTACCCACGCGGCGACCTCGTTTCCGCCAGGCACCGACCCGCGTATTTCGATCAACGTGCTGGAGTCTGCCGGGTTAGAAGTCAGCCATGTACTGGATGAACCGACGGCGGTAGCGGATCTGCTGGCGCTTGATAATGCAGGCGTGGTGGATATTGGCGGCGGCACTACCGGCATTGCCATCGTCAAACAGGGCAAGGTGACTTACTCCGCCGATGAAGCCACTGGCGGGCACCATATCTCCCTGACGCTGGCGGGCAACCGCCGTATTCCCCTGGAAGAGGCGGAACAGTACAAGCGCAGCAATGAGCAGGAGATTTGGCCGGTAGTGAAGCCGGTGTACGAAAAGATGGCGGAAATCGTTGCTCGCCACATTGAAGGGCAAGGAATTGCTGATTTATGGCTGGCGGGCGGTTCCTGTATGCAGCCGGGCGTGGAGGCGTTATTTCGCCAGCGTTTCCCGGAGTTACAGGTGCATTTACCGCAGCACAGCCTGTTTATGACCCCGCTGGCGATAGCTAACAGCGGGAGAGCGAAAGCGGAGGGACTCTATGCAAGCTGAACTACAGACGGCGCTGTTTCAGGCATTCGACACCCTGAATCTGCAACGGGTGAAAACGTTCAGCGTACCGCCGGTCACGCTGTGCGGACTTGGGGCGCTCGGCGCCTGCGGCCAGGAAGCGCAAGCGCGAGGCGTAAGCCATCTGTTTGTGATGGTCGACAGCTTCCTGCATCAGGCGGGAATGACCGCGCCGCTGGCACGCAGCCTGGCGATGAAAGGCGTGGCGATGACGGTCTGGCCGTGTCCGCCAGGCGAGCCGTGCATCACCGATGTTTGCGCGGCGGTGGCGCAACTGCGTGAGGCGGCGTGCGACGGCGTAGTGGCCTTTGGCGGCGGTTCGGTGCTGGACGCGGCGAAAGCGGTCGCCCTGCTGGTGACTAACCCTGACCAGACGCTGAGCGCCATGACCGAGCGCAGTACATTACGCCCGCGTCTGCCGCTGATTGCGGTGCCGACCACCGCCGGAACCGGTTCTGAAACCACCAACGTGACGGTGATTATCGACGCGGTCAGCGGGCGCAAGCAGGTGCTGGCGCACGCGTCACTAATGCCGGACGTGGCGATTCTTGATGCTGCCGTGACCGAAGGCGTTCCGCCAAACGTGACGGCGATGACCGGTATCGATGCGTTGACGCATGCGATTGAGGCCTACAGCGCGCTCAACGCCACGCCGTTTACCGACAGCCTGGCGATTGGCGCGATAGCGATGATTGGCAAATCGCTGCCGAAAGCCGTGGGTTACGGCCACGATCTGGCGGCGCGTGAAAATATGTTGCTGGCCTCCTGTATGGCGGGAATGGCCTTTTCCAGCGCCGGTTTGGGGCTGTGTCATGCGATGGCGCATCAGCCAGGAGCGGCGCTGCATATTCCGCACGGCCAGGCCAACGCCATGCTGCTGCCAACAGTCATGGGCTTTAACCGGATGGTTTGCCGCGAGCGCTTCAGTCAAATCGGTCGGGCGTTAACCAATAAGAAATCGGACGATCGCGATGCGATTGCGGCGGTGTGCGAGCTGATTGCCGAAGTGGGACAGAGCAAACGGCTGGCTGACGCTGGCGCCAAACCCGAACACTACAGAGCGTGGGCGCAAGCCGCGCTGGAGGATATTTGTCTGCGCAGTAACCCACGCACCGCCACACAGGCACAGATTATCGACCTGTACGCGGCTGCCGGGTAATGCCTGTAGGCCGGATAAGGTGCTCGCACCGCCATCCGGCAATAACACGGCGTTAATGCCGGAGGCGACGTAAACGTCTTATCCGGCCTACAAATCATAAATGGCAGGGAGTAAGGGCTATGGGAATTAACGAAATCATCATGTACATCATGATGTTCTTTATGCTGATTGCCGCCGTGGACAGAATCCTGTCGCAGTTCGGCGGGTCGGCGCGCTTCCTCGGTAAATTTGGCAAGAGTATCGAGGGGTCTGGCGGCCAGTTTGAAGAGGGCTTTATGGCGATGGGCGCGTTGGGACTGGCGATGGTCGGTATGACCGCGCTGGCGCCGGTGCTGGCGCATGTACTGGGGCCGGTTATTATCCCGGTATACGAAATGCTGGGCGCGAACCCATCCATGTTCGCGGGTACGCTGCTGGCCTGTGATATGGGCGGATTCTTCCTCGCCAAAGAGCTGGCCGGCGGTGATGTCGCGGCGTGGCTATACTCAGGGTTAATACTTGGGTCGATGATGGGGCCGACCATTGTGTTCTCCATTCCGGTGGCGCTCGGCATTATCGAACCGTCTGACCGCCGCTACCTGGCGCTTGGCGTACTCGCGGGTATCGTCACCATTCCCATTGGCTGCATTGCGGGGGGACTGATCGCCATGTACTCAGGCGTGCAGATCAATGGTCAGCCAGTGGAGTTTACCTTCGCGCTGATCCTGATGAACATGATCCCGGTCTTGATCGTCGCGGTGCTGGTAGCGCTGGGGCTGAAGTTCATCCCGGAAAAAATGATCAACGGTTTCCAGATTTTCGCCAAATTTCTGGTGGCGCTGATCACCATCGGTCTGGCGGCTGCGGTGGTTAAATTCCTGTTGGGTTGGGAGTTGATTCCGGGACTCGACCCGATCTTTATGGCGCCAGGCGACAAACCCGGCGAAGTGATGCGCGCCATTGAAGTGATCGGCTCTATCTCCTGCGTGCTGCTTGGCGCGTATCCGATGGTGCTGTTACTGACCCGCTGGTTTGAAAAACCGTTGATGAATGTCGGTAAACTGCTGAACGTAAATAATATTGCGGCGGCAGGCATGGTAGCGACCCTGGCGAACAATATCCCCATGTTCGGCATGATGAAGCAGATGGATACCCGCGGCAAAGTGATTAACTGCGCATTTGCCGTCTCTGCGGCGTTCGCGCTGGGCGACCATTTAGGCTTCGCCGCCGCCAACATGAACGCCATGATCTTCCCGATGATTGTCGGCAAGCTGATCGGCGGCGTGACGGCGATTGGCGTGGCGATGATGCTGGTGCCGAAAGATGACGCCGCCCAGGTGAAAACCGAAGCGGAGGCGCAATCGTGAACACTCGCCAGCTACTGAGCGTCGGTATCGATATCGGCACCACCACCACGCAGGTGATCTTCTCGCGCCTGGAGTTGGTTAACCGTGCGGCGGTGTCGCAGGTGCCGCGCTACGAATTCATCAAACGCGACATTAGCTGGCAAAGCCCGGTCTTCTTTACGCCCGTGGATAAGCAGGGCGGTCTGAAAGAGGCCGAACTTAAAGCGCTGATTCTGGCCCAGTATCAGGCCGCAGGCATCGCGCCTGAATCGGTGGACTCAGGGGCTATCATTATCACCGGCGAAAGCGCCAAAACCCGCAACGCCCGTCCGGCGGTCATGACGCTCTCGCAGTCGCTGGGCGACTTTGTGGTCGCCAGCGCCGGGCCGCATCTGGAATCGGTCATTGCCGGTTACGGCGCCGGAGCGCAAAGCTTGTCTGAGCAGCGGATGTGTCGGGTGTTGAATATTGATATCGGCGGCGGCACGTCTAACTACGCGCTGTTTGACGCGGGAAAAGTCAGCGGCACCGCCTGCCTTAACGTCGGTGGTCGCCTGCTGGAAACCGATGCTCAGGGGCGCGTGGTTTATGCCCATCAGCCGGGGCAGATGATTATCGATGAGGTGTTCGGTTCGGGTACTGATGCTCGCGCCTTAGCTGCCGCACAGTTGGGACAGGTGGCGCGGCGGATGGCGGATCTCATCGTCGAGGTTATCACTGGCGCGCTCTCGCCGCTGGCGCAATCGCTGATGCAAACCGGGCTGCTGCCCGCCGATATTACGCCAGAGGTGATCACCCTTTCCGGTGGGGTAGGTGAATGCTACCGCAACCAACCTGCCGATCCGTTCTGCTTTTCTGATATCGGGCCGCTGCTGGCGACCGCGCTGCATGAGCACCCGCGTCTGCGCGAGATGAACGTGCAGTTTCCGGCGCAAACCGTGCGCGCCACGGTGATTGGCGCGGGGGCCCATACGCTCTCGCTTTCCGGCAGTACTATCTGGCTGGAAGACGTCCAACTGCCGCTGCGCAACCTGCCGGTGGCGATCCCGCAGGATGACGCCGATCTGGTGAACGCCTGGCGGCAGGCGCTTCTCCAGCTTGATCTCGACCCGCAAACCGACGCTTACGTGCTGGCGCTTCCCGCCACGCTTCCGGTGCGTTACGCCGCATTACTCACGGTCATCAACGCGCTGACGGCTTTTGTCGCGCGTTATCCCAATCCACATCCCCTGCTGGTGGTGGCCGAGCAGGATTTTGGTAAAGCGCTGGGCATGTTATTGCGCCCACAGTTACCGCAACTTCCGCTGGCGGTCATCGATGAGGTGGTCGTGCGGGCGGGAGACTATATCGACATTGGTACGCCTCTTTTTGGCGGATCGGTTGTGCCGGTGACGGTGAAATCACTCGCATTTCCTTCCTGAGGGAACGACTTATGAAACTAAAGACCACATTGTTCGGCAATGTTTATCAGTTTAAGGATGTAAAAGAGGTACTGGCTAAAGCCAACGAACTGCGTTCGGGGGATGTGCTGGCCGGGGTTGCCGCGGCAAGTTCGCAGGAGCGCGTAGCGGCAAAACAGGTACTGTCGGAAATGACGGTGGCGGATATCCGCAACAATCCGGTGATTGCCTATGAAGAGGACTGCGTGACGCGCCTGATTCAGGATGACGTCAACGAAACGGCCTATAACCGGATTAAAAACTGGAGCATCAGCGAACTGCGCGAATACGTACTGAGCGATGAAACCTCCGTGGACGATATCGCGTTTACCCGCAAAGGGCTGACCTCCGAAGTGGTGGCGGCAGTGGCGAAAATCTGCTCCAACGCCGACCTGATCTACGGCGGCAAGAAAATGCCGGTGATCAAAAAAGCCAATACCACCATCGGTATTCCGGGCACCTTTAGCTGCCGTTTGCAGCCGAACGATACCCGTGACGATGTACAGAGTATCGCCGCGCAAATCTACGAAGGGCTTTCTTTCGGCGCAGGCGATGCGGTGATCGGCGTTAACCCGGTGACCGATGACGTGGAGAACCTGACCCGCGTGCTCGACACCGTTTACGGCGTTATCGATAAATTCAATATTCCGACCCAGGGCTGCGTGCTGGCGCACGTCACCACCCAGATCGAAGCGATTCGTCGCGGCGCGCCGGGCGGACTGATTTTCCAGAGCATTTGCGGCAGCGAGAAGGGCTTAAAAGAGTTCGGCGTCGAGCTGGCCATGCTCGACGAAGCGCGGGCTGTGGGGGCGGAGTTCAACCGCATCGCCGGGGAAAACTGCCTGTACTTTGAAACCGGGCAAGGGTCTGCGCTCTCCGCAGGCGCGAACTTTGGTGCCGACCAGGTGACGATGGAAGCGCGTAACTACGGGCTGGCGCGCCACTACGATCCGTTCCTGGTGAACACCGTGGTGGGCTTTATCGGGCCGGAGTATCTCTACAACGACAGGCAGATTATCCGCGCCGGTCTCGAAGATCACTTTATGGGCAAGCTGAGCGGCATATCCATGGGCTGCGACTGCTGCTATACCAACCATGCCGACGCCGACCAGAACCTTAACGAAAACCTGATGATTCTGCTCGCCACTGCCGGCTGTAACTACATCATGGGGATGCCGCTCGGCGACGACATCATGCTCAACTACCAGACCACCGCTTTCCACGATACCGCCACCGTCCGTCAGTTGCTGAATTTACGGCCATCGCCGGAGTTTGAACGCTGGCTGGAAACGATGGGCATTATGGCAAACGGTCGTCTGACCAAACGGGCGGGCGATCCGTCACTGTTCTTCTGATGACGCGGGGATAACACCATGGATCAAAAACAGATTGAAGAAATTGTACGTAGCGTGATGGCGTCAATGGGACAGGACGTACCGCAGCCCGTCGCGCCGTCAACGCAGGAAGGCGCAAAGCCGCAGTGCGCCGCGCCGACGGTGACCGAAAGCTGCGCGCTGGATTTAGGTTCCGCAGAGGCAAAAGCCTGGATTGGCGTCGAGAATCCGCATCGTGCGGACGTGCTGACCGAACTGCGTCGCAGTACTGCGGCACGCGTCTGTACGGGGCGTGCCGGGCCGCGTCCGCGCACCCAGGCGCTGTTGCGCTTCCTGGCGGATCACTCCCGTTCGAAAGATACCGTGCTCAAAGAAGTGCCGGAAGAGTGGGTAAAAGCGCAAGGGCTGCTGGAAGTGCGTTCGGAGATCAGCGACAAAAACCTGTACCTGACGCGCCCGGATATGGGGCGTCGCCTGAGCCCGGAAGCCATTGACGCGCTGAAGTCGCAGTGCGTGATGAACCCGGATGTGCAGGTAGTGGTCTCCGATGGCCTCTCTACGGATGCGATCACCGCCAACTATGAAGAGATCCTGCCGCCGCTGCTTGCCGGTCTGAAGCAGGCCGGGCTGAACGTCGGCACGCCGTTCTTTGTGCGCTATGGCCGCGTGAAGATTGAAGATCAGATTGGCGAAATTCTCGGCGCGAAGGTCGTCATCCTGCTGGTGGGCGAACGTCCGGGGCTGGGGCAGTCGGAAAGCCTCTCCTGCTACGCCGTCTATTCCCCGCGCGTGGCGACCACCGTCGAGGCCGACAGAACCTGTATTTCAAACATTCATCAGGGGGGGACGCCGCCAGTAGAAGCTGCCGCCGTGATTGTGGATTTGGCCAAACGGATGCTGGAGCAGAAAGCGTCCGGCATCAACATGACCCGTTAAGGAGACATCATGCCTGCATTAGATTTGATTCGACCTTCAGTGACTGCCATGCGCGTGATTGCCTCCGTGAATGACGGCTTTGCGCGGGAACTTAAATTACCGCCACATATACGTAGCCTCGGACTCATCACGGCAGATTCTGATGATGTGACCTATATTGCCGCTGATGAAGCGACAAAACAGGCGATGGTGGAAGTGGTCTATGGCCGCTCCCTCTATGCCGGGGCGGCTCACGGGCCATCGCCTACCGCCGGTGAGGTGTTGATTATGCTGGGCGGCCCGAACCCGGCGGAAGTGCGCGCCGGTCTGGATGCGATGGTCGCCAGTATTGAAAACGGCGCGGCGTTCCAGTGGGCGAACGATGCGGAAAATACCGCGTTCCTGGCGCATGTGGTTTCGCGTACCGGCTCGTACCTCTCGTCTACCGCAGGTATCGCGCTGGGCGATCCAATGGCCTACCTGGTGGCGCCGCCGCTGGAAGCGACATTCGGCATTGACGCGGCGATGAAATCCGCTGACGTTCAACTGGTGACTTACGTGCCGCCGCCGTCGGAAACCAACTATTCGGCCGCGTTCTTAACGGGAAGCCAGGCCGCGTGTAAAGCCGCCTGCAACGCCTTTACCGACGCCGTGCTGGATATCGCTCGTAACCCTGTCCAGCGTGCGTAACGGAGGTTGCCAATGATCAATGCCCTGGGATTACTGGAAGTGGACGGAATGGTCGCCGCCGTCGATGCGGCGGATGCCATGCTGAAAGCGGCCAACGTGCGTTTGCTCAGTCATCAAGTGCTCGACCCTGGCAGGCTCACTCTGGTGGTGGAGGGCGATCTGGCGGCGTGTCGTGCGGCGTTGGATGCCGGAAGCGCCGCCGCGCAGCGCACAGGCCGTGTGATTAGCCGCAAAGAAATTGGTCGCCCGGAAGAGGACACCCAGTGGCTGATTGGCGGGTTTGCGCGTGCGACAACGCCGACTGAGAAAGCGCCCCAGGTACCCGCAACGCCTGAGTTCGCCGAAGCGTTACTGGCGCTGCTGGCATCAGTACGCCAGGGAATGACGGCGGGAGAGGTGGCCGCGCATTTTGGCTGGCCGCTGGAGCAGGCCAGAAACGTGCTGGAACAACTCTTTTCTGACGGAGCGTTGCGTAAACGCAGTAGTCGCTATCGCATCAAAAATTAATCTGTCGGAGGGCCGGGCGTCCTGGCGGGCGTCCGGCATAGAAGATCATGAAAAAGACCCGTACAGCGAATTTGCACCATCTTTATCATGAAGCGTTACCCGAAGACGTTAAACTTACGCCCAGAGTCGAGGTGGACAATGTTCATCAGCGACGGACGACGGATGTCTATGAACATGCTCTGACTATCACCGCCTGGCAGCAGATCTACGATCAGTTACACCCGGGTAAATTTCATGGCGAGTTCACGGAAATCCTGCTTGATGAGATTCAGGTGTTCCGTGAATACACCGGCCTGGCGCTGCGTCAGTCGTGTCTGGTTTGGCCAAACTCTTTCTGGTTTGGTATTCCGGCGACGCGCGGCGAACAGGGATTTATCGGCGCGCAGGGGCTCGGCAGCGCCGAGATTGCCACCCGACCGGGAGGCACCGAGTTTGAACTGAGTACGCCGGATGATTACACCATTCTGGGCGTCGTTATCTCGGAAGATGTTATTTCCCGTCAGGCCACGTTTTTGCATAACCCGGAAAGGGTGCTGCATATGCTACGTAACCAGTTAGCTCTGGAGGTAAAAGAGCAGCATAAAGCGGCGCTGTGGGGTTTTGTGCAGCAGGCGCTGGCCACCTTCAGCGAGAGTCCTGAAACCCTGCATCAACCTGCGGTGCGTAAGGTCTTGAGTGATAATTTGTTGCTGGCGATGGGCACGATGCTGGAAGAGGCGAAGCCGATTCATAGCGCTGAGAGCATCAGCCATCAGGGATATCGTAGGCTACTGTCGCGGGCGCGGGAATATGTGCTGGAAAATATGTCGGAGCCGCTGACGGTGCTCGACTTATGTAACCAGCTACACGTAAGCCGTCGCACGCTGCAAAATGCGTTTCACGCCATTTTGGGCATTGGCCCCAATGCGTGGCTGAAACGTATTCGCTTAAACGCAGTACGCCGGGAACTGATTAGCCCGTGGTCGCAGAGCGCCACGGTCAAAGATGCCGCGATGCAGTGGGGATTCTGGCATCTGGGGCAATTTGCCACCGATTATCAGCAATTATTTGCCGAAAAACCGTCGTTGACGCTGCATCAACGGATGCGGCAATGGGCTTGATATTGATGGGTAGGCTCTCCGGTTGCTGATAACGTGCGCGTGTCGGGAATTGCCCGGTGGCGGCTGGCGCCTTACCGGGCCTACGGATTCGCTGCCGTCTGTGGTTGGTAGCCCGGACAAGGCGCGTCAGCGCCGCCTCCGGGGAACCGCGCGCACAACGTGCAAAACAGTTTTGTCATTAGATCATGAGGATGAGCGTTTATGTTTGCTGATAAGACGTTGCCGTTGTTTGGCAGGAGGGGCAGATAAACCCATAAAGCATTCCTTCCGCATATTCCTCTTCCTCGATATCTTCATAGCTTAGCTGCGCAAGAAACATCATCGTTTGCGCGCACGTTGGGCACGTGGGATAGTCTGCATCCTGAACCCATGCGGGATGGCCGCCGAGCTGTGAGAAGGTGGTGGGTAAAAATATTTCAGCAGCGAATAGCGGCAAACGGGATTCCCCGGGGTGCAGAACATCAAGCGGTAGCGTTATCCAGTCAGAGGAATTCTCCACCGCCAGCGTCGAGAGCGCATTTTTTTCGCACCATCGCGGCTGGCCTTGTGGATCGACGGTGGCGAAAACGGTGTTATATGCCGTACAACACTGACAGGTCAGAATACGAATTTGACCGGGCCAACCCTGCGTGCTGAGGCCGACGGCGCTCGGCGCAACCTCAAACAGATTGATTAGCGGCAGGGAACAGTGTGGGCAGTTTTCACCATATTCTGCGACGGCGCGAAAAACGGCAGGCTGTTCAGGTGCCTGTTTTACCAGATGGGTACATTGCGTAAAGTAAAGATCGCGCCTGCGGCCATTTTCAGTGAGCTCCCATCCCGCCTGGTGAGCATAGCGATGAGGGAGGATATGAAGTGAAGCACTCCACGCAGGTGGTTCCTGGCGCCAGCGGTTAAAATGCTCAACGACAACCTCATCGCCAATCCAGGCCAGGGCGCAAAGAATGCCGTCACGGTTTTCGTCATCGGTTTCCACCTTCTGCAAAAGCGCGTCGCGTACGTCAGGCGGCGCACGGTGAAAAGGTAGGGGTGAAGAGAGCTCCAGTTCTTCTTCATTTATTACCTGGCGCAGGAAATTATCCAGATTGGCCCGGGTAAATGCCGCCAGGCACAGCGCAATTTCCTGAGCTTCCTCCTGCCATCCGGAATCAAATAATTCTTCTGCATAATCGACCATGTCGCGGCTTTCATCATCGGAGAGCTTTTTGTAAAGCTCATCGGTCGGAATGGGGCAGGGAATCCACTCGATTAACGGATCGTGTTCCCGGGGTTCATGAACGAGTTTAAGCATTTCAACAGGGTTGGTAATGCCACTGAACGCGTCGATCGTTTTTCTGTTTTTCCGGATATATTCTTCCTGCTCTTGCCGATAACGCGCCTGGACGCAGGGCATACAATAGCCCTCCGTGCGGGCAGCCGTTGCTGGCAGGATGAAGTGTGAGCATTGCGGGTTTTTACAAGGAATACGCTCGTCCATGCGGTAGTGCTCCACTGCAAATTCTACGAGTGCTTACTGTACTGTTTTACTAATGATAACGGCAGCGGGCGGTTATCCGAATTCTTTATCTACAATGAACTCGTTTATTTCTACGAGCCTGCTTTTATTCAACGGCCAACCGGATAGGCGATAAACAAACCGGCTATCGTCAAAATACATGACAGTAGGCATAGCAAGATACAGTTAACGCTTTTACGCGGAATATGAATAATAAAGCAGAGTAATGCTATCAGGGCCATGACCACAGGGATGGTCACCATATTGATAACCAGAAGCACGATCAGACCGAAGCTCACCCCTCCGCTATGAGGGATGAATATTCTTTCTTCAAAATATATTTCTAGTGTAATGGCAAGCAGGCAGCCAATAAAACTTATACCCAGATGGGGATGCCATTTGGCGTCACTGGTTACTACTTTCCGTGTATTTGTTTGCATTGTTTTACTTTATAAATAAGTTAAATCCAGTCGCGTACCTGAATAAACTCGCTCAGCGCCGCTTCCGGGCTACCCGCTTCTGGCTGCCAGTCGTACTCCCAGCGCACCAGCGGCGGCATCGACATCAGGATAGATTCAGTGCGCCCGCCGGTTTGCAGACCAAACAGGGTGCCTCTGTCCCACACCAGATTGAACTCCACGTAGCGTCCGCGGCGATAAAGTTGAAAATTACGCTCCCGCTCTCCCCAGACCATCGCTTTGCGTCGTTCGACAATCGGTAAATACGCCTCGGTGTAGCCGTTGCCGACCGCCTGCATAAAGGCGAAGCAGTAGTCGAAATCCGGCGTATTCAAATCGTCAAAAAACAGGCCGCCGATACCGCGCTGCTCGTTACGATGCTTGAGGAAAAAGTAGTCGTCGCACCACTTTTTATAGCGCGGATACACATCGTCACCAAACGGCTGGCACAGGTCGCGGGCGGTGCGGTGCCAGTGAACGGCATCCTCTTCAAAGCCGTAGTAGGGCGTTAAATCGAACCCGCCGCCAAACCACCATACCGGATCGGCGCCCGGTTTTTCGGCAATAAAAAAGCGCACGTTAGCATGGCTGGTGGGAATATACGGATTGTGCGGATGCACCACCAGCGATACGCCCATCGCTTCAAAGCTACGCCCGGCGAGTTCTGGCCGATGCGCGGTGGCGGACGCGGGCATTGCATCGCCGTGAACGTGAGAGAAATTAACGCCCGCCTGTTCGAAAATCCCGCCGTTGCGTAATACCCGGCTGCGTCCGCCGCCGCCCGCTTCGCGTCGCCAGCTATCTTCGACAAAGTTTGCGCCATCCACAGCGGATAACGTTTGGCAAATATCATCCTGCAGGCGTAGCAGAAACTGTTTTACGTGATGTGCATCGGGTTTCATGATTACCGTTTCTTCGTGTGTGCTTTCTGATTATCAAACCAGTGAAAATAACTGATGATGCCGTTGGCGATCGCCGTAGCGATTTTCTGGCGAAACGCCGTCGTGCCCAGCAGGCGTTCTTCTTCCGGATTGGTAATAAACGAGGTTTCGACCAGTACCGACGGAATTGACGGTGATTTTAGCACCACGAAAGCCGCTTGTTCGGTAGTGCGGCTGTGTAATTTATGTATGGGTTTGATTTTCTTGAGAATATGCGAACCCAGCGTCAGACTGTTTTTAATCGTATCGGTTTGCACCAGATCAAACAAAACTTGTTGTAATAGATGATCCCGGTCAGTGGCTTTTTTACCCGCCACTTCGTCCGCGCGGTTTTCACGCTCGGAGAGATACTTCGCCATGGCGCTACTGGCCCCGCGGTTGGAAAGCGCAAAAACGGAAGCGCCCGCCGCTTTCGGGTTGGTAAAACCATCGGCATGAATGGACATAAACAGATCCGCGCCGTGCTTATGGGCGATTTCCACCCGATCGTACAGCGGAATAAAGGTATCCCCTGTCCGGGTTAAACGCGCATCGATTCCGTGATTTCGCAAAATAGCGCGTACGTTTTTGGCAATTGCCAGTACGACGTGTTTTTCCTGAGAACCGTTGCGGCCAATCGCGCCGGTATCGATGCCGCCGTGTCCGGGGTCGAGCATCACCAACCGTTTACTGCCGGTTTTTTTGGTTTTGGGTTTGCTGTGACCATTACTGGTTTTTAGCGTTTCTTCTTTGGCTATTGCGTGCGACATACCTGACAGCGTCAGGGCCGCCAGACCTGTTTTGAGTACCTGGCGGCGCGATGTGAGAGTTTTTAGGAGTTTAAAAGTGCTCATACGGCCTGAGTTGTGAAAATTAAGTTCAAGATGTTATATCGTATCGCGTAATCCGTTACGACGGTTGGTGATGAGAATTGTTTTACTTTTCATTTCAATACGTGACACATCGCCATTATGCCATTTTTTCCGCTACATCGCGTCAGATATTGGCTGAATCAGATGTTTGCGCCATAATCTTGGTTTTTCCACCCGAAAAGGCAACGAATACCATGGAAATACGCGTTTTTCGCCAGGAAGATTTCGAAGAGGTGATTACCCTCTGGGAGCGTTGCGACCTGCTGCGTCCATGGAACGATCCTGAAATGGATATTGAACGCAAGGTGAATCACGATGTCAGCTTGTTCCTCGTTGCGGAAGTTAGCGGCGAAGTCGTCGGTACGGTAATGGGCGGTTATGACGGGCATCGCGGCTCGGCGTATTACCTGGGCGTTCACCCGGAGTTCCGCGGGCGCGGCATTGCGAATGCGTTGCTTAACCGGCTGGAAAAAAAACTCATCGCCCGCGGGTGTCCGAAAATCCAAATTATGGTGCGCGATGATAACGACGTTGTGCTGGGCATGTATGAACGTCTGGGGTATGAGCATTCTGACGCCCTAAGTTTGGGTAAACGCCTGATTGAAGATGAAGAGTACTGAGTTTCATCCAGCCGATTATGATGTACACGGACGTTTACGCCTGCCGTTTCTGTTCTGGTGCGTACTGCTACTTCAGGCGCGCGCCTGGGTACTCTTTGTCATTGCCGGTTCATCCCGTGGACAGGGTAATACTTTGTTAAACTTTTTTTATCCCGACCATGACAATTTTTGGCTGGGGCTGTTGCCCGGCGTTCCGGCGGTAGTGGCGTTTTTGCTCAGCGGGCGGCGTGAAGCGTTTCCTGGTGTGTGGCGCTGGCTGCGCGGACTCCTGATTCTTGCTCAACTGGTGTCGTTGTGCTGGCTGCCGGTGATGTGGCTGGGTGGCGACCCGGTCAACGGCGTCGGGCTGGCGCTGCTGCTGGCGGACATCGTCGCGCTGATCTGGCTGTTAACCAATCAACGTTTGCGTGCCTGTTTTTCCCTTGAGAAAGAATAACGGCACTTTTTGGCGAACCCGTACTCCAACCAACGTTAATTAATAAAAGAAAGGAAGTGAGATGAAATCGCTGCGTTTGACTTTACTCGCACTGCCGCTGGCGCTGACTGGTTGTTCGACGCTCTCCTCGGTCAACTGGTCTGCCGCAAATCCATGGAACTGGTTTGGTTCCTCGACAGAAGTCACTGAGCAAGGCGTGGGAGCGCTGACCGCCGCCACGCCGCTGGAAGAGCCGGCTATTGCAGAGTCATTAGATGGCGATTATCGCCTGCGTAGCGGTATGAAAACCGATAACGGCAACGTGGTGCGCTTTTTCGAAGCGATGAAGGGCGACAGCGTCGCGATGGTGATCAACGGCGAGCAGGGAACCGTGAGCCGTATTGATGTGCTGGACAGCGATATCCCAACCGCCGCGGGGGGCAAAATCGGTACGCCGTTTAGCGACCTTTACAGCAAAGCGTTTGGTCACTGCGAGCCGGTTTCCAGCGATAGCCATACCAGCGTCGAATGTAAAGCCGAGGGAAGTCAGCATATTAGCTATGTTTTCTCCGGCGAGTGGAGCGGACCGGAAGGCTTAATGCCTCCTGATGACGTCTTAAAAAACTGGGACGTGCGCAAAATTATCTGGCGTCGTTAATTTGCGCCTGAACAAACCGCTTCGCTTAAAAACAAGGTAAAATAGCCTCCATTAATGCCACGACTGCGTGGCATTCTCATTTTCAGGAGGAATCATGTCTCAGGTTCAAAGTGGCATTTTGCCGGAACATTGCCGTGCGGCAATTTGGATTGAAGCCAATGTAAAAGGCGACCTGGACGCCCTGCGCGCGGCCAGCAGAACATTTGCCGATAAACTGGCGACCTTCGAAGTCAAATTTCCGGACGCCCATCTTGGGGCCGTTGTGGCGTTTGGCAACAATACCTGGCGCGCCCTGAGCGGCGGCGTCGGGGCGGAAGAACTGAAAGATTTTATTCCTTATGGTAAAGGGCTGGCGCCGGCCACGCAGTATGACGTGCTGATCCATATCCTTTCCCTGCGCCACGATGTGAATTTTTCTGTTGCCCAGGCGGCGATGGAAGCCTTCGGCGACTGTATCGACGTGAAAGAAGAAGTTCACGGCTTCCGTTGGGTGGAAGAACGCGATCTGAGCGGCTTTGTCGACGGGACAGAGAACCCGGCGGGCGAAGAGACGCGCCGTGAAGTGGCGGTGATCAAAGATGGCGTGGATGCCGGCGGCAGTTATGTGTTCGTGCAGCGTTGGGAACACAATCTCAAGCAACTTAACCGGATGAGTATTCACGATCAGGAGATGATGATCGGGCGTACCAAAGAAGCCAATGAAGAGATTGACGGCGATGCGCGTCCGGCAACGTCTCACCTGAGCCGCGTCGATCTGAAAGAAGATGGCAAAGGACTGAAGATTGTGCGCCAGAGCCTGCCATACGGCACCGCCAGCGGTACTCATGGTCTCTATTTCTGCGCTTACTGCGCACGTCTGCACAATATCGAACAGCAGCTTCTGAGTATGTTCGGCGATACCGACGGTAAACGCGACGCAATGCTGCGCTTCACCAAGCCGGTGACTGGCGGCTACTATTTTGCGCCGTCGCTGGATCGCCTGTTAGCGCTATAAGGTAAAACCCTGTCGGATGGCAGCGCAAACGCTTTATTCGACCTACGATTGGTAGGACTGATCAGCGCAGCGCCATCAGGCAGAACAGCATAAAAATACCCATCCCCGCCTCCGCGGGGATTTTTTTACCTAATATTTACCTGAATTAGTGAGCTATTCCTCAGCACTTATTTGTTATTACTGTATTTTCAGTGTTAATGGAGTGTAAGACTCCATATTCAAAAGGAGACATTGAAAATGGGTAAACTCACGGGCAAGACAGCATTGATTACGGGCGCATCGCAGGGCATTGGCGAAGGGATCGCTCGCGTATTCGCACGCCACGGCGCGAACTTAATCTTGCTGGATATCTCCGATGAGATTGAAAAGCTGGCGGATGAGCTGGGCGGGCGCGGACATCGTTGTACTGTCGTTAAAGCCGACGTCAGAGATTTTGCTTCGGTGCAGGCGGCGGTTGCGCGCGCCAAAGAGACTGAAGGTAGAATTGATATTTTGGTGAATAACGCTGGCGTGTGCCGTCTGGGCAACTTCCTCGATATGAGTGAAGAAGATCGCGATTTCCACATTGATATTAATATTAAAGGTGTCTGGAACGTCACCAAAGCCGTCCTGCCGGAGATGATCAAACGTAAAGATGGCCGCATTGTGATGATGTCTTCCGTCACGGGAGATATGGTGGCGGACCCGGGTGAAACGGCCTATGCGCTGTCAAAAGCCGCCATTGTCGGTTTAACCAAATCGCTGGCGGTAGAGTATGCGCAGTCCGGTATTCGCGTGAATGCCATTTGCCCCGGTTATGTAAGAACGCCGATGGCGGAAAGCATTGCCCGTCAGTCTAATCCTGACGATCCGGAATCGGTATTAACGGAAATGGCAAAAGCCATTCCGCTACGCCGCCTTGCCGATCCGCTGGAAGTAGGGGAACTGGCGGCATTTCTGGCTTCCGATGAGTCCAGCTATCTTACCGGAACGCAAAACGTCATTGATGGCGGCAGTACCCTGCCTGAAAGCGTAAGCGTAAGCGTAAGCGTAGGCGTCTGATTGATGCCGGTCTCCTCCCCGCGCCGCGTGGGGAGGGATTCTCTTATTCCCTTTTCAACTTTCAAATCATCAAACGGTATATAAAACCGTTACTCCTTTAGCGCTGGTTATAAATATGATGACCATAAGAAAGTCATTAAATTTATAAGGGTGCGCAATGGCCGTTAACTTACTGAAAAAGAGACCCCTGACGCTGGCAGCAATGCTATTACTGGCAGGGCAGGCGCAGGCAACGGAGCTGCTGAACAGCTCATACGATGTCTCCCGCGAGCTGTTTGCCGCCCTTAACCCGCCGTTTGAGCAACAATGGGCGAAGGATAACGGCGGCGATAAGCTGACGATTAAGCAGTCTCATGCCGGGTCATCAAAACAGGCGCTGGCGATTTTGCAGGGACTGAAGGCAGACGTCGTGACCTACAATCAGGTGACCGACGTACAGATTCTCCATGATAAAGGCAAACTGATCCCTGCCGACTGGCAAAGCCGTCTGCCGAACAACAGTTCGCCATTCTATTCCACGATGGGCTTCTTGGTGCGCAAGGGGAACCCCAAAAATATTCACGACTGGAGCGATCTTGTACGTTCCGACGTGAAGCTGATTTTCCCTAACCCGAAAACCTCCGGCAACGCCCGTTACACGTATCTGGCGGCATGGGGCGCGGCGGATAACGCGGACGGCAGCGATAAAGCCAAAACCGAACAGTTTATGACCCAGTTCCTGAAAAACGTCGAAGTGTTTGATACCGGCGGCCGCGGCGCTACGACTACCTTTGCCGAGCGTGGTCTGGGCGATGTGCTGATTAGTTTTGAATCGGAAGTGAACAACATCCGCAAACAATATGAAGCCCAGGGATTTGAAGTGGTGATCCCGAAAACGAACATTCTTGCTGAATTCCCGGTCGCCTGGGTGGATAAAAACGTGCAGGCCAACGGCACAGAAAAAGCCGCCAAAGCTTACCTGAACTGGCTGTATAGCCCGCAGGCGCAGACCATCATTACCCATTACTACTACCGCGTGAGTAACCCGGAAATCATGGGCAAGCAAGCAGATAAATTCCCGCAGACCGAACTGTTCCGCGTGGAAGACAAGTTTGGCACGTGGCCTGAGGTGATGAAAACGCACTTTGCCAGCGGCGGCGAGCTGGACAAACTGTTGGCGGCGGGGCGTAAGTAATGCTTGCCGTTTCTTCCCGACGCGTGCTGCCCGGCTTTACGTTAAGCCTCGGCACCAGTTTGCTGTTTGTCTGCCTGATCCTGCTGTTGCCGTTGAGCGCGCTGGTGATGCAGCTCTCACAGATGAGCTGGTCGCAATACTGGGATGTCGTGACCAACCCTCAGGTGGTGGCTGCTTATAAAGTGACGCTGCTGGCGGCATTTGTGGCGTCGATTTTTAACGGCGTGTTTGGCCTGCTGATGGCGTGGATTTTAACCCGCTACCGTTTTCCTGGGCGCACGTTGCTGGATGCGCTGATGGATCTGCCATTTGCGCTGCCGACAGCGGTGGCGGGTCTGACGCTGGCCTCGCTGTTCTCAGTGAACGGTTTCTACGGTCAGTTTCTCGCGCAGTTTGATATCAAAGTGACCTATACCTGGCTCGGTATTGCGGTGGCGATGGCCTTTACCAGTATTCCATTTGTGGTGCGCACCGTCCAGCCGGTACTGGAAGAGCTGGGGCCGGAATATGAAGAAGCGGCACAAACGCTGGGGGCCACCCGCCTGCAAAGTTTTCGCAAAGTCGTGCTGCCTGAGCTGTCGCCTGCGCTGATTGCCGGCGTGGCGCTCTCTTTTACCCGTAGTCTGGGCGAGTTTGGCGCGGTGATTTTTATCGCCGGAAATATCGCCTGGAAAACAGAAGTGACCTCGCTGATGATTTTTGTGCGCTTGCAGGAGTTTGATTACCCGGCCGCCAGCGCCATTGCCTCGGTGATCCTTGCGGCATCCTTGCTGCTGCTGTTCTCTATCAATACCTTGCAAAGTCGCTTTGGTCGACGTGTGGTAGGTCATTAATGGCGGAAGTGACTCAATTGAAGCGATACGACGTCCCCCGCATTAACTGGGGAAAATGGTTTTTGATTGGCGTCGGGATGCTGGTTTCGGCGTTTATCCTGCTGGTGCCGATGATTTACATCTTCGTGCAGGCGTTCAGCAAAGGGTTAATGCCGGTACTGCAAAATCTGGCCGATCCGGACATGCTGCACGCCATCTGGCTGACGGTGTTGATTGCCTTGATCGCAGTGCCGGTGAATCTGGTGTTCGGCATTCTGCTGGCGTGGCTGGTGACGCGCTTTAACTTTCCCGGACGTCAGCTACTGCTGACCCTGCTGGATATTCCCTTTGCCGTCTCGCCGGTGGTGGCCGGTCTGGTCTATCTGTTGTTTTATGGCTCCAACGGCCCGTTGGGCGGCTGGCTGGATGAGCATAATTTGCAAATGATGTTCTCCTGGCCGGGGATGGTACTGGTCACTATTTTTGTCACCTGTCCGTTTGTGGTGCGCGAACTGGTGCCAGTGATGCTCAGCCAGGGCAGTCAGGAAGATGAGGCGGCGATTTTACTGGGCGCATCCGGCTGGCAAATGTTTCGCCGCGTGACATTGCCGAATATTCGCTGGGCGCTACTCTACGGCGTGGTGTTAACCAACGCCCGCGCGATTGGCGAGTTTGGCGCGGTGTCGGTGGTGTCCGGCTCGATTCGCGGCGAAACGTTATCGCTACCGTTACAGATTGAATTACTGGAGCAGGACTACAACACCGTCGGCTCCTTTACCGCCGCCGCATTGTTGACGCTAATGGCGATTATTACCCTGTTTTTGAAGAGCATGTTGCAATGGCGTCTGGAGAATCAGGAAAAACGCGCGCAACAGGAGGAAAATCATGAGCATTGAGATCGCCAGAATTAAGAAATCGTTTGGTCGTACTCAGGTACTAAATGATATCTCGCTGGATATTCCTTCCGGCCAGATGGTTGCCTTGTTGGGGCCGTCAGGTTCCGGCAAAACGACGCTGCTGCGCATTATTGCCGGGCTGGAGCATCAGTCCAGCGGCCATATTCGTTTCCACGGTACGGACGTTAGCCGCCTGCACGCGCGTGAGCGTAAAGTCGGTTTTGTGTTTCAGCACTATGCGCTGTTTCGCCATATGACGGTGTTTGACAACATTGCTTTTGGCCTGACGGTGCTGCCGCGACGCGACCGTTCAACTGCGGCGGCGATTAAAACGAAAGTGATGCAATTACTGGAGATGGTGCAACTGGCGCACCTCGCGGATCGCTTCCCCGCCCAGCTTTCCGGCGGACAAAAACAGCGTGTGGCGCTGGCGCGCGCGCTTGCCGTAGAACCGCAAATTCTACTGCTGGATGAACCCTTTGGCGCGCTGGATGCCCAGGTACGTAAAGAGTTACGTCGCTGGTTGCGCCAGCTACATGAAGAACTGAAATTCACCAGCGTCTTTGTCACCCACGATCAGGAAGAAGCGACGGAAGTGGCGGATCGGGTGGTGGTGATGAGTCAGGGCAATATCGAACAGGCTGATGCGCCGGATCGGGTGTGGCGTGAACCGGCAACCCGCTTCGTACTGGAGTTTATGGGCGAGGTGAACCGCCTGACAGGCACCGTCCGCGGCGGGCAGTTTCACGTTGGCGCGCATCGCTGGCCGTTGGGTTATACGCCCGCGTACCAGGGGCCGGTCGATCTGTTCCTGCGTCCGTGGGAGGTGGATATTAGCCGCCGCACCAGCCTGGATTCTCCGCTACCAGTACAGGTCATTGAGGCCAGCCCGAAAGGTCACTATACACAGTTAGTGGTACAGCCGCTGGGGTGGTATCACGATCCGCTGACGGTGGTGATGGCGGGTGAGGATGTTCCGGTTCGCGGCGAGCGTTTGTTTGTTGGACTGCAAAAAGCGCGTCTGTATAACGGCGACCAGCGTATTGAAACGCGTGAAGAGGAACTTGCTCTGGCGCAATCGGCCTGATAGGTTAATTTGTATAGTTATCGCCCGGTGGCGCTACGCATACCGGGCTTTTTTACGAGCTGAAAACGTGAATACATTAGAACAAACCATCGGCAATACGCCGCTGGTCAAATTACAACGTCTGGGGCCGGATAACGGCAGTGAAATCTGGGTCAAGCTGGAAGGCAATAATCCGGCAGGATCGGTGAAAGATCGCGCGGCGCTATCGATGATTGTCGAGGCGGAAAAGCGCGGGGAAATTAAACCGGGCGATGTCCTGATTGAAGCGACCAGCGGCAACACTGGCATTGCGCTGGCGATGATCGCCGCGCTGAAAGGTTATCGCATGAAGCTGTTGATGCCAGACAACATGAGTCAGGAGCGTCGGGCGGCAATGCGGGCCTATGGCGCGGAACTGATTCTGGTCACTAAAGAGCAGGGAATGGAAGGGGCGCGCGATTTAGCGCTCGCTATGTCTGAACGAGGCGAGGGCAAACTGCTCGATCAGTTTAATAATCCTGATAATCCCTACGCCCACTACACGACCACCGGCCCGGAAATCTGGCGGCAAACGTCAGGTCGCATCACCCATTTTGTCTCCTGCATGGGCACGACCGGCACCATTACCGGCGTGTCGCGTTTTCTGCGCGAGCAGGAAAAACCGGTCACCATCGTTGGCCTACAGCCGGAAGAGGGCAGCAGTATTCCGGGCATTCGCCGCTGGCCAGCGGAATATATGCCGGGCATTTTCAACGCCAGCCTGGTGGATCAGGTGCTGGATATTCATCAGAATGATGCCGAAAACACCATGCGTGAACTGGCAGTTCGTGAAGGCATTTTCTGCGGCGTGAGTTCCGGCGGCGCGGTAGCGGGCGCGTTACGCGTCGCACGAGCCACGCCCGGCGCGATAGTGGTGGCGATCATCTGCGATCGCGGCGACCGTTACTTGTCTACCGGCGTGTTTGGTGAAGAGCATTTCAGCCAGGAGGCAGGGATTTAAACTAACAGGTTTAGCTGGTTGGGATATACACAGGCAACGGCGCCTTTGACAAGCGGGAATATCCTGCCGATTTTCTATGTGCGCCAGCGCATTACCGCCGCCTTTTATAATAAAAGCTCGTCTGTTGTTCTTATTGTTGTATTTGTTCCTGGCAAAGCGTCATGTAATGCTTGCTGCTTTCTACCAGCCTGGCTGAACCAGGCCGGTAAAGTGACGGCGCTTTAAACATATAAATCAGTTGTACTTGTTGCTGGCAGGTCATCTCTGTCACTGGTACGTGAAATAACGTTAACGCCGCATTTTTCGTACCGTAAACCGCGTTACCCTGCGAATCCCGGCCATAATACGCTTGCGCCAGCATCATGGCATACAGCTCGTCGTCGCGGTACAGGCTGTCCAACCAGAACACCCAGATCGCGGTCCTGAAATGCCCATCCACGCCAGCTTGGGTATAGAGCAATCTGGCAGTATAAGATTTGGGATGTATTTTGGCCGCAGCGCGGCGCAAAAAACGCGTCTGCGGCGATTCGGACAACCAGAAAGAGGCGCTCTGTAATGCGGTCTGGGCTATGGGACGAATTTCCAGATAATAGTAAACGATTAACCCTACAGCAAACGCTAACAGAAGCGCGATAACGCCTTTAAAAAACCACAGTAACACGCCTGGCATTATGATTTTTTCTTACTCAACATTCTTATCCGTTTCCGCAATAAGCGCATGTAAATAAGGCTGCGCGTTTTCATCGCTTTTACCGGGAATTTTAACGATATAGGGCTTTCCGGTGATGGACGACGACGACGCGACTTTATCGATAAACTGTTCGGCGGTGTCGATACGATTGCGTGTGTTACCCAGTTTTAAGCGCAGGTGCGATACGGCTTCCTCGCAGTTATGCGCATCACCGTTACGAACGAAGGTCAGATCCTTTTTCTGCGCCAGCGCATTAAGCATGGCGTTAATGCGCGCTTCTTCATGGGCGTTTAGCTTCGCCCAGGCGGGGAGGGTCAGCAGGAGCGCAACGACGGCGCAGACAATTTTCTTCATGGTAAAATCCTTTTTCATGCGATAATCACTGCACCTCAGACCGTTAGCCGGGTAATAAGTTGCACTCCTGGTGGGGTTATTTCTGTGAGTGCGCCAGCGTGAGTTCATCCAGAAAACGCCACAGCTTTTCATTCATCTGCTGGTAATTCCATGCGCGCATCTCGGCGACCGAGCGGATAAAACGCTTCCCTTGCGCGTCGGCCAGCTCCTGCTGCGAATGTTGGATTAATCCTTCAACCGCCTCAGCGGTAAATTCCATATGACACTGGAAGCCGTAGACAAAATTGCCGTACTGCACTATCTGACGTGGACAGCCTTCGCTTTTGGCCAGCACGGTCGCCTGATCGGTGAGTCCTGGCATATCGTTGTGCCAGTGGCCGACGGTTAACGGGGAGCCAAAGTGGGCGATAAGCGGATGCCGCAGACCGGCTTCAGTGAGCGTAATAAGGTAGTGACCAATCTCTTTTTCCGGACTTTGGCACACAGCGGCGCCCAGCGCCTCGCCAATGAGCTGCGAACCAAGACAAATGCCGATAACCATTCGCCGGGCCGTAATCGCCTGATTAATTAAGTGCTGTTCGGCGCGAGAGTCAAAGTATGGGCACTCTTCGCGGGTGGTGCGCGGCGACTGCGGACCGCCAAATACCACGAGCATATCGAACTCATCGGCATTGGGCGGTAGCGCTTCTCCGGCATAGACGCGCGACCATGAAATGGTATAACCGCGATCTTCAGCCCATTTCAGATAAGCGCCAGCGGATTCAAACGACTCATGGACAACAAAATGAACTCGCACGTTATTTTCTCCTGTTAGCGATTTAGCGCCTGATGGATATCAGCCGCCAGCGTGTTGATCTCGCCATCATTTAATGTCGACAGCGTGATACGTAGACCGTGAGACGGCGCGCTTACGCCAAAGGCTTCTCCCTCACGTACCAGCCAGCCGGATTTTGCCAACGTAAACGCGGTAGCCTGGCTATGGGTGTCCAGTGGGAGCCAGGCATTCACGCCGTCGCCGGGAGAAATGGCGATGCCATATTGCTGTAGGGCGCGGGCCAGTTTTTGTTGCCGGGCGGCGTAAAACAGCCGCGTTTGCGTCAGCCTGTGCTGATACTCAGGGTCGGTCAGGCAGGCGTAGACCAGATCCTGTAACAGATGGCTGACCCACTGACTACCGGCATTTAGCCGCAGCCGAAGTTTTGCCGAGGTCGCGCTGTCGCTGGCGACAATAGCAAGACGTAAATCGGGGCCGAGGGCTTTGGAAACGGAGCGTATCACCGCCCAGTGTGGCGTTGTCTGCGCAATAACCGGCTGCCAGGGCGACGAAGAAAGCAGGGCGAAGTGATCGTCGATAATGACCAGTACCTGAGGGTAACGCGCCAGCATATTTTGCAGCGCAGCGGCGCGGCGAGCGCTCAGGCTACAGCCGGTAGGGTTGTGTGCGCGCGGCGTTAAGATCACTGCCCGCGCGCCCTGATTTAGCGCCTGCTCCAGCTTTTCAGGCTGCATTCCTTCGCTATCTACGCTGACCGGGCTGGCGCTAAAACCGGCATAGCGCAGCATATTGATACTGCTTAAAAAACAGGGATCTTCCACCGCGACGCTGTCGCCCGGCAGCAGATGCGCGCAAAGCAGTCTTTCGATAGCGTCGATAGCTCCGCTGGTGATATCAATTTCGCCTGCGACGGGGGTGGCATCCCGTAGCCAGCGCGCCGCCCAGGCGTGTAGTTCAGGGGAAACGGGCGCATCGCCGTAGAGATGCGGCGTGCGGCTGAGACGAGCAAAATAACGGCTAAGGTCAGGCAGACGCTGCGGATCGGGATTGCCGCCGGAAAGGTCGTGCAGAGGCGTATGCGGATCGCCGCCTTCCAGCGCTACGGGAGACGGACTGCCTTTAATCACCGTCCCATTGCGGCCTAAACTTTGCGCCAGTCCCGCCGTTATCAGCCGTTTATACGCCGCTGCGACGGTATTGCGGTTCACCTTTAATTCGCTTGCCAGCTCCCGTACCGGCGGGAGCGAATCCTCCGCCCGTAACGTGCCGGCGATAATGTGTTGACGGATACTGTCAAAAATTTCGTTAGCGGTTTTTCCGTCGATCATTATTGACCTATGACAAAATGAATTTTAGCATATGACAATGATAATGAGGCGGTAGCCTGCTGTCCAGCGAGAGGAAAATTTTATGGGACAAGAGAGTGATATTCAGTCAGTGCTCTTCGACGACAACCATCGGGCATTACAGACCGATATCGTCGCCGTCCAGTCACAGGTCGTGTACGGCAGCGTAGGCAACAGTATCGCTGTTCCGGCTATTAAAGCGCAGGGACTACGCGTGACGGCGGTCCCGACGGTGCTATTCAGCAATACGCCGCACTATAAAACCTTTTATGGCGGCATTATTCCCGCCGAGTGGTTTGCAGGCTACCTTACGGCGTTGAATGAGCGCGATGCGCTACGTGAATTAAAAGCGATTACCACCGGTTACATGGGCAGCGCAGACCAAATTGTATTGCTTTCGAAGTGGCTAATGGCGATCCGGGCTTCGCATCCGGAGGTGTGTATTCTTGTTGATCCCGTCATTGGCGATACCGACAGTGGAATGTATGTGCAGGCGGAAATTCCGCAGGCTTATCGCACATATTTGTTGCCGCAGGCGCAGGGGCTAACGCCGAACGTATTTGAGCTGGAGATGCTGAGTGGTAAACCGTGCCGCACGCTGGAAGAGGTGGTGGCGGCGGCGCAATCGCTGCTTTCCGATACGCTGAAATGGGTGGTTATCACCAGCGCGCCGGGCGAATCTCTGGAGACCATAACGGTTGCCGTCGTTACCGCGCAGGTCGTGGAGGTCTTTGCCCATCCGCGGGTGGCGACGGAGTTAAAAGGGACGGGAGATCTCTTCTGCGCCGAGCTGGTCAGCGGTATTGTGCAGGGAAAAAAACTGACGACCGCGGCAAAAGATGCGGCGCAGCGCGTGCTGGAGGTGATGACCTGGACACAGCAGTGTGGCTGTGATGAGTTAATTCTGCCGCCGGCAGGGGAGGCGCGATGAAGAGTTATCGGCTGGTCGTTCGCCAGCAGGGACGTATCGTGGGGCATTTTGAAACGAGCGGGCTGGACGCGCTGGAAGATATCTGCGTGGCGCGAGCGATGTTTGGCATCACTGGCGGCTATCAGTGCGAGTTGCAAGTGTCCGATTCCGAACGCAGGATGCTGGAGAGTGGCCCGGATGGGATGAAGATCCTGATGCGCGAGAAGTGCTTTCGCCCGGTGACGTCGCAGTTGTAACCCGTGGATTGGCGCTGAAATGTTCGCAACCTTGTAGGCCTGATAAGCGTAGCGCCATCAGGCAGTGCGCCGCACCATCGCCGGATGGCGGCGCAAGTACAGGCAAAAAAAATGGCGCCCAAAGGCGCCATTCTTCACTGCGGCAAGAATTACTTCTTAATGCGGATGACCGGAGTTTCACCCACGGTCACGCTACCGGACAGTTTGATCAGTTCTTTGATTTCATCCATGTTGGAGATAACAACCGGAGTCAGGGTAGACTTGGCTTTTTCTTCCAGCAACGGCAGATCGAACTCGATGACCGGATCGCCAACTTTCACGCGCTGACCTTCTTCAGCAATACGCTTGAAGCCTTCGCCTTTCAGCTCAACGGTGTCGATACCGAAGTGAACGAACAGCTCAATGCCGCTATCGGATTCGATAGAAAACGCATGGTTGGTTTCAAAGATTTTGCCGATGGTACCGTCAACAGGGGCGACCATTTTGTTACCGGTTGGTTTGATAGCGATGCCATCACCAACGATTTTTTCAGCAAAAACTACATCCGGCACGTCTTCGATGTTGACGATCTCGCCAGAGAGCGGGGCAACAATCTCAATAGTTCCGGTGTCTTTCTTATCATCAGAAACCAGAGATTTTAGTTTATCGAACAAACCCATGATCTTCTCCTAAGCAGTAAATTGGGCCGCATCTCGTGGATTAGCAGATTGTTTTTTCTTCAATGAACTTGTTAACCAGCGTCATTAACTCGTCCGTTGTCGGTTGAGCAAGAGCCTGCTCTGCTAACACCTTCGCATCTTCGAAGTTCGTGTTACGGATAATCTTCTTAATGCGCGGGATAGAAATGGCGCTCATAGAGAATTCGTCCAGACCCATCCCCAGCAACAGAAGTGTAGCACGTTCGTCGCCTGCAAGCTCACCACACATGCCAGTCCATTTACCTTCTGCATGAGAAGCATCAATAACTTGCTTGATCAAGTTCAGTACGGACGGTGACATTGGCTGGTAAAGGTGTGAAATCATATCATTACCACGGTCAACTGCCAGGGTGTACTGCGTTAAATCATTGGTGCCGATACTAAAGAAATCAACTTCTTTGGCTAAATGACGCGCAATTGTCGCCGCAGCCGGTGTTTCCACCATCACGCCAATCTCAATGCTTTCGTCAAATGCTTTACCTTCGTCACGCAGTTCCTGTTTGTAGATTTCAATCTCTTTGCGCAGCGCGCGAACTTCTTCAACAGAGATGATCATCGGGAACATAATGCGCAATTTACCGAAAGCGGAGGCACGCAGAATCGCGCGAACCTGGTCACGCAGGATCTCTTTGCGATCCATGGCGATACGCACGGCGCGCCAGCCCAGGAACGGGTTCTCTTCTTTCGGGAAGTTCATGTACGGCAGCTCTTTGTCGCCGCCAATGTCCATGGTACGGACGATAACCGCCTGCGAGCCGCACGCTTCAGCGACCGCTTTATAGGCGGCAAACTGCTCTTCTTCTGTCGGCAGCGCGTCGCGATCCATGAACAGGAATTCAGTACGATACAGACCAACGCCTTCCGCGCCGTTACGCTCAGCGCCTTCAACGTCGCGAACGGTACCGATGTTGGCGCAAACTTCAACCTGATGTCCATCCAGCGTGATTGCCGGCAGATCTTTCAGTTTTGCGAGTTCCGCTTTCTCGGTCGCAACCTGCTCCTGGACGGCGCGCAGTTGCTCAATAACATCGTTGGTCGGGTTGACGTAAACCTGGTTGTTTACGGCATCCAGAATCAGATAGTCGCCGTTTTTCACCTGAGAGGTGACGCTACCGGTACCTACGATCGCTGGCAGTTCCAGAGAACGCGCCATGATGGAGGTATGAGACGTGCGTCCGCCCGCGTCGGTGATGAAGCCCAGCACTTTCTGCAGGTTCAGCTGTGCGGTTTCTGACGGCGTCAGGTCAGCGGCAACCAGGATAACTTCTTCCTGAATCGCGCTCAGATCGATAATGGCCAGACCCAGGATGTTGCGCAACAGGCGCTTACCGATATCACGTACGTCAGCCGCACGCTCTTTCAGGTATTCATCATCCAGTTCTTCCAGGGCAGTGGCCTGACCTTCGATAACTTCATGTGCGGCTGCGTCAGCCGTCATGTGCTTATCTTTAATCAGGGCTATGATTTCCTGCTCCAGCTCCTCATCTTCGAGCAGCATAATATGCCCTTCAAAGATGGCTTCTTTTTCTTCACCGAACGTTTCACCAGCTTTTGTCTTGATCGCTTCCAGTTGCGCAGATGCCTTGGCACGACCGCTCAGAAAACGTTCAACTTCCTGATCAACCTTGTCGGCAGAAATTTTTTTCCGGTCAATGACGATTTCGTCTTCTTTCAGCAGCAGTGCTTTGCCGAAAGCGATACCCGGGGATGCTAAAATGCCTGAAATCATAACCCTACCTTACTTGTGACTGATTTTTAAAAGAACCCGGAAAAAAACTTACTCGAGTTCCGCCATCAGTTTGACCAGATGTTCAACCGCTTTCTGCTCATCTTCACCTTCTGCGGAGATGGTGACGACGGTGCCTTGAGTCAGGCCCAGAGTCTGCAGTTTAAACAGGCTTTTCGCGCTGGCGCTTTTGCCGTTGGAAGTCACAGTAATCTCAGAAGTGAAGCCTTTTGCTTCTTTAACAAACTGAGCAGCAGGGCGGGTGTGCAGACCGTTCGGAGCGGTAATGGTAACTTCTTGCTGGAACATTGTATTTCCCCAACTTATAGGTTTAGTGTTGTGGAACTAAAGTCTAGCCTGGCGGCTCAACTTTAGCCTGTATTGTTAGCGCCGGCGTAAACGGGACGCGACACAAAAGGTGTTCTACGCAATCCGTTGCTGGCAACTTATGGCCGCTGACGTTTCGCTCGTCATTAAACATTATGCCGCGAAAGGAAGAGTTGAACCAAATCATAAAATCGATTCAGCTAACGCTTTTCCTGTAACGATTAATTTCGCGCATCAAAATAATTAGTCTGGTTAAATACCAGTTCCGGCAGGGTGAATCAATGCCAGGTGAGGTGAAAGTTTGAAGCAGGCCACAAAAAAGCACCCAAAAAGGTGCTTTTTTACGCGTTTTTAACATGCTGGCATCACTGTTGCAGTTCTTTCTCAGTAAAGAGATCGGCGAACAACGCGGTGCTCAGATAACGCTCACCTGATGAGGGTAGGATAACCACAATATTCTTATTGGTAAAGCTTTCATCTTCCTGCAGCTTAAGCGCTGCAGCAACCGCGGCGCCGGAAGAAATTCCTGCCAGAATACCTTCCTCTTCCATCAGACGGCGCGCGGTAGAAATGGCTTCTTCATTGGTGATGCCAACCACTTTATCAATCAGTTTCAGATCCAGGTTGCCCGGGATGAAGCCTGCGCCGATACCCTGAATTTTATGCGGGCCCGGTTTGATCTCTTCACCAGCCAGCGCCTGGGCGATAACCGGGGAGTCAGTGGGTTCTACCGCAACGGTGATAAGATCGGTTTTACCCTTCGTCCCTTTGATATAACGCGTGACGCCGGTTAACGTACCGCCAGTGCCGACGCCGGAGATAAACACATCCACCTGACCATCGGTGTCTTCCCAGATTTCCGGGCCGGTGGTTTTTTCATGGATTTCCGGGTTGGCAGGGTTGCTGAACTGCTGGAGCAGGAGATATTTTTGCGGATCGCTGGCGACAATTTCTTCGGCTTTCTGAATAGCGCCTTTCATCCCTTTCGCCCCTTCGGTCAGCACCAGATTCGCGCCTAATGCTTTGAGTAGCTTGCGGCGTTCAATGCTCATGGTTTCCGGCATGGTCAGGGTGAGTTTGTAACCGCGCGCGGCGGCGACATACGCCAGCGCAATACCGGTGTTGCCGCTGGTCGGCTCCACCAGTTCCACGCCAGGTTTCAGTACGCCACGCTTTTCGGCATCCCAAATCATATTGGCGCCGATACGGCACTTGACGCTGAAGCTCGGGTTGCGCGACTCCACCTTCGCCAGAATGCGTCCATTACCGATACGGTTCAGTCGAACCAGCGGCGTATGACCGATAGTCAGCGAGTTATCTTCATAAATCTTACTCATGGCCTGTCCTTAACTGTATGAAATTGGGATACCTTCCCAGCATACCTTCCAGCCAGATATGGGGAAGTAAGGATTTCGCATATCTATATGCTGATGGGAAATAATGGTTATCAGTATGGAATAAGAGACAGCATAAGCCATCTCTTATTTATACATTTTTACGTTATTTCCATAACGCGTGCTTAGCACGCCAGCAATCAACCCACATTGCCGTCGCGCCACAGACGGCGACAGGCATAATGAAAAGGTTAAGCACCGGAATCATCGTAAAGAGGCTGGTGAGCGCGCCAAATTGCATATTCGCGACCTTCTGCGTGCGCAACGCGGCGCGCATCGTTTTAAACGGCACTTTGTGGTTATCAAACGGGTAGTCGCAATACTGGATCGCCAGCATCCAGGCGCTGAACAAAAACCACAGTACCGGCGCGATGGTTTGGCCAATGCCAGGAATAAAATAGAGAACCAGCAGCACAATAGCGCGCGGCAGATACCACGCCAGCTTTTGCCATTCACGTTTCATAATGCGCGGTACATCTTTCATGATGCCGAGTATGCCGGTATCTGGCGGCGTGGCGCCGGTTAACCGCGCCTCAAGCTGTTCGGCTAAAAGGCCGTTAAACGGCGCGGCGATCCAGTTGGCGAGGGTAGAGAAAAAATAGCCAAAGACCAGTAGAACAGAGATAACCGCAATCGGCCACAGCAGATAGCTCAGCCATTGCAGCCAGTCCGGCACATGACTCATCAACGAAGGTATCCAGGCGTCAAGCTGGGTAAACAGCCACCAAAATGCGCTGCCCATCAGCACAATATTGACCAGCAAAGGTAAAATAACAAAGCGGCGGATTCCCGGTAGGGTGACTAACTTCCATCCTTGCGAGAAATAATAGACGCCGCTACGTGGTACGGTTGTGGATGATGAAACCATATTCAGGACATACTCCTTTTTCTTAAAGCCCTGGGTAAACGTGGGATATCTTACCCGGTTATCAGACGGTGGATAGTTCGGAAATGTTCGAAAAAACAGCAAAAAGCACATTTTCCTTCATCTTTATGCTGCGAAAGCCAACAGTACACTTGCACTTGACGTAATCGGCAAATACTCTTAGTGAGTAAATGTTTGCCGTGGTGGCAAGGTGTTAGAACAACAGAGAATATAATGATGCAGGATTTGCGTCTGATATTAATCATTGTTGGCGCGATCGCCATAATCGCTTTACTGGTACATGGTTTCTGGACCAGCCGTAAAGAACGATCTTCTATGTTCCGCGATCGTCCACTAAAACGCATGAAATCGAAACGCGACGACGACTCGTATGACGACGATGTCGAAGAAGACGAAGGCGTGGGTGAAGTTCGTGTTCACCGCGTAAATCATGCCCCCGGCCAGTCGCAGGAGCATGATGCCCCTCGTCAGTCGCCGCAACACCAGTACCAGCCGCCTTATGCGTCTGCGCAACCGCGTCCAGCGGCGCCGCCGCAGCCGCAAGCGCCGATGCAACAGCCGGTTCAGCAACCGGTCCAACCTGCGCCGCAGCCTCAGCAGGTTCAGCCATCTGCGCCGCCGGTACAGCCGCCGCAACAGCAGCCTGCACCGCCGTCGCAAGCGCCGCAGCCTGTTGCGCAGCCCGCGCCGCCGCCATCAGCGCAAACCTTCCAGCCTGCGGAACCTGTGGTTGAGGCGGAACCGGTAGTGGAAGAAGCGCCGGTTGTGGAAAAACCGCAGCGTAAAGAGGCGGTCATCATTATGAACGTCGCGGCCCATCATGGCAGCGAGCTTAATGGTGAAGTGTTACTGAACAGTATTCAGCAGTCAGGCTTTAAATTTGGCGATATGAATATTTTCCATCGTCATTTGAGCCCGGACGGCAGTGGCCCGGCCTTGTTCAGTCTCGCGAATATGGTCAATCCGGGAACGTTCGATCCTGAAATGACGGACTTCACTACGCCTGGCGTCACTATCTTTATGCAGGTACCGTCTTACGGCGATGCGCTGCAGAACTTCAAGCTGATGCTGCAATCCGCGCAGCATATCGCTGATGAGGTCGGCGGCGTCGTGCTGGATGACCAGCGTCGGATGATGACGCCGCAGAAACTGCGCGAATATCAGGACCGCATCCGCGAGGTGATGGACGCTAACGCCTGAGGTTAACGCAGGTGTGACATTTTTAACGTAACCCCCGCCTGTCGGGGGTTTTTTATCATTGATGGTGTGATATGGAACCAATCGAACAACAACTGACAGAACTGCGAACCACGCTTCGCCATCATGAATATCTGTATCATGTGATGGATGCGCCCGAGATTCCCGACGCCGAATATGACCGCCTGATGCGGGAACTGCGAGAGCTGGAGGCGCAACGTCCGGACCTTATCACGCCGGATTCGCCCACGCAGCGCGTTGGCGCGGCGCCGCTGACGGCATTCAACCAGATTCGCCATGAAGTACCGATGCTGTCGCTCGATAACGTATTTGATGAAGAAAGCTTCCTGGCGTTTAACAAGCGAGTGCAGGATCGTCTAAAAAGCACGGAAAATGTCATCTGGTGCTGCGAGCTAAAGCTGGATGGCCTGGCGGTCAGCATTCTGTATGAAAACGGCGTGCTGGTGAGCGCTGCGACGCGTGGCGACGGCACCACCGGTGAAGATATCACTTCAAACGTGCGCACGATTCGCGCCATTCCGTTAAAGCTGCACGGCGATAACATTCCGGCGCGTCTTGAAGTTCGCGGAGAGGTATTTTTACCGCAGGCCGGGTTCGAAAAGATCAATGAAGACGCGCGCCGTACTGGCGGCAAAGTGTTTGCTAACCCGCGTAACGCGGCGGCGGGCTCGCTGCGTCAGCTCGATCCGCGTATTACGGCGAAGCGACCGCTAACATTTTTCTGCTACGGCGTCGGTATTCTGGAAGGCGGCGAGCTGCCGGATACGCATCTGGGACGTTTGCTGCAATTTAAAGCGTGGGGGTTACCGGTCAGCGATCGCGTGACGCTGTGCGATTCTCCCCAGGCGGTACTGGATTTTTATCACAACGTCGAAAAAGATCGCCCCACGCTCGGTTTTGATATCGACGGCGTGGTGATTAAGGTCAACTCGCTGGCTTTGCAGGAACAGCTGGGCTTTGTGGCCCGCGCGCCGCGCTGGGCGGTGGCGTTTAAATTTCCTGCTCAGGAGCAGATGACTTTTGTGCGCGATGTTGAGTTTCAGGTCGGGCGCACTGGGGCGATTACGCCGGTGGCGCGTTTGGAACCGGTTCAGGTGGCTGGTGTGCTGGTCAGCAATGCCACGTTGCATAATGCCGATGAAATTGAACGGCTTGGCTTGCGTATTGGCGATAAGGTGGTTATCCGTCGGGCAGGCGATGTGATCCCTCAGGTGGTCAACGTGGTTCTGTCCGAACGCCCTGAAGAGACGCGTCCGATTGTGTTTCCAACGCACTGTCCGGTGTGCGGATCGGACGTAGAGCGCGTTGAAGGCGAAGCCGTTACCCGTTGTACCGGCGGGCTGATTTGCGGCGCGCAGCGTAAAGAGTCGCTGAAACATTTTGTGTCGCGCCGGGCGATGGATGTAGACGGGATGGGCGATAAGATCATCGACCAACTGGTGGAAAGGGAGTATGTCCATACGCCAGCGGATCTGTTCCGTCTGACGGCGGGTAAACTGACCGGCCTGGACCGAATGGGGCCAAAGTCCGCGCAAAATGTTGTTAACGCGCTGGAAAAAGCCAAAGCGACGACCTTTGCGCGTTTTCTCTATGCGCTGGGCATCCGTGAAGTGGGTGAAGCGACGGCGGCGGGGCTGGCAGCTTATTTCGGCACGCTGGAGGCGCTGCAGGCTGCCACCATTGACGAGTTGCAGAAAGTACCTGACGTGGGGATTGTGGTCGCTACGCACGTCTTTAACTTTTTTGCCGAAGAGAGTAATCGTGACGTGATTGGGCAGCTACTGGCGGAAGGGGTTCACTGGCCCGCGCCGGTAGTCATTAATGTGCAAGAGATTGATGGCCCGTTTGCCGGTAAAACCGTGGTACTAACCGGTAGCCTGAGCCAGATGTCTCGCGATGACGCTAAAGCGCGTTTAGTGGCGCTGGGCGCGAAAGTGGCAGGCAGCGTATCGAAGAAAACCGATCTGGTGATTGCCGGTGAAGCGGCGGGTTCCAAACTTGCCAAAGCGCAGGAACTGGGTATTACCGTGATTGATGAAGCGGAAATGATCCGCTTACTGGGTGCCTGAGATGGAAAAAGAGCAGCTGGTTGAAATCGCCAACACCGTGATGCCGTTCGGCAAATATCAGGGACGTCGATTGATCGACCTTCCGGAAGAGTATTTGCTGTGGTTTGCCCGTAAAGATCAGTTTCCGGCGGGTAAACTGGGGGAGTTGATGCAAATCACGCTGCTGATTAAAACCGAGGGGCTGACGCAACTGGTGCAGCCCCTGAAACGCCCGCTTTAAGCTTTCGCGGCGCGGCTTTCCTGCTGCGCCTGTAACTTCTCGGTCTGGCGTTTGTAGCGCCGTGCCAGCCCCGCACAGACCATCAGTTGGATCTGGTGGAAGATCATCAGCGGTAATACCATCATACCCAGCACTGACGTCGGAAACAGAATATTGGCCATCGGGATCCCGTTGGCCAGGCTTTTTTTCGAACCGCAGAAAACAATAGTGATTTCGTCGGCTTTATTGAAGCCGCATTTACGGGCGACAAAGACGTTAATGGCGATGACGATCGCCAACAGTATGAGGCTGACCACGACGATAAACAGCAACGATCCCCAGCCGACTTTGTGCCAGATGCCGTTGACCACCGCTTCGCTGAACGCCGAGTAGACCACCAGCAAAATAGAGGTCTGATCTGTTTTCGCGATCCACTTTTTGTTGCGCGCGACCCAGTTGCCGATCCACGGGCGAGACAGGTGTCCCAGCACAAAAGGCAGCAGCAGTTGCAGCATAATTTTGCCCACCTCTTCCAGACTGCCCTGCGCGCCATGAATATTCATTACCAGACCGACCAGCAGCGGCGACAGGAAAATGCCCAGCAGACTGGACGCAGACGCTGAGCACACCGCGGCCGCGACGTTACCGCCCGCGAGTGAAGTAAATGCAATCGCCGACTGCACGGTGGCGGGCAAAATGCACAGATACAGAAAGCCGCTGTAGAGCATAGGGTCGACATTGACAGGCGCCCACCAGGCAAACAGTACGCCGAGGACAGGAAAGAGCACAAAAGTGCTGCACATGACCCAAAGATGCAACCGCCAGTGGCTGCCGCCAGCGATGATCGCTTCACGTGAAAGCTTCGCGCCATGCATAAAAAACAGCAGAGCGATGGCCGCTGTCGTAATGCCTTCAACGACAGGCACAAAGCTGCCTTCCGCCGGGAAAAAAGAGGCCAGTAGTACCACGGTGATAAGTGTCAGCGTGAAAGGGTCAAGGATTCGAAAAAGTTTCATAAAAACTCCTGAAAGTCGGTGCAGCTATTTTGCGTTTTTCGCTTTGAGAAATAAAATTGATTTATTGCATCTATATATGAATCTAGTCGATGAACTATTCACTGCGTCAACTGCGTATTTTTATTACCGTCGCCCAGGCCAAAAGTTTCAGTCGGGCAGGGGACAGGATTGGACTGAGCCAGTCTGCGGTCAGTCATAGCGTAAAAGAGCTGGAGCGGCAAACCGGCGTCAGACTGCTGGATCGCACCACGCGTGAGGTGGTGCTGACCGAGGCGGGGCAACAACTGGCGACGCGTCTGGAGCGGGTGCTTGATGAACTGAACAGCATACTGCGCGATGCAGGCAGAGTAGGGACACAATTAACCGGCACCGTGCGCGTTGCCGCGAGCCAAACCATTTCTGCGCATCTTATTCCGCAATGCATTGCCCAAAGTAATTCACTTTATCCCGCTATTGATTTTGTATTGCACGATCGTCCGCAGCAGTGGGTGCTGGAGAGCATCCGCCAGGGTGAAGTGGATTTTGGCATCGTTATCGATCCCGGCGCAGCGGTGGATTTACAGTGTGAAGCCATCTTATCAGAGCCTTTTTTACTGTTGTGTCGCCAGGATCATCCGCTGGCGCATCAGGAATGGGTGAGCTGGCAGGATCTTAAACAGGCCTCGCTGGTCTTACAGGATTATGCTTCCGGCAGTCGACCGCTGATTGATGCGGCGCTGGCCCATTTTGCTATTGAGGCGGATATCGTGCAGGAGATTGGTCACCCGGCCACGCTGTTTCCAATGGTGGAAGCGGGAATCGGCATCAGCGTGCTGCCCGCGCTGGCGTTACCGCTCCCGCAGGGCAGCCACTTGCAGGTTAAACGGCTGACGCCCGTAGTTGAAAGGCAGCTCATGCTGGCGCGACGAAAAAACCGATCGCTCTCCACGGCGGCGCAGGCGTTGTGGGACGTGGTGCGTACCCAGGCCAGCGAATTAACCGCCGCGAGGGCGAAAGATCCGCTGTATCAGCTATAAATATCTATCTGTCCGTGTGTGAGGTGCGGTCTTGCCCTGCCATTTTTGACAGGGCAGTGTGTTAAAACAGGTATTTGATGGAATAAATAATGCCATCCTGCAGGAAGGATTCTCCTAACTTATTATCAGCGTAACGATATTGTACTCCTGCGGTCAGGTGAGGAGTCGCATTCCACCACAGCGCTACTGCGCCATTAATGCCATCTTTCCCGCCATTGCCCGCAGCGTAGGACGCATCGCGGTCAAACTCATACTCATTCCAGTTCGTTACGCTGAATTTCTCACTACCCAACGAGAAGCTATAGCCAGCCACCCAACCTAATACATAACCATTATCGCCTGTGTAGTAGGTCTGATCGGTATAACGTTTGGCAAAGAAGGGTTTAAACCAGTAACCGTTACCTGTGAAGTTATAGCCTAAACCATAGAGAAACATGTCATCATGGAAATTAGCGCGATGAGGTGAACCGTACGTCCCGTAGGCATGGAGATAGAGGTTTAATCCTGTATCGCCCAGATAAATACGGTTGGTATTTTTAAAGGTGTAACGCTGTTCGCTGCCTGGTTTAGCGTGGCGGCCATTGTAAAAATTTTCCCAGTCGAAGAACCCGTACATTTCTCCCCAGCTAAAATTCGCTCCGCCTTCCAGTTCCAGGTACCCAAAATCATCTTTATGGGATTTTTTACTGGTTTTTTCCGTGGTGTCTGATGTCCAGTCGAGGTAATGGAGGCCGATATCGGCGAACCCGCCTTTAAATTCCGCATGGGTGAGTGCGGGAATAATGAGTAAAGAAGAAAGCGTCAGAGTAAGAATTTTTTTCATAGCATATTTCCCTATGCCGATAATTATTAATGGGTTAATTAAAAAGAGGCAATTTATAAATATGAAAGCGGCATATTGTTAATATGAATTGCAAGCAAAAACCAATACTGTTTTCCCTCTGTATTAATACAGAAGCGATCTAAATCTATCGATATTAAATGGCTATTGATGACACGTGAAAAGTGTATTGGTCAGCAAGGGGCGATGGTCGTTATAAAAAGGAGTCAAATTAAATCCGATAGAACAAGGAAACTTATGCCTCACGCTCTTTTTTCTCATAATCCTGAGTATTGTATTGATATTATTCATGCACATAAACCGGCATTTCCCCCGCGAGTCGCGTTTATTTTAGGCTCCGGGTTGGGTGCTCTGGCGGATCAAATCGAAGATGCGGTAGCCATTTCTTACGAGAAATTGCCGGGATTTCCCGTCAGCACCGTACACGGCCATGCTGGTGAACTGGTGCTCGGCCATCTGGCGGGTGTTCCGGTGGCCTGTATGAAAGGCCGCGGACATTTTTATGAAGGGCGTGGAATGGCGGTGATGACCGATGCCATTCGCACGTTGAAATTACTGGGCTGTGAAGTGTTGTTCTGCACCAATGCGGCAGGATCTCTGCGTCCGGAAGTGGGGCCGGGTAGCCTGGTTGCGCTTAGCGATCACATTAATACGATGCCCGGTACGCCGATGGTGGGGCCAAACGATGATCGTTATGGCGATCGCTTCTTCTCGCTGGCTAATGCTTATGACGCAGATTATCGCGCCATGCTTCAGTCCGTTGCGGCAGAGGAGGGATTCCCCCTCACTGAAGGCGTATTTGTTTCTTACCCGGGTCCGAACTTCGAAACGGCGGCAGAAATCCGCATGATGCAGATTATTGGCGGCGATGTGGTCGGAATGTCCGTTGTCCCTGAGGTGATTAGCGCACGTCATTGTGGCCTCAAAGTTGTTGCCGTCTCAGCGATCACCAATCTGGCGGAAGGGCTGGGCGATGTAAAACTCTCCCATGCGCAAACGCTGGCGGCGGCTGAACTTTCCCGGCAGAACTTTATCAATCTGATTTGCGGCTTTTTACGTAAGCTGGCCTAAACACAATGACTACGGCCCCGTATTGGGGCTTTATCTCACGGCAAGGAATAAAAAATGGGTATTACGTCCCGCTTAAAAGTCATGTCGTTCTTGCAATATTTTATCTGGGGGAGCTGGCTGGTTACCCTGGGCTCTTACATGATCAACACTCTGGATTTTACCGGCGCGAATGTCGGTATGGTCTACAGCTCAAAAGGACTGGCAGCGATTATCATGCCGGGCATTATGGGGATCATTGCTGATAAATGGCTGCGCGCTGAGCGAGCCTATATGCTTTGCCATCTGGTTTGCGCGGGGGCGTTATTATACGCCACCACCGTTACCGATCCCCAGACGATGTTCTGGGTGATGTTGGTTAATGCGATGGCGTATATGCCAACGATTGCATTATCCAATAGCGTTTCGTACTCCTGTCTGGCGAAAGCAGGTCAGGATCCGGTAACGTCATTTCCGCCTGTGCGCGTTTTCGGCACAATAGGTTTTATTGTTGCGATGTGGACGGTGAGCCTGATGGGGCTGGAACTGAGCAGTGCGCAATTATACATCGCTTCTGGCGCATCGTTATTGCTGGCCCTGTATGCGCTGACGTTACCGAAAATTCCGGTAGCCGAGAAGAAGGCGAACACCACGCTTGCCAGTAAGCTCGGACTGGATGCTTTTGTTCTGTTTAAAAATCCACGCATGGCAATCTTCTTTTTGTTTGCGATGATGTTGGGGGCGGTGCTGCAAATTACCAATGTCTTCGGTAATCCGTTCCTGCATGATTTTGCCCGTAATCCTGAGTTTGCCGACAGCTTTGTGGTGAAGTATCCCTCTATCTTGCTTTCAGTTTCGCAGATGGCGGAAGTGGGCTTTATCCTCACCATTCCGTTCTTCCTTAAACGCTTTGGTATTAAAACGGTAATGCTGATGAGTATGCTGGCGTGGACGCTGCGTTTCGGCTTCTTTGCCTTTGGCGATCCATCCCCGTTTGGCTTTGTGCTACTGCTGCTGTCGATGATTGTTTATGGCTGCGCATTTGATTTCTTCAACATCTCAGGGTCAGTATTTGTAGAGCAGGAGGTGGACTCAAGTATTCGCGCCAGCGCGCAGGGGTTGTTTATGACCATGGTTAACGGCGTGGGGGCGTGGATTGGGTCTCTTTTAAGCGGTATGGCCGTGGATTATTTTTCTATTGATGGCGTAAAAGATTGGCAAACCATCTGGCTGGTCTTTGCCGCCTACGCTCTGGCATTGGCCGTTATTTTTGCATTGTTCTTTAAATATCAGCACCATCCAGAAAAACTGTCGACCAAATCATTAGCACATTAATTTTATTTGACTGGCGAGAGGATGTTCGCCAGTCCATTTTTATGAACAAGGACACAGTATGAAAGAAATTATTCTCTCCTCCGGTATTGGATTTGGTATTGGCGCATTTTTTACTTTATGCCGTATACCTATTCCTGCACCAAATGTTTTACCCGGGGTTTTATCTATTGTATTTATGTATATTGGGTATCTTGTCGTTAAATCTATTTTTTACTAGGTAATATGGTAAATTCCAGACGTTATCCCTTATTCCTGGAGTGCGATAGTGATGGAACGAGCCCATCGTATTGATCTAAAGCTATTACGTTATTTCCTCGCTGTTGCAGAAGAATTGCATTTTGGCCGGGCTGCTGCCCGGTTAAATATGTCACAACCTCCCTTGAGTATCCATATCAAAGAACTTGAACAGCAACTGGGTACATTGCTGTTTATTCGTCATTCCCGCAGCGTTGCATTAACCCATGCCGGGAAAGTTTTAATGGAGGAGTCACGTCGCTTGTTAGCCAATGCAAATCAGGCGCTGGCGCGAGTGGAGCAGATTGGTCGCGGTGAAGCGGGGCGCATTGAATTGGGTGTGGTTGGTACGGCGCTGTGGGGAAGAATGCGTCCTGCGATGCGTCACTTTTTGGAAGCAAATCCCAATGTTGAAGTACTTTTTCGCGAAAAGTCTCCCGGTATGCAAATGGCGTTGTTAGAGCGTCGGGAACTTGATGCAGGGATCTGGCGTATGGCTATCGAACCGGCAGTCGGTTTTACCAGCATACGTTTGCATGAATCTGCATTCATGGTTGCAGTTCCGGAAGATCACGATCTGGCATCCAGAGATTCTGTGCCGCTGGCGGCGTTGCGCAATGAATATTTTGTTACGTTGCCTTCCGTACATTCTGATTGGGAATTTTTACAACGTGTATGCCAACAGGCAGGCTTTTCGCCAATGATTATTCGGGAAGTGGTTGAGCCGCAAACGGTGTTGGCGATGATCAGTATGGGGATTGGGATTACGTTGATGGCTGATGGCTATGCGCAAATGAGCTGGCCGGGTGTGGTGTTTCGTCCGTTAGAGGAACGTATTCCGGCGGATTTGTATATTGTGTATGACCAGCAGCAGGCAACGCCAGCGCTGGAGAAACTGGTGGCGGCGTTGACGGTATGATGTCTGTGCCGGATGGCGACTAACGTCTTATCCGGCCTACGTGTGCGGTGCTGTCTGTGCCGGATGGCGACTAACGTCTTATCCGGCCTACGCGTGCGGTGTCGTCTGTGCCGGATGGCGATTAACGTCTTATCCGGCCTACGTGTGCGGTGTCGTCTGTAGGCCTGATAAGCGCAGCGCATCAGGCAAGACCCGAACATATCGCAGATAGCAAAAAAGCGCCTTTAGGGCGCTTTTTTACATTGGTGGGTCGTGCAGGATTCGAACCTGCGACCAATTGATTAAAAGTCAACTGCTCTACCAACTGAGCTAACGACCCGAAGTGGTGGGTGATGACGGGATCGAACCGCCGACCCCCTCCTTGTAAGGGAGGTGCTCTCCCAGCTGAGCTAATCACCCACTTCGGTACTTCACAATAAGAAATTTAGCTGGCGAGAAAGTGGTGGGTGATGACGGGATCGAACCGCCGACCCCCTCCTTGTAAGGGAGGTGCTCTCCCAGCTGAGCTAATCACCCACTTCTCAATTTCTTATCTACACGGCGGAGACTACATAAAGTAGTTGGTGGGTGATGACGGGATCGAACCGCCGACCCCCTCCTTGTAAGGGAGGTGCTCTCCCAGCTGAGCTAATCACCCCCGCTGTGTGGAGTCGCATTATAGGGAGAGTTGAAAATGAGTCAACGCATTTTCTAAAGTTTTTGTTTGTTCGTCGTAAAATTAAACAAAACGATCGTGAATTACCCCGCACTGCATGATTTCTATACGGAAATAGCAAAGCGCAGCGTTCTGACCGGATCAACATTGAGGAATCAAGCCACAGTGATAGAATACAAGGCTATTCATCTTTCCAGGATTTGCCGGTTGTCGGCATCTTTATAAACGTAAGGCCATTTCATGAAAATCAAAACTCGCTTCGCGCCTAGCCCGACAGGTTATCTGCACGTCGGCGGCGCGCGTACTGCTCTTTATTCCTGGCTTTTCGCACGTCACCACGGCGGTGAGTTCGTGCTGCGTATTGAAGACACCGATCTTGAGCGTTCCACGCCGGAAGCCATTGAAGCCATCATGGATGGTATGAACTGGCTGAACCTGGAATGGGACGAAGGCCCATATTTCCAGACCAAACGTTTTGATCGCTATAACGCGGTGATTGACGAGATGCTGGAGGCGGGAACAGCCTATAAATGCTACTGCTCTAAAGAGCGTCTGGAGCAACTGCGTGAAGATCAGATGGCGAAAGGCGAGAAGCCGCGTTATGACGGGCGTTGCCGTCACAGTCACGAACATCATGCCGACGATGAGCCATGCGTGGTGCGCTTTGCCAACCCGCAGGACGGTTCCGTTATTTTTGATGATCAGATCCGTGGGCCGATCGAATTCAGCAATCAGGAGCTGGACGATCTGATCATTCGTCGTACCGACGGTTCCCCAACCTACAACTTCTGTGTGGTGGTGGACGACTGGGATATGGAAATTACCCATGTGATTCGTGGCGAAGACCATATCAACAATACTCCGCGCCAGATTAACATTCTGAAAGCGTTAAACGCGCCGGTGCCGATGTACGCGCATGTGTCGATGATTAACGGCGACGACGGTAAAAAGCTGTCTAAACGCCACGGTGCGGTGAGCGTGATGCAGTATCGCGATGACGGTTATCTGCCGGAAGCGTTGCTGAACTATCTGGTGCGTCTGGGCTGGTCCAGCGGCGATCAGGAAATCTTCACCCGCGAAGAGATGATCAAGCTGTTCTCCCTCGGTGCGGTGAGCAAGTCTGCGAGCGCGTTCAACACCGATAAACTGCTGTGGCTGAACCACCACTATATCAATACGCTGGCGCCGGAATATGTGGCGACGCATTTGCAGTGGCATATCGAGCAGGAAAATATCGACACCCGTAACGGCCCGCAGCTTGCTGAACTGGTGAAGTTGCTGGGTGAGCGCTGCAAAACTCTGAAAGAGATGGCGCAGAGCTGCCGCTACTTCTATGAAGACTTCAGTGAGTTTGACGCCGATGCGGCGAAAAAACACCTCCGCCCGGTGGCGCGTCAGCCGCTGGAAGTGGTGCGCGACAAGCTGTCGGCGATTACGGACTGGTCAGCAGAAAACGTCCACCACGCGATTCAGGCAACGGCGGATGAGCTGGAAGTGGGGATGGGTAAAGTAGGGATGCCGCTGCGTGTGGCTGTGACCGCTGCCGGGCAGTCGCCTGCGCTGGATGTCACCGTACATGCGATTGGTAAAACCCGCAGCATTGAGCGTATCAACAAAGCGCTGGGCTTTATCGCCGAGCGTGAAAGTCAGCAGTAACGCCAGCTGAAACAGAATAAACGGCAGGGCAGACGCCTGCCGTTTATTCTTTGTTAGTCCGCCTCATTGATACCTAAACGCGTCAGAAATCCGCGAATACCTTCCCGCGATAAAAACAGCGCCAGTTTTTCCTGTTCCTGAGCAGACATATTTTCAACGGCATCAATAATTTGTCGATAAGCGTGACTGTGCGCCGCGTTCGCATATTCTGCGAAAGCCTCTTCCGCCTGATAAAACGCAGGCAGTTTGCGAAAAGCCGGAATATTGAGAATAAACTCCCGCACGCTGGCATCAATATGGATGAGTCTTGCGCGTCCGCCTTTGACGCCGGGAAATTTTTCGGTTTTCCAGTGTTGTTCTCTGATCCAGCGATTGACGGTTTGTCTGGCCACGCCGAGGCATTCAGCCAGCTCTTCAGTGGTCATTTTACTGCGTAATCTTTTCATATTATTTGCTATCGCGTATCCCTAAGCGTTGTAACAAACCGGTAATCCCTTCACGCACGAGGAGAGAGGTAAACTGTTTCTGCTCGGATGAGGTCATCTCTTTGGCAAGCGTCATGAGCAGCGCTTCAAGCGATGCGTTGCTGGCAGGCGTAAATGTGTCTGCGTGATGGTCAACTGAACGTTCAGCGCTGCGGATATATTCACGAACCTGTTCGTTTACATGAACCAGACGGGCTTTACCGCCCTGGACGCCAGGTTTGGGCGATGTTGCCCAGCCTTCTTTCCGTACCCATTTATTGATGGTTTGTCGGCTGTAACCGGTGAGATTAGCGAGTTCTTCTGGCGTCATCCGTTCCTTGAACATAACGATTCCCTGAATAGTCGTGGGGTTAATTAGTGGTTCATTTTATAGCACCATTTTAGTCGAAACCGTGACGTGTTTAACTACTGAATGCGAGTTGTGCCGCAATGTCCTTTATTTGAATGCTTTTTCAGCGATTGAATTCGGCAAGTTCATTTTGCCGTTGACACATGCCGAGGGAATTCATATGATGCCGCCCGTCAACTCGACAAGCTTTACGTAGTGGGGCTATAGCTCAGCTGGGAGAGCGCTTGCATGGCATGCAAGAGGTCAGCGGTTCGATCCCGCTTAGCTCCACCAAATTTACTCCCGATAAATTTGGCGTATACGTAAAAGCACTATGGGGCTATAGCTCAGCTGGGAGAGCGCTTGCATGGCATGCAAGAGGTCAGCGGTTCGATCCCGCTTAGCTCCACCAACATTCAAACCCTCGCTGAAAAGCGGGGGTTTTTGCTTTTTGACACAAAATTTATGGCCTCTGATCTGCTCTTCAGGTGCGTTTGTTTGCCGCTGCTTTTGCGGTCAATATGAGCTTTTGTTAGATTGCTTCATAATGCGAATATACTTATTATTCATGCGCCTTATATAATGATGTGAGCATTAAAGCAATGCCGGATAAGTGTAACGTATTAAAAAATATAAAAATATTCTTACTGGCCTTCTGCCTGACCGTTCCGGCTATTCTGTTATCTCGTCTCATTTCTCCCCGCGCCACAATTGATTCCAGCTATATCTTTCTGGCCTGGCTACCGCTCTGCGTCATGTTTTCCGTGCTGTTTTTATTTGGCCGCCGTGGCGTCGCGCCGATGGTAGGCGGAATGATGTTGACTAATGAATGGAATTTTCATTTACCTCTGCCACAGGCGATGGTGTTGCTATTTTGCCAGACGTTTCCCGTGTTGCTGGTTTGCGCTATCGTACGCTGGCAGTTGGGCGCGCGCTGGCGCTACGGAATACCCAACCAAGGCATCTGGCTACGCGTTTTCTGGTTAGGGTTAATGACGCCGTTTGGCATAAAAATCAGTATGCATCTGGCGGGGCACTACCTGGCTTTCCCGGTGACCATCTCTACCTTCTTTGGCACCGGCACCGCTATTTTCTCGATTGTCGATTTATTGAGTCTGATTTCTGCCGCGCTTATTTTTACCCTCTTTTTCTATTATCCGCTGCGGATGATAGTCAGCCCGCACTATATGCGTATTTTCTGGCGGAGGGATGTCGCTCCTTATCTCGCCAAAGAAAAACGCCTGTTTACGCTTCTCTGGTTTGCCACTCTGGCGACGCTATTAGCGGTGCTGTGTACGCCTTTCGAGACAAAGTATATTGCTGGCTATCTGGTGCCAGTTCTGTTCATTGGATTTACCATCGGCGTGGGGAAAATCAGCTATCCGCTGTTGAATTTTAGTTGGGCTCTCACTGCGCTATTCCTGCTTAGCTATAACCGCAATTTTCTGCAGGGCGTGGGTTCAGAATATTCGCTGGCATTTATCCTTTCAGTTCTCATTTCTTTTAGTATTTGTTTGTTGTACATGGCGCGGATTAATCAGCGTAGCGAATGGTTGAATCGACAATGGCACTCGCAGGCATTGACCGATCCGTTGACGCAACTGCCTAACCTGCGTGCGCTGGAGCAGTTTCTTTTACAGGATGCCGGGCAAAGCGTGTGTTATTTACGCATGGAAAACCTGGAATTTCTGAGCCGTCATTACGGTATGCAGATGCGCGTGCATTGCGAACGCGAGGTGTTTCGCATGTTGCAGCCGCTGCTGCTGGAAAAGGAGAAAATTTTCCATCTGCCGGGCAGTGAATTATTGCTGGTGCTGACAGGACCGGAGACGGAAGCCCGCCTGCAATATATGCTCAACGTGCTTAATAACCGCAAAATTTACTGGAACAATACCGGTCTGGACATGGAATACGGCGCATCGTGGGGAACATTCGATGGTCGCCAGGAAACCTTGCAACCGCTGTTGGGGCAATTAAGCTGGCTGGCGGAGCAATCCTGTTCGCACCGTCGGGTGCTTGCACTGACCCAGAGTATTGAAGCCGCTTCCGGGCAGACGACGGAACGGGTGCTGCGGTTGCAGAAAATCCGTCAGGCGCTGGAGCGCGGCGCGCTGGTTTTGTATGCGCAACCCATTCGCGACGCGCAGGGAAAAGGGTATGACGAGATTCTGACGCGGCTTCGGTGCGACGACGGTATCATGATGCCGAATCAGTTCATTCCGCTTATCGCCCAGTTTAACCTGAGCATACGGTTTGATATGCAGGTGATGGAAGCGCTCCTGCAATGGCTGTCCGCGCATCCTTCAGCGGAACAGGGGGCACGTTTTTCGGTTAATTTGATGCCGTTGACGCTGCTGCAAAAAGAGACGGCGTCGCGCATTATGCAGCTTTTTAAACGCTATGGCGTCCCGCCTGCTTCGGTCATCATCGAAATTACTGAAGAACAGGCCTTCTCTCATTCCGAAATCAGTATGCACAATATCAATCAACTGCGTAAGTTCGGCCTAAAAATCGCCATTGATGATTTCGGCACCGGTTATGCAAACTATGAACGGCTAAAACGCCTCAAGGCGGACATCATTAAAATCGACGGTTGTTTTGTAAAAGATATTCTGACGGACTCCCTGGATGCGATGATTGTGAAATCCATCACTGATTTAGCGAAAGCGAAATCGTTGAGCGTCGTGGCTGAGTTTGTTGAAACGCCTGCGCAGCGCGATCTGCTATTGCAGCTTGGCGTACACAGTTTGCAGGGATATCTGATTGGCCGCCCGCGCCCGTTAGGCAAATAAGCGGCATAAAAAAACCGGGGATAGCTCCCCGGTTTCTGCATTAAACCCAGACTTACAGTACCAGCGCCGCGATAGAGGCGGACAGTACGCTCACCAGCGTAGAACCGTAAACCAGTTTCAGACCAAAACGGGAAACCACGTTGCCTTGCTCTTCGTTCAGGCCTTTAATCGCGCCCGCAATAATACCGATGGAAGAGAAGTTCGCGAAGGACACCAGGAAGACGGAGATAATGCCTTCAGCGCGTGGAGAGAGGGTAGAGGCGATTTTCTGCAGATCCATCATCGCCACGAATTCGTTGGAAACCAGTTTGGTCGCCATGATACTTCCTACCTGCAGCGCTTCACTGGACGGTACGCCCATTACCCATGCGACCGGGTAGAAGATGTAACCCAGAATGCCCTGGAAGGAGATGCTGTAGCCGAACCAACCGGTAACCGTTGCGAACAGCGCGTTCAGCGCCGCGATCAGCGCGATGAAGCCGATCAGCATCGCCGCGACGATAATCGCCACTTTAAAACCTGCCAGAATGTACTCGCCCAGCATTTCGAAGAAACTTTGGCCTTCATGCAGGTTCGACATCTGAATATTTTCTTCGCTGGCATCAACGACATAGGGGTTGATCAGCGACAGAACGATAAAGGTGCTGAACATGTTCAGAACCAGCGCTGCGACCACATATTTAGGGTCCAGCATGGTCATATACGCGCCCACGATAGACATGGAAACGGTCGACATTGCGGTCGCCGCCATGGTGTACATGCGGTTACGGGACATTTTGCCGAGGATATCTTTATAAGCGATAAAGTTCTCAGACTGGCCGAGGATCAGCGAGCTGACGGCGTTAAAAGACTCCAGTTTGCCCATACCGTTTACTTTGGACAACAGGAAACCAATAGCGCGGATGACCACTGGCAGAACGCGGATATGCTGAAGAATACCGATCAACGCGGAAATAAAGACGATCGGGCACAATACTTTCAGGAAGAAGAACGCCAAACCTTGATCGTTCATACTGCCAAAGACGAAGTTTGTCCCTTCGTTGGCAAATCCGAGCAGTTTTTCAAACATCTCGGAGAAACCTTTTACGAAGCCAAGGCCAACATCCGAGTTCAGGAAGAACCAGGCCAGTAATACTTCGATAACAAGTAACTGAATGACGTAACGAATGCGAATTTTTTTACGGTCGCTGCTAACCAGCAGTGCGAGTACCGCAACAACGGCAAGCGCCAGGACAAAATGAAGGACGCGGTCCATATTTGCTCCAAATATGAGGCAGGTTTAATTTTCGTGCACATTCTATGCAACAGCCGTAAAGAAAACGAGATCCAACACACACTATAATAAGGACCTGTGACGAGATTCAAAATTAGTGATCTGTAATACACTTTTACTGTACTGAATATGAAAATGAAAAGTTATATCAGTGTGCTAATCTTGTAATGTTAAGCCAAACTGTTCTGATGCAGGTCGTCATCGTATCGGTCTATCGTTTCACACTATCAAAGTAATCACCCGTACCCATTGAAATGCACTTGATAATCATTATCAATAAACATAGCATGAAACATAGCAAAGGCTATGTTTTTGAGGCAAAAGATGACTGACAATCGCGTAGAGAATAGCAGCGGACGGGCGGCGCGCAAGCTAAGGCTCGCATTAATGGGACCTGCGTTCATTGCCGCGATTGGTTATATCGATCCCGGTAACTTCGCGACCAATATTCAGGCCGGCGCCAGCTTTGGCTACCAGCTACTCTGGGTGGTGGTCTGGGCGAACCTGATGGCGATGCTGATTCAAATCCTCTCGGCAAAACTCGGAATCGCCACGGGCAAGAACCTGGCGGAGCAAATTCGCGACCATTATCCGCGCCCGGTAGTCTGGTTTTACTGGGTACAGGCGGAAATCATCGCGATGGCCACCGATTTAGCTGAATTTATCGGCGCGGCAATAGGTTTTAAGCTGATCCTGGGCGTCTCTTTATTACAGGGCGCGGTATTGACCGGTATCGCGACGTTTCTGATTTTAATGTTACAACGCCGCGGTCAAAAACCGCTTGAAAAAGTCATCGGCGGTTTACTGCTTTTTGTCGCCGCCGCTTACATTGTGGAACTGTTTTTCTCTCAGCCTGATATGGCGCAGCTCGGCAAAGGAATGGTTATCCCGGCGCTACCGAACCCGGAAGCCGTATTCTTAGCCGCCGGCGTGCTTGGCGCGACGATTATGCCGCACGTGATTTATCTGCACTCGTCATTAACACAGCATCTGCACGGCGGAACGCGGCAACAACGGTACTCAGCAACGAAATGGGATGTCGCTATTGCTATGACGATTGCCGGTTTTGTCAATCTGGCAATGATGGCGACCGCCGCGGCGGCGTTTCATTTTAGCGGCCACACCGGCATCGCCGACCTCGATCAGGCATACCTGACGCTGGAACCGTTACTAAGCCATGCGGCGGCAACGGTGTTTGGTCTTAGTCTGGTAGCGGCAGGGCTTTCCTCCACTGTGGTAGGGACTCTGGCGGGGCAGGTGGTGATGCAAGGGTTTGTCCGTTTTCACATTCCGCTGTGGGTACGGCGCACCATTACCATGCTGCCCTCATTTATTGTGATTTTGATGGGGCTGGACCCTACCCGAATTCTGGTGATGAGCCAGGTGCTGCTGAGTTTTGGTATTGCGCTGGCGCTGGTGCCGCTCCTGATTTTCACCAGTAACGCTACGCTAATGGGCGAGCTGGTGAACACGCGGCGGGTAAAACAGGTTGGCTGGATAATTGTCGTGCTGGTCGTCGCCCTGAATATCTGGTTGCTGGTTGGAACGGTGATGGGATTGTCATAAAGACAGAAAGATAGCAGGCCCGATGCGTGAACGTCATCGGGCTATTATTCAGCAGGAGGCTTAGTGATGATGTTTGTGACCCCGGCCTCGCCCGCGATGATCGTCGCGATCGCGCCAGCCTTCCCGATAACCGCGTTCATACGCTTTACGCTTATCCCAGCCGCGATGATAGCCGTTGTCATGGCGCCACCAGCGATTTTTACGCCATTCATAATGGTTGTGCCAGTAATCACGGTCGCGCCAGCGACCACCGTCCCAGTAGTTACCGTAATCATCGCGATCGCCAATCTGTAATTTTATTGAGGGCAACAGGGTGATTTCGCCCGCATTCGCGGCAAGCGGTGTAAAAGCCAGCAAGGCTGCCGCCAGAATCAGTGACCTGAACATACTTTCTCTCCTTCACGATCGAGCCGTCGCCGGCCTGTTAATGCAATATTACAAAGCAGTAAAGATTTGTTTCATCGCCTTAACTCTTAAATCATGAAGGAGAGCATTTTTTGCTAAAACCGGCCCTCCAGAATAGCGTCAATTTCTGCACATTCCGCCGCCGAAAAACGGCGATTGGCCAGCATTCCTACGGCGTCTTCGATTTGCGACGGTTTGCTGGCGCCAATCAGTACCGAGGTAACGTTATCGTTACGCAGCACCCAGGCGAGCGCCATCTGAGACAATTTTTGGCCCCGTCGTGCGGCCAGTTCATTCAACCGGCGAACTTTTTCCAGTTTGTCGGCGGTAATCTGTTCTGGTTTAAGGAAACGGCTTCCGCTCGCCGCGCGGGAATCTTCCGGAATGCCATTCAGATAACGGTCAGTGAGCTGCCCGCCCGCCAGCGGCGAGAAGGCAATACTGCCGACGCCTTTTTCCTGCAACAGCGCCAGCAGCCCGTCCTCTACCCAACGCTCAAAAAGCGAATATTTAGGCTGATGAATCAGGCAAGGCGTGCCGAGATCCTCCAGAATATCGATAGCTTGTCTGGCCAGATCGGCAGGATAGTTAGAGATCCCCACGTACAACGCTTTGCCGTGGCGCACAAGGTGATCTAACGCTTTCATCGTCTCTTTAAGCGGCGTTTCGGGATCGGGACGATGGTGATAAAAGATATCGACATACTCCAGCCCCATACGTTTCAGGCTTTGATCGAGGCTGGCGATAAGGTATTTCCGTGAACCCCAGTCGCCATAAGGGCCATCCCACATGGTGTAGCCCGCTTTGGTGGAGATGATCAATTCATCACGCCACGGTAAAAAATCTTCCTGCAGAATGCGGCCAAAATTGCATTCTGCGGAGCCCGGCGGCGGCCCATAATTATTGGCGAGATCAAAGTGGGTAATGCCCAGATCGAACGCGCGTTGCAGCAGCGCCCGGCTATTTTCTACCCGTGTCGCATCGCCGAAGTTGTGCCATAACCCCAGTGAAATGGCGGGAAGTTTGATGCCGCTGCGCCCGCAGCGACGATACTCCATTGTGTGATAACGATTTTCATCGGGCTGATAAATCATGACCTTTCCCCCTGTGGCGTGAATAAATAGTGTATACGGTTACACTCGCCAGGCGGTATCCGGCTTTTACTGTTTGCCGCTGTAAACATTGTTTTCCAGGCTTTCATCCCCACCGTGCTGGACAGCCATCGGCATTCCTTAATACTCAACATAATGTCAACGTCAGAAGGAAAGCTGTCATGCAAAACCCCTATACCGTGGCCGACTATTTGCTGGACAGACTGGCAGGATGCGGCATTGGCCATCTTTTTGGCGTACCGGGCGATTATAACTTGCAGTTTCTTGACCATGTGATTGACCACCCGACCCTGCGTTGGGTGGGATGCGCCAATGAGCTGAACGCCGCTTATGCCGCGGACGGCTATGCGCGCATGTCGGGCGCTGGAGCGCTACTCACTACCTTTGGCGTGGGAGAACTTAGCGCTATTAACGGTATCGCGGGCAGTTACGCGGAATATGTCCCGGTCTTGCATATCGTCGGCGCGCCCTGTAGCGCTGCGCAGCAGCGTGGCGAATTGATGCACCATACCCTCGGCGACGGCGATTTTCGTCATTTTTATCGCATGAGTCAGGCGATATCTGTTGCCAGCGCAATATTGGATGAACAGAACGCCTGTTTCGAGATTGACCGCGTATTGGGTGAAATGCTTGTCGCACGCAGGCCAGGATACATCATGCTGCCCGCCGACGTGGCGAAAAAAACGGCCATCCCGCCTACGCAGGCGCTGGCGTTGCCCGTGCATGAAGCGCAAAGCGGCGTGGAGACGGCTTTTCGTTACCACGCCCGTCAGTGCCTGATGAACAGTCGGCGCATTGCGCTATTGGCCGACTTTCTTGCCGGGCGTTTTGGTTTACGACCACTGTTGCAGCGCTGGATGGCGGAAACGCCCATCGCTCATGCGACACTACTGATGGGGAAGGGGCTTTTTGATGAACAGCACCCGAACTTCGTTGGCACCTATAGCGCTGGCGCCAGCAGCAAAGAAGTGCGTCAGGCCATAGAGGACGCCGATAGGGTTATCTGCGTCGGCACCCGTTTTGTCGATACCCTTACGGCCGGATTTACCCAACAATTACCGACGGAACGCACGCTGGAGATTCAGCCTTACGCGTCGCGCATCGGCGAAACCTGGTTCAACCTCCCGATGGCGCAGGCGGTGTCTACGCTGCGCGAACTGTGCCTGGAATGCGCTTTTGCGCCGCCGCCGACGCGTTCCGCCGGACAGCCAGTGCGGATTGATAAGGGAGAACTGACCCAGGAAAGCTTCTGGCAAACCTTACAGCAGTATCTCAAACCCGGAGATATTATCCTTGTCGACCAGGGGACCGCCGCCTTTGGCGCTGCCGCGCTGTCGCTTCCTGACGGCGCGGAAGTTGTGGTTCAGCCGCTGTGGGGGTCTATCGGCTATTCCTTGCCCGCCGCGTTTGGCGCGCAAACTGCCTGCCCCGATCGGCGGGTGATTCTGATTATCGGCGATGGCGCGGCGCAGCTCACGATTCAGGAGATGGGCTCGATGTTACGCGACGGGCAGGCGCCGGTTATCCTGCTGCTCAACAATGACGGTTATACCGTAGAGCGCGCCATTCACGGCGCGGCCCAGCGGTATAACGACATCGCGAGCTGGAACTGGACGCAGATACCACCGGCGCTAAACGCGGCGCAACAGGCGGAGTGCTGGCGGGTGACGCAGGCTATCCAACTGGCAGAGGTCCTCGAACGTCTGGCGCGCCCACAACGTCTGTCATTTATTGAAGTGATGTTGCCAAAAGCCGATCTGCCGGAATTACTGCGTACCGTGACCCGGGCGCTGGAAGCCCGCAACGGGGGATAATGGCCCCCGCTGCGCCGGATTAGGGTTCGTGACGGTTGGCGGCCAGCAACGGTTTTCCCGCCAGCAATAGCCAGGCGGGGAGCATCACAATGCAGAGCAGCGGCAGCAGATTGGTATCCGGTACGACGACTGCCGCCATAAACAGACTGAGCCAGCCGTCGCGCGTCACTACCAGCACTAAGCCAAGAATCGCGCAGGAGACGGTAATCGCCGCGGGTACGGCCTCAACATGGGCATGGAGCATGAGCCCCAGCGCCGCGCCGATAAACACAGCCGGAAAAATGCGCCCGCCGCGAAAGCCGCTCGCCGCCGCGATGACCAGCGCGGTGAGTTTGACGACGGCTAAGGTAAAATAATCTCCCGCGCCCAACGTCTGGCTAAACGCCATTTGTTGCATTTCGTCCAGGCCTTTAAACAGGGTAAGCGGCCCGCCAATGACGCCCAGAATACCCAGTATAAAACCGCCAATGCCGAGAATCAGGACCGGATTTTTCAGTCGGTGCAGCAACTCATGCAGACGCGGAAGGCACCAGACGGCGACCATCCCGGCGGCAATGGCGATCGCCGCGACGATCGCTCCGCTGGCAATGTCCACCAGCCGCATCTGCGTGTAATGGGCGATGGGTAACGAAAAATGCGGATGAAAGAACAGACTGGTGGTGAGTGACCCCGCCGCTGCCGCCATTAACGGCGCAAACAGGCGATCCCACATGGGAATATCGTTAGAGCCGCTAAGTGTTTGCGAAAAAATCAGCGCTGCGGCGACGGGCGTGCCGAACAGCGCGCCGATGGTGCCCGCTGAGGCCAGAATCGTCCAGTCTAACGCCGTGATACGCGGAAACAGGCGGGAGCCGAAAGCCGCCGCCAGCGCGATATTTATTGTCATTATCGGATGCTCTGGCCCCAAACTTACCCCACCAGCAAGGCCGATGATTAAGGCGAGAAGCAGCCCGGGTAGCGCAGATGGCGAGACCGGCATACTGATTAACGGTTCGATGGCCGGATCGGGGCCAGCGTGTCCGGGACTGTAACGGATAATCAAACCCACCACGATCCCGGTTAGCGTGAGCATACCCACTATCCAGAACGGCGAATCATAAGCGATGCCGATGCTGGTGGGCAGTCGTTGCCAAAGAAATTGCTGAAAAACCGACGCGACTTTCATCGCAGCGATTAAAACCAGGCTTGACGCTACGCCAATAATCAGCGCGGGGAGCGACAGCAGCAGCATCGTTCGGGCACGCGGGTGGAACATAATCTCTTCCTTACACGGGGTCGTATACCTATTTTGCACAGCCTGCCCGACGGCATTGCTGCAATTGGTGCTGAAACAAGAAAGTAATTCTGTGATGAAGATCTATATTTATAGGCAGTCAGCCTGATGGCCGTTGTTGTTATGCCCCCATGAATTTACAGTGTGACAAAGACTTATTTTGACTTTAGCGGAGCAGTAGAAGAATGACAAAGTATGCTTTAGTAGGAGATGTAGGCGGCACGAATGCGCGTCTTGCCCTGTGTGATATCGCCAGTGGAGAAATCTCGCAGGCCAAAACGTATTCCGGCCTGGATTATCCCAGTCTTGAGGCCGTGGTGCGCGTTTATCTCGATGAGCATAGCGTCAGCGTGGAAGATGGTTGTATCGCCATAGCCTGCCCGATTACCGGTGACTGGGTAGCGATGACTAACCATACCTGGGCTTTTTCTATTGCGGAAATGAAAAAAAATCTCGGCTTTAGCCATCTGGAAATCATCAACGATTTCACCGCCGTGTCGATGGCGATCCCGATGCTGAAAAAAGAGCATTTAATTCAGTTCGGCGGCGGCGAACCGGTAGACGGCAAACCTATTGCGGTGTATGGCGCGGGAACCGGCTTGGGCGTGGCGCATCTGGTGCATGTGGATAAGCGTTGGATTAGCCTTCCGGGCGAAGGCGGGCATGTCGATTTTGCGCCTAATAGCGAAGAAGAAGCTATGATTCTGGAAATATTGCGCGCCGAAATTGGCCACGTTTCCGCCGAGCGCGTGCTGTCTGGCCCGGGGCTGGTGAATCTTTACCGGGCGATTGTTAAGTCCGACAACCGTCTGCCGGAGAATCTGCGCCCGAAAGATATTACCGAACGCGCCCTGGCGGATAACTGTATCGATTGTCGCCGCGCGTTGTCGCTCTTTTGCGTCATCATGGGGCGATTTGGCGGCGATCTGGCGTTAACCATGGGGACATTTGGCGGCGTTTATATCGCTGGCGGTATTGTCCCGCGCTTCCTGGAATTTTTTAAAGCGTCCGGCTTCCGTGGGGGCTTTGAAGATAAAGGCCGCTTTAAAGATTATGTACACGGTATTCCGGTTTATCTGATTGTCCATGATAATCCTGGCTTGTTAGGTTCCGGCGCGCATCTGCGCCAGACATTAGGTCATATTCTATAAGCCAGGTGGCGGCATAAACGCCTTATCCGGCCTACAATAGTGTGTCATCTGTAGGCCTGATGAGCGCAGCGTCATCAGGCAATTAAACATTCTCTTGTCAGTCTCAAACCGCGTGCCTCACGCGGTTTTTTTCATTGCCTTTCCTGTGCATGAATGCTTCAACTGTCTGAATTATTTCACTTTACTCTTGCTGAGCGAAAGGTCAAACACCAGCGCGTTGAGTCATCATGTCATGGCGGTTAGTCAGGCGAAAACAGGGATTTATTTTACTATACGTATCCGGTTCGCTGCCTTATTTACGGTTTCATCGCGGCATCTTGCTGGAAAGGATCCTCATTTTCGGGGAAATGTCCCTGAAAAATACCGCAATATGACATGATCGAATACCATTATCATTAGTAAGGATTTTGGTTAAAGAGGAAAAACCACAAAATCAAAAGGGGATTATTTGAGATAAGGTTTATTGACAGGAAATTATCGTCGGCTGTAACACATTAGGTAAATTCAATGATATTAAGTTGTTAATAATATGATTTGTTTGATGCTATAACTGACATGCTTAAAAGGTAAATTTTTACGCTTGTTCCTCTTTTTTCGTCGCTAAAAAATATTTTCATTAGCCTCTCGACAGGAAGAAAATTTTCAGGCTATTTTCTAAAGGAGCCACCATCGTGGCAGCGTCGCTCGGACGGTCCGGGCGCTAACGTTAATCTGAGGATATTATGGCTGACTTCCGCCCTGAACGTCGCTTTACGCGTATCGATCGCCTTCCGCCCTATGTTTTTAACATCACCGCTGAACTCAAAATGGCTGCGCGTCGGCGCGGTGAAGATATTATTGATTTCAGTATGGGTAATCCTGATGGCGCAACCCCTCCCCACATTGTCGAAAAACTTTGCACCGTCGCGCAGCGTCCGGATACGCACGGTTATTCCACGTCTCGCGGCATACCGCGTTTACGCCGCGCGATTTCTCACTGGTATCAGGAACGTTATGATGTCGATATCGATCCGGAAACCGAAGCGATTGTGACCATCGGTTCCAAAGAGGGACTGGCGCATTTAATGCTGGCGACGCTGGATCATGGCGATACGGTACTGGTGCCGAACCCCAGTTACCCGATTCATATCTATGGCGCCGTTATCGCCGGGGCGCAGGTGCGTTCGGTTCCATTGGTCGAGGGGGTGGATTTCTTCAACGAGCTGGAGCGCGCTATTCGCGAAAGTTATCCGAAACCGAAAATGATGATTTTGGGTTTTCCATCTAACCCTACGGCTCAGTGCGTCGAACTGGAATTTTTTGAAAAAGTGGTCGCTCTGGCTAAACGTTATGATGTGCTGGTAGTGCACGATCTGGCGTATGCCGATATCGTGTACGACGGCTGGAAAGCGCCATCCATTATGCAGGTGCCCGGCGCGCGCGACGTGGCGGTTGAATTTTTCACACTGTCGAAAAGCTATAATATGGCGGGCTGGCGTATTGGGTTTATGGTGGGCAATAAAACCCTGGTCAGCGCGCTGGCGCGCATTAAAAGTTATCACGATTATGGCACCTTTACCCCGCTTCAGGTGGCGGCTATCGCCGCTCTGGAAGGCGATCAGCAGTGCGTGCGCGATATCGCCGAGCAGTATAAACGTCGTCGCGATGTGCTGGTGAAGGGGCTGCATGAGGCGGGCTGGATGGTTGAAATGCCGAAAGCCTCAATGTACGTCTGGGCGAAAATCCCGGAGCAATATGCGGCGATGGGATCGCTTGAGTTTGCCAAGAAGCTGCTGAATGAGGCGAAGGTTTGCGTTTCTCCAGGGATAGGCTTTGGTGATTATGGCGACACCCATGTACGCTTTGCATTAATAGAGAATCGCGACCGCATTCGCCAGGCCGTCAGAGGGATTAAAGCGATGTTCCGCGCCGATGGCGTGCTGCCGTCACATCCAAAACCCGTTGAAGCGAGCACGGAGTAGAAAAGCAAACAGGAGCCCCATGGCTCCTGTTTTTCTTTGCATTGTACTTTTAAATCATCAGGGCGAAAGTACCGGCCCAAACGATGACCATAAATGAAATGCCCATAAAGAAATATTTCACGTTTCATCTCTCCGCGTACCTGTCGTACGCCTAAATGAACTTACACTTACCTGATTATAGAGAGTTGATGCCGGACAATACGAAATTGAGAATTATTCGTGTTTCGACCGCCTGCATCACCTCAGAATTCTGCGCGTCATCGCTCCAGACGGCGCTAATGTACGCCTAAAAATGAGGTGAAACAAGAGGCATTTTCTTATTTACTTTTAGTAACTTACAAGTGTCGGGAATCGGCGACAGTTTAATTTCTGACAGTGATGAATCGCTATTGAGCGACGCCGCCGACACAGTAAAAAATCGCCTGTAAACAGGAGACTTATCGCTAAAAGCAGGAATGAGTAATTTACGATATGAATATTATGACAATGCGAAATGCCAAAATAAAAGGCCTTGCGGCCTTTTTCAGATGTAGAGTGACGCTTCCCCCAACGGGCGAGTCTTGAAACGGCGATGGATCCAGAGATATTGCTCCGGGGCGCGCATGATCTCTTTCTCAATAATTTTATTCATATAGGCAGCGGCTTGATTTTCATCTGCCGGGTAACCTTCCATTTCAGGGGTAATATACAGACGATAACCCGAGTTATCGGATTTCCTTACCATTGTAACGGTCAACATGGCGGCGCCAGACAGCCTGGACAGTACATAGGTGCCGTTGGTGGTGGCGACGTTTTCAACCGCGAAAAATGGCGCAAAGGAGCTGCCTTTAGGGCCGTAGTCCTGGTCGGGAGCAAACCAAACGGCTTCCCCTTTTTTTAGCGCGCCCACAATGCCGCGCAGATTGTTTCTGCCGATCATCGCTTTATTTGAGCGCATACGACCGCGCGTCTGCACCCACTCCATGAGCGGATTGTTATGCGGACGATAGGTCGCCATCATCGGCTGGCAGAGACCCATTACCCGGCCTCCCAATTCCAGCGACATAAAATGCACGCCAACGACCATTACGCCGCGATTTTGCGCCTGCGCACGGGTAAGGTTGTCCAGCCCGTCCACATCAAACCATTTGCGAACCCGGTTATCAGGCCAGAACCAGGCCATGCCCGTTTCAAGCAGCGCCATGCCAAGAGAGTGGAAATTCTCGGCGATCAGTTTTTCCCTTTCTTCCCGGGAGAGGGTCGGAAAACAGAGTTCAATATTTTTCTGGGCGATTGACTCACGTCGCTTCAGGAAGGGGCGCGCCAGTTTACCGGTGCGGGTGCCCAGAAAACGCAAAACCGGGTAGGGAAGCTGCACCAGTAACCAGAGGACGCCAACGCCAAACCACGTCAGCCAGTAGCGCGGGTGCAAAAACGCGCGTGAAAATTTGCTTTGAGGAAACATAAAATACCTTCTGTAGATACGAAAATAATGTATCGCAGAAGAGTCATTATCCGCAGCGGTACACTCTGAAATACGCATCATCCTTCAAGTTGCGTTCGCTTATCCGAAGCACTTACTTGAGTAAGCTCATCAGGGTAACTTGAATGATTTACGTATAGTTAGGCCATCATGTACGACAATGGTTCCCGTAAGGAGTGTAAAACTAAGTCAGTACTAAACCACGAGGGCATGAACGCCAGGCAGGCTAATGTACCACCAGTTATTTACTCGCGCCCAGAAATTCTTTATCAAGAAGCGTAAATATTTCTCCCGTAGCAAAAATAAGCTAATCATTATTTTTAATGCATTGTTTTTACAGTGATAATTTTATTTCAGACGAAGGTCATTGAAAAATGATTAAAAAAATAAAATGTGAGATAAATGTTATGGAAATGACGGGCTGATAAGGTTTATCTTAAAGGAGAAGTGAGAGGGACCGTAAGGCTATATGGAAGCCTTGCCATAGACAGGAGGTATTATAGATGATCTATTTATGGACATTTCTTGCAATAAGTATACTTGCCGTGAGTGGCTATATCGGTCAGGTGATGGGGGCTTTTTCTGCGGTTTCTTCTTTTACGGGAATGGTTATCCTTGCCGCGCTGATTTATTTACTCAATGTATGGTTGCAGGATGGCGATGACATCGTTAGCGGATTATTGCTTTTTCTCGCACCGGCATGTGGGTTAATTATTCGCTTTATGGTGGGATACGGTAAGCGTTAGTCAGTACATACCCTTCATACTTCAAGTTGCTGATGTGTTGGCTACGGATTACTCGGCCCATCGATGGGCCTCGCTCTGACGGGCCGTCGCACGTGACGTTCAAATCTGCTCCCGGCAGATTTGTCGCTCACCCCAGTCACATCGTTATCTATGCTCCTGGGGACTCACTCCCTTGCCGCCTTTAAGCAACTCGAATTATTTTGGGTATATACGATGCCAGTGAATAGATAGCGCCGACAATGTCGGCGCTTCTGTTCCCCAGGAAGGCTAATCGTTTATTGCGCGTCCGCAAGCTGCAGTGAGTCCTGATTATGTAACGCATTCTGGCGCTGGCGTTCCAGTTCCAGCGCGCCGCGATGGGAGAGGTAACAGAATAGAATGCAGCACACGATGCCGCCCATCAGAAGATAAAATCCGCCGTACCAGCCAAGTTTATCCACCATTACACCAAACAGGCTGGTGCCCAACGAGGCGCCGAAAATATAGCTCATGAACCCACGTAAACCGACGGCGGAACCTACGGCAAAGCTGGGGACTATCTCCATTGTCTGTACGGACGCGAGGAACTGCGGGACGTAAATCAGACAACCTACAATGGCGGCGAAAATCGTTACCATCAGCAAAGATTCACTTTTCCAGTATCCGATCAGACAGACAAAAATCAGCGCCATGCAAATCATGGCTAACGGCATTCTGCGGCCCTTAAACAGTTTATCTGACAGCCAGCCTGCCAGTAGCGTGGAGGGAATCGCCGCCCACTCGAAAAAGAGAAACGCGACGCTCATCTGTTCTTTTGAAAAGTGTTTTACTGTCAACAGATAGATAGGCAACCAGCTAATCATGCCAAACCGCACCATATAGACGAAGACATCCACCAGCGAAATATACCAGGCATTTTTATTGCGCAGCACATAAGTACAGAAGATTTGCCATGCGCTCATATTTTCCGGCGCTTTTGCCGTATTCTTCGTTTTCAGTACGACTTTTTCTTCCGGCATCATCTGTTCCAGGGAGGGAAGACCTTCTTCGCGCGGCGAACCTTTTCCCAAGACCAGAACAATTAAGGCAAAAATGACGGCGACGCAGGCCGGAACGATATAACTGGCGCTTTGCCAGTGTTCGCTGCCCAATATCGCAAAAGCCGCACCGACGATAGGCGCGACGATCCCGCCGCCAACGTTATGCGAGATATTCCAGAAGGCGCCTACGCGTCCGCGCTCCCGACGAGGGAACCAGTTTGCAATAGTAATAAACGAGGGGCCGACGCCCATGCCCTGAAAAAGGCCATTGAAGACCACCAGAGCGGCAAATATCCAGAATGCGCTACTGAATCCCAGCCCAACGTTAACAATCGCGCAGAGTACCAGACCGCACGCCATGAAGACTTTTGGGCTGGCTTTATCCGCCAGACTGCTCATTACGCCTTTACTGATTCCGTAAGCAATAAGCATACAGCTACTCAGCAGGCCGATTTGCGTAGCGCTGAGATCCAATTGCTCTTTTAAATAAGGCGTCGATAATGTGAAGTTGTTTCTGACTATATAGTAAGCGAGATATCCCAGAAATACGCTTAACAATGCCTGTATACGATATCGACCATATGTGGCCTGGACTTTTTCCGGTGGGACTTTATGCGCCGATTGCCCTGTTTTTAATATTGTTAACATGGAGTCACCTGTATTTTATAGTGAGATGAACATCAGGAGGTTTTGTCGGTAGAGTGAAAGGAGTGACAATAAAATTCAAGTCGAAGAAATGTGTCAAAATTGACTCAATTGGGTGAATTTAAAGGTTATTTTTGACCCATCCTGAAGGGTGTGATGAAACTTTAATTATTGGCATGGCCGTTTTATCGTTAGCATGTGCGGATATTAACAAATTTGCTGCCAGTGATCTGATACGCTTTATTGATGTTTTCGGGCGACGGACCCGTTATTATTCAAATAACGTTGTTCTGGATGCCAACAGAAATAAAAGGGTAAGTTTTGTCTCAATATTTTCTTTATGTGATATCGATATTTATGAACGGGATCACAAATCGACTTTTCTCATGCTGTAGTCGTTTCGCCAGAGTGGGCGCTTTTACGCTATGGCTGGCGGCAATGTTCGGTTCTTGCCAGGCGTACAGCCGCGAGCTGGTGATGGCAACGACCTTTTCACCCAGCGCGACCGCCTGGATTATCCAGCGCTGGCAGACGGAGCCGGGTTCCGTCATGATTCGTACGCTCAACCGTACCAGCGGTTCTTTAGAGCAATTACTTGATACGGCGAATGCGGAAAATGTCGATCTGATCCTGACGTCATCCCCCATGCTGTTGCAACACCTTCAGGAGCACCAAAAGCTGGCGCTATTGGATAGCGCGCCTGCCGCCAGCCAGAAGCTGGTGCCGCGTTCTATCCGCTCAACTTCAGTGGCGGTAGCGGTATCCGGATTTGGGCTATTGATCAATCGTTCAGCGCTCGCTGCGCGCCATCTTCCGCCGCCTGCCGACTGGCAGGATATGGGCCTGCCCAGTTACCAGGGCGCTCTATTAATGAGCAGTCCGTCACGTTCAGACACCAATCATTTGATGGTGGAGTCGCTGTTGCAGCAAAAAGGCTGGACGGCAGGATGGGCGACGCTGCTGGCAATCTCGGGTAATTTGGTCACGATTTCCTCTCGCAGTTTCGGCGTAGCGGATAAAATCAAAAGCGGGCTTGGCGTTGCCGGGCCGGTCATTGATAACTATGCTAATTTGCTACTTAACGATCCTAATCTTGCTTTTACCTATTTCCCGTATTCTGCGGTGTCGCCCACTTACGTCGCGGTGTTGAAAAACAGCCGTCATGCAGACGAAGCGCGTGCTTTTATTCATTACTTATTAAGTCCGAAAGGGCAAAGGATACTGGCTGACGCGAATACCGGTAAGTATCCCGTCGCACCGCTTAGCGCCGATAATCCTCGCGCCGCGCAACAACAGCGTTTGATGGCCCAGCCGCCGTTGAACTATCGTCTGATCCTGAAGCGTCAGCAACTGGTACAACGCATGTTTGATACCGCGATCAGTTTTCGTCTCGCGCAGCTTAAAGATGCATGGCGAGCGTTGCACAGCGCAGAAACGCGGCTTAAACGCCCCTTACCTGAAATCAGAGCCTTATTGACCAGCGTCCCGGTGGATGCGGCAAGCAGCGAAGATGAAACCTGGCTGGCGCAGTTTGATAATAAAAGCTTTGCCGAACAAAAAATGATGGAGTGGCAGATCTGGTTTCTGAACAATCAGCGGCTGGCGATTCACAAACTGGAAGAGCTGAAATGAAGGGGAGATTATTGCAACGGCTTCGTCAGCTCAGTATCAGCAACAGTTTACGGGGCGCATTTTTAACGGGCGCATTACTGACGCTGATTGTCAGTATGGTCAGCCTTTATTCCTGGCATGAGCAAAGTTCGCAGGTTCGCTATTCGCTTGATGAATATTTTCCTCGCATCCACTCCGCTTTTTTAATTGAGGGGAACCTGAATCTGGCCGTGGATCAACTCAATGAATTTTTGCTGGCGCCGAACACGACGGTACGTTTGCAGTTACGTACACAGATTATTCAGCATCTGGATAAGATTGAGCGTCTCAGTCAGGGGCTTCAGCTTGCTGAGCGCCGGCAACTGGCCGTCATTTTACAGGATAGCCGGACCTTGCTGGCGGAGCTGGACAACGCCCTCTACAACATGTTTTTGGTGCGGGAGAAAGTCAGTGAGCTTTCCGCTCGCATCGACTGGCTCCATGATGATTTCACCACGGAGCTAAATTCGCTGGTACAGGATTTTACCTGGCAGCAAGGGACGCTACTCGATCAAATTGAGGCGAATCAGGGCGATGCAGCACAGTATTTGCAACGTTCGCGCGAGGTGCAGAATGAGCAGCAGCAGGTATATACCCTGGCGCGAATTGAAAATCAGATTGTTGATGACCTGCGCGACAGATTGAATGAGCTCAAGTCCGGCAATAATGACGGGATGCTGGTGGAGACCCATATTCGCTATCTGGAAAACCTAAAAAAAAACGGCGGATGAGAATATTCGTGCGCTGGATGACTGGCCCAGTACGATCACGCTACGGCAAACCATCGACGAACTATTGGAAATCGGGATGGTAAAAAATAAGATGCCCGATACCATGCGCGATTATGTTGCGGCGCAAAAAGCCTTACTGGACGCCAGCCGCGCCAGAGAGGCTACGCTAGGGCGCTTTCGCACGCTGCTTGAGGCGCAGTTAGGTAGTAGTCACCAGCAAATGCAGACGTTCAATCAACGCCTGGAACAGATTGTTCGCGTTAGCGGCGGGCTTATTTTAGTGGCGACGCTCCTGGCGTTGCTGCTGGCCTGGGGACTCAACCACTATTTTATCCGTTCCCGGCTGGTAAAGCGTTTTACCGCGCTTAATCAGGCTGTGGTACAGATAGGGCTGGGGAGAACCGACTCGACTATCCCGGTTTACGGGCGCGATGAGCTAGGACGGATAGCCCGTTTGCTACGTCATACGCTGGGCCAGCTCAATATGCAACGCAGGCAGCTTGAACAAGAGGTCGCCGAGCGCAAAGAGATAGAAGCCGACCTGCGCGCCATGCAGGATGAGTTGATTCAGACGGCGAAACTGGCGGTAGTCGGCCAGACCATGACCACGCTGGCGCATGAAATTAACCAGCCGCTGAATGCGCTTTCAATGTATTTATTTACGGCGGGACGCGCGATTGAACAAGGTCAGAGCGGACAGGCGAGAAATACGCTCACCAAAGCGGAAGGGCTCATTAACCGGATTGACGCCATTATCCGTTCGCTGCGGCAGTTTACCCGCCGGGCGGAGCTGGAAACGCCATTGTATCCCGTTGATCTGCGCCAAACCTTCGTGGCGGCATGGGAGTTATTAGCCATGCGCCACCAATCCCGGCAGGGAGCGCTTTCACTGCCAACCGACACCGTATGGGTTAGCGGCGATGAAGTGCGTATTCAGCAGGTTCTGGTGAATGTGCTGGCGAATGCGCTTGACGCCTGTTCGCATGATGCGGCTATCGCGGTGACGTGGCAGACGCAGGGAGAGGCGCTGGAGGTTTATATTGCAGATAACGGCCCTGGCTGGCCTGTGGCGTTGTTGCCCTCTTTACTCAAGCCGTTTACCACCAGTAAAGCTGTCGGGTTGGGTATTGGGCTGTCGATTAGCGTGTCGCTGATGGCGCAAATGAAGGGCGATCTGCGTCTGGCGTCGACGCTGACGCTGACGCGTAACGCTTGCGTAGTGCTGCAATTCTCGGTAACGGATGTCGATGATGTTGAATGATGAATGTTCTATTTTGCTGATTGATGATGACGTTGATGTACTTGACGCCTATACCCAAATGCTTGAGCAGGCAGGCTACCGCGTGCGTGGCTTTACCCATCCTTTCGAGGCCAAAGAGTGGGTAAAAGCGGATTGGGAGGGGATCGTTTTGAGCGATGTGTGTATGCCGGGGTGTTCCGGTATCGATCTTATGACGCTGTTTCATCAGGATGACGATCAACTGCCAATCTTATTGATTACCGGACATGGCGATGTACCGATGGCGGTTGATGCGGTGAAAAAGGGCGCCTGGGATTTTCTGCAAAAACCCGTCGATCCGGGCAAGCTGTTGATATTAATTGAAGACGCGCTACGCCAGCGCCGGTCGGTCATTGCACGGCGGCAATATTGCCAGCAGACGTTACAGGTTGAACTGATTGGGCGCAGCGAGTGGATGAATCAGTTTCGACAACGGTTACAACTACTGGCGGAAACGGATATTGCCGTATGGTTTTACGGTGAGCATGGCACTGGACGTATGACTGGCGCCCGTTATCTCCATCAACTGGGGCGTAACGCGAAAGGGCCGTTTGTACGCTATGAACTCACGCCAGAGAATGCCGGGCAGTTGGAGACATTCATCGACCAGGCGCAAGGAGGCACGCTGGTGTTGAGTCATCCCGAATATCTGACACGCGAACAGCAGCACCATCTGGCGCGTTTACAAAGCCTGGAGCATCGGCCTTTTCGTTTGGTGGGCGTTGGCAGCGCTTCGCTGGTGGAGCAGGCGGCAGCTAACCAGATTGCGGCCGAGCTTTACTACTGTTTCGCCATGACCCAAATCGCCTGCCAGTCTCTTTCTCAGCGACCGGATGATATCGAGCCGTTATTTCGCCATTATCTTCGAAAAGCCTGCCTGCGACTCAATCATCCAGTGCCGGAAATAGCGGGGGAATTACTGAAAGGAATAATGCGACGCGCCTGGCCAAGCAATGTGCGCGAACTGGCTAATGCGGCAGAGCTTTTTGCTGTTGGCGTGCTGCCACTGGCGGAAACGGTCAACCCGCAGTTGCTTCTTCAGGAGCCGAGCCCGCTTGACCGGCGCGTTGAAGAGTATGAGCGACAAATTATTACCGAAGCATTAAATATTCATCAGGGACGAATTAATGAAGTGGCGGAGTATCTGCAAATTCCCCGTAAAAAACTTTATCTGCGCATGAAAAAATATGGTCTAAGTAAAGAACATTATAAATTCTGATATTACAGTTACTTTCAATCTGGCTGACAACAACAGCAACGATGTCGTTAGCCAGATAACGTCACATCACCGTAATGGTAAATCATTCCATTATGATTATAGATTGCTTATTATTCACCTGAGCATCAAATTCTATTTCTTAACTTCAATATAAGGTAAAAATGCGTCAAGTTCTCTGGCGTAATAAATGTACTCTTGTCCGACGATTTGACAAGATGAAAACTTCATCACCTCTCCAGATTACATCTGAATATGAGGACAAGAGAAATGAAAAAACATGCTATTGCAGTAATGATGATCGCCGTATTTTCTGAGTCGGTTTATGCGGAGTCTACCTTATTTATTCCGGACGTCTCTCCTGATAGCGTCACGACATCCCTTTCCGTGGGAGTGTTAAATGGTAAATCCAGGGAGCTGGTTTATGATACCGACACCGGGCGGAAGATTAGTCAACTGGACTGGAAAATAAAAAATGTCGCCACGTTGCAGGGGGATTTATCATGGGAACCCTATTCGTTCATGACGCTGGACGCCCGCGGCTGGACATCTTTGGCGTCGGGATCGGGTCATATGGTTGACCATGACTGGATGAGCAGTGAGCAGCCAGGCTGGACCGATCGTTCAATTCATCCGGACACCAGCGCCAACTATGCTAATGAATACGATTTGAATGTGAAAGGTTGGTTATTGCAGGGCGATAACTACAAGGCGGGCGTGACAGCGGGCTATCAGGAAACCCGTTTTAGCTGGACGGCAAGAGGCGGGTCTTATATTTATGATAATGGTCGGTATATTGGTAACTTTCCTCATGGCGTGCGCGGCATAGGTTATAGCCAGCGTTTCGAAATGCCCTATATCGGGCTGGCGGGTGATTATCGTATTAATGACTTTGAGTGTAATGTACTGTTTAAATACAGCGACTGGGTAAATGCGCATGATAATGACGAACACTACATGCGCAAACTTACCTTCCGTGAAAAAACGGAAAATTCACGATATTATGGCGCGTCTATTGACGCCGGATATTATATTACCAGTAATGCAAAAATCTTTGCTGAGTTTGCTTACAGTAAATATGAAGAAGGTAAGGGCGGTACGCAAATCATAGATAAAACCAGCGGTGATACGGCGTATTTTGGTGGCGATGCCGCAGGTATAGCTAATAATAACTATACGGTTACCGCGGGGTTGCAGTACCGCTTCTAGACCACATCAGCATGTCATCGGTCATAACCGGCCGATGACGACTTTTTGCTGAGCGTATGGCATGTCCGGTGATATTGCATAGGGGCAATAAAAGTAACATGAAAGGGGAACCGCTCGAAAGGTTATGCAGCAAGAAGAGAATGTCCTGGGTATCAATGGTGTCCCCTGCAGGAATCGAACCTGCAACTAGCCCTTAGGAGGGGCTCGTTATATCCATTTAACTAAGGGGACAACGCGGCGCCAGTATAGCGTTTTTTATTCGCCGGAGTAAGTGTAGCGCCGCCTGACTGGTTAAACCGTCGCCACTCAGCGCTGTTTTTCCGCTTTTTTCCGCTCCCGTTCCAGGCGCTCGCCGCGTAGCCTCGCTTCTTCCTTACGTTTATTGCTCATATCGTTGCGGATCTGCGCGTGGCTCATTAATGCGAAAATAAAGGTGCCGCCGCAGATATTTCCGGCAAGTGTGGGAAGGGCGAAGGGCCAGAGAAAGTCGCTCCAGGGCAGCGTGCCGTTGAAAACCAAATACAAAATTTCAACGGAACCGACGACAATATGGGTGGTATCGCCCAGCGCGATAAGCCAGGTCATCAAAATAATGACCACAATTTTTGCCCCGCCTGCAGCAGGAAACATCCATACCATTGTGGCGATGATCCAGCCAGAGATAATCGCGTTGGCAAACATCTCCGTTGGGCTATTTTTCATGACCTCCATACCAATTTTGACAAAGGCGTCGCGGGTCTCTTCATCAAATATAGGCATATATTCAAATGCCCACGCCGCAACCCCGGTGCCAATAAGGTTGCCCAATAAGACTACGCCCCATAAGCGCATCAGCAGACCAACGTTACTCAGAGTGGGATTTTGCATTACCGGCAATACGGCGGTAACGGTATTTTCAGTAAATAATTGCTGGCGGGCCATGATGACAATGATAAAACCAAAGGTATAGCCGAGATTTTCCAGTAAAAAGCCGCCGGGAACGCCTTCAAGCTGCACGTGGAAAATTCCTTTCGCCAGGAGTGATGCCCCCATAGAAAGTCCTGCGGCAATGGCTGACCAGAGCAAAGCCATCGCATCGCGTTCCATCTCTTTTTCACCATCCTGGCGAATATGTTCATGAATCGCCATGGCGCGGGAAGGAAGACGATCTTCATCCACTTCAATCTCTTTACCGCTTTGTTTTTCTTCGCTTTCAACTTCCAGGTCACTGTTTTGCCGGTTAATTTTATCGTCGTTAAGGCTATCCATGATGATCTCTGCTGATTAACACATATTAATAAAGCGTAGCGGTTTTTCATTTACCCAGGCCGGGGCATTCTCCGAAAAAATAAAAATGATCACGCTCGTTTTTATCTGTTTCGTTAGAATAGGGCCGTCACGTTGTTGCGTTACCAGGCTATGCTCAGAGCAATGAGATCGCGCATATAGACATCGTTTGACGTGCTGTTAAAATCGCTCACACCTAAACAGGCGGATACGGTAGCGTTCCGTCATGGATGGCAATCAGCGATAGCCATAATTCACAGGGAGACATCTATGAAGCTTCGCCTGTCGGCGCTGGCGCTGGGAACCACACTGCTGGTCGGGTGTGCGAGTTCCGGTACAGAACAGCAGGGGCGTTCAGACCCATTTGAAGGGTTTAACCGCACCATGTACAATTTCAACTTTAATGTGCTGGACCCGTATGTTGTTCGGCCGGTCGCGGTCGCCTGGCGTGATTATGTTCCACAGCCTGCGCGTAACGGTTTAAGTAATTTCACCGGCAATCTCGAAGAACCGGCGATCATGGTGAACTATTTCCTGCAGGGCGATCCTTATCAGGGTATGGTGCATTTCACCCGTTTCTTCCTGAACACCTTATTAGGGATGGGCGGCTTTATTGACGTCGCGGGAATGGCGAATCCTAAGCTGCAGCGCGTTGAACCGCATCGCTTTGGCAGTACGCTGGGCCATTATGGCGTGGGGTATGGGCCTTATATGCAACTTCCGTTCTACGGCAGCTTCACGCTGCGTGAAGATGGCGGGGATATGGCGGATACCTTGTATCCGGTGCTCTCGTGGTTGACCTGGCCAATGTCCATAGGAAAATGGACTATCGAAGGGATAGAAACCCGCGCGCAGTTGCTGGACTCCGATGGTTTGCTGCGCCAGTCTTCCGATCCTTATATTATGGTGCGCGAGGCGTACTTCCAGCGTCATGACTTTATCGCCAATGGCGGAAAACTCAAGCCGCAGGAAAACCCGAACGCGCAGGCGATTCAGGACGAACTCAAAGAGATCGACTCGGAATAAACGGCAGTAAATAAAAAGGTGAGCGCAATGCTCACCTTTTTGATCCGTTTCAGAAAGAGATTAGAACACGTAGTTAAAGTTAGTACCGAACAGCCAGGCTTTCCCTTCAGATTCAAACTGATAAGGGCCTTCATTAATTTTCACGCTCTGACCATGCATATAAGAGACGCCAACGTCGACAGACGCATCTTTGTTAAAGGCGTAAGTCGTACCGGCGCTCAGCCAGAAACGGTCCTGGTCCGGAATAGAGATAGAACGGTTTTGCGCTGGTACCGGGCTGTCATCGAAGGCGATACCGGTACGGAACGTCCAGTTGTCATCGTAGTAATAGGTGGTGCCCAACGCAATGCGGTAAGCGTCTTTAAAGCCTTCATGCTTCTCAAAGAGCGTATCGCCGGCGGTCGATTTTGCCTTCAATTCCTGGAACTGGCTCCAGCTGGTATAGGCCAGGCTATAGTGGATGGCCCACTGTGGCGCCACACGGTTATAACCGGACACTTCCCACATTTCCGGCAGATTCAGCGTCAGGTAGCCTGACTGCGTCGCGCCGCCGGTTGCCGTTGGGATAGGCAGGTTAAAGCGGTTTATAGCGATGGGAAGATCGCTACTGTAGTTGCCTTTAAAGTCAATTTTGACTTCCGAGCGGTAGGTCAGCGCGTAGCGGTTATTTTTATCCAGTTCATAAAGGATACCGGCATTCCAGCCAAAGCCCCACTGATTACCGTTCAGGTGGGCAATCTTGGTGTCGCTGGGAATCTGACCCGCGACCGGCGCCAGCGCCGGATTCTGTGCCGCGACCAACTGGCCTAAATCGCCCGCAAAACGTTCGATTTTCGCACGCGCGTATACCGCATCAAAGCCGAGGCCGAAGCTCCAGGCCTCATTTAAGCGATAAGCGCCGCTTAAATTCAGGTTCATGGTTTCAAGATCGGTCGTACCGCCTACCGAGCCGCCGGCGTATGTGTCGTTAAACTCTGTCGCCAGACCATAGTTAGAGGTAATAGAAGCCCCCCAGCCAAACTGGTCGTTAATCGGGGCGACAAAATGGACGTTCGGCACCCAGGCCGTCGGCGCGATGTTATCCGCATCTAACGTCCGACGAGATGGCGATGTCCCGCTAATATTAACATCAGGATCAATATAAACCGCGCCCGCTGAAAACGTCGGGCGGTCAAACATGGTAATTAACGCCGGGTTGCGGCTAACGTTACCCGCATCATCTGCGATTGCGCCTTCACCCGAATAGGCCCGGCCAAGGCCAGAGGAAGAAAATTCGTTTAACTGAAAGCCTGCAGACCAGGCCTGGGTGGAGATGATTGCCACTGCGACTGCGAGAGCAGACTTTGTAAACAGGGTTTTCTGGCTCATGACCATAACCTCATTGATTATTTTTATACAAACTATGTTACATGCTGTAACAGGAGCGCGAAGTGTAGGGTCTGCGGTACGACTTAGAAATCAGACCAGTGGCGAGAGTATAGGTCTGACCAGCTAGAATGTTGCAAGTATGTTTATAAGTTTTTTCAATTGTGATCTTAGAAACGAGATCTGGCTGGCAAAATCGGCGGGCTTAACGGTCACCCGATCGCGCGATTTTTGTTTTAGATCATTTTTAAGTGTGATTTCGGTCACTTAACGCGTTTCCCACCATTAACGACTGGAGAGGTGAATGCCGGGAGCGTAAAATATCCCCATCGTTTATCTGGCACCCTGGGTGCAAATACAGAGGAAATCTACAATGAGTAAATGCAGTGCTGATGAAACCCCGGTTTGCTGCTGTATGGACGTTGGAACCATCATGGACAACTCCGATTGCACCGCGTCATACAGCCGCGTATTCGCTACCCGCGCAGAGGCTGAAGAGACGCTGGCGGCGTTAACCGAAAAAGCGCGTAGCGTGGAGTCTGAGCCTTGCCAAATTACGCCAACCTTTACCGAGGAATCCGAAGGCGTTCGTCTGGATATTGATTTTGTTTTCGCCTGCGAAGCAGAAACGCTGATCTTCCAGCTCGGCCTGCGTTAATCCGTTCATTCACGACGCCTCCGTCATCATCTGGCGGAGGCGTTTTCTTTTTTTGTCGCTTCCCTTCACTGTGCCTTAGCTCCCACTTTCTTTTCTCTCTGCTTGGCTAAATGTAAAAAATTGGTTAAGACTGTGATCAGGTCAGACCACTAATTTATTTTTTTACAGGGGAGTACTATGCGTCAGGCTTTACCGTTGGTCACCCGCCAGGGCGATCGCATTGCTATTGTCAGTGGGTTACGAACCCCCTTCGCTCGTCAGGCCACTGCATTTCATGGTATTCCCGCTGTTGATCTCGGCAAGATGGTGGTAGGCGAGCTGCTGGCGCGCAGTGAAATTCCAGCCGATGCCATTGAGCAACTGGTTTTTGGTCAGGTAGTACAAATGCCGGAAGCGCCCAACATTGCGCGCGAAATTGTGCTGGGTACGGGGATGAATGTTCATACCGATGCCTATAGCGTAAGCCGCGCCTGCGCCACCAGTTTTCAGGCGGTAGCGAATGTGGCGGAAAGCCTGATGGCCGGCACGATACGCGCCGGTATCGCTGGCGGCGCAGATTCGTCGTCGGTACTGCCAATAGGCGTGAGTAAAGCCCTGGCGCGGGTACTGGTTGATGTCAATAAAGCCCGGACGACCCGCCAACGGCTGACGCTTTTTTCTCGTCTGCGCTTACGCGACCTGCTGCCCGTTCCTCCCGCCGTTGCTGAGTATTCCACCGGTCTGCGCATGGGCGATACCGCCGAACAGATGGCGAAAACGTATGGTATTACGCGTGAACAGCAGGACGCGCTGGCGCATCGTTCACATCAGCGCGCCGCGCAGGCATGGGCGGAGGGCAAACTGGCGGAAGAAGTGATGACGACCTATGTGCCGCCGTATAAAAACCCCTTTGCAGAAGACAACAACATTCGCGGCACCTCCACGCTGGCGGACTACGCTAAACTGCGTCCCGCTTTTGACAGAAAACATGGCTCCGTGACCGCCGCCAATAGTACACCGCTGACCGACGGCGCTGCCGCCGTTATTCTGATGACCGAATCCCGCGCTAAAGAGCTGGGGCTGCGCCCGCTTGGTTATCTGCGCAGCTACGCCTTTACCGCTATTGATGTCTGGCAGGACATGCTATTGGGGCCGGCCTGGTCAACGCCGCTGGCGCTGGAGCGGGCCGGGTTGACGATGGCCGATCTGACGCTTTTCGACATGCATGAAGCGTTTGCCGCTCAGACTCTGGCGAACTTACAACTGCTGGGCAGCGAACGATTTGCCCGTGAGGTGCTTGGTCGTGCGCAGGCGACAGGGGAGGTGGATGACGCTAAATTCAACGTGCTCGGCGGCTCAATCGCCTACGGGCATCCTTTTGCCGCAACGGGCGCACGGATGATAACCCAAACGTTGCATGAATTACGGCGTCGGGGCGGAGGTTTTGGCCTGGTCACGGCCTGCGCGGCTGGCGGTCTTGGCGCGGCGATGGTTCTGGAGGCGGAATAATGACTACCACATCAGCTTTTATGCTTAACGTGCGTCTGGATAATGTCGCGGTTGTCGCTATTGATGTCCCTGGAGAAAAGGTGAACACCCTGAAAGCGGAGTTTGCCACGCAGGTACGCGCCATCCTGAAGCAGATCCGGGAAAACAAAGCGTTGCAGGGCGTTGTTTTTATCTCAGCCAAAGCAGATAACTTTATTGCTGGCGCTGATATCAACATGATAGGTCACTGCCAAAACGCGCAGGAAGCGGAAACGCTGGCGCGTCAGGGGCAACAACTGATGGCGGAGATCCAGGCGTTGCCTGTTCCGGTTATCGCTGCCATTCATGGCGCCTGTCTGGGGGGCGGCCTTGAAATGGCGCTGGCCTGCCATCGGCGCATCTGTACCGATGACGTTAAAACCGTTCTTGGACTGCCGGAGGTACAGTTAGGGCTTTTACCGGGATCGGGCGGAACGCAGCGACTTCCACGGCTGGTGGGGGTCAGTACCGCGCTGGATATGATCCTGACAGGTAAACAGCTTCGCGCCAGACAGGCGCTTAAAGCCGGGCTGGTTGATGATGTGGTGCCGCAAACTATTTTACTGGAAGCGGCTGTCGAGCTGGCTAAAAAAGAACGTCTGGCGCAACGGACATTACCGGTCCGTGAACGTATCCTGGCAGGGCCGCTGGGGCGCGCGCTGTTATTTCGCCTGGTGCGTAAAAAGACGGCGCAAAAAACGCAGGGTAATTATCCGGCGACGGAGCGGATCATTGATGTGATTGAAACCGGACTGGCGCAGGGCAGCAGTAGCGGCTATGACGCGGAAGCGCGCGCTTTCGGCGAGCTGGCGATGACGCCGCAATCGCAGGCGCTGCGCGCTGTTTTTTTTGCCAGTACCGAGGTGAAAAAAGATCCCGGTAGCGATGCGCCGCCCGGCCCGCTGAACAGCGTGGGCATCTTAGGCGGCGGGTTAATGGGCGGCGGTATCGCCTGGGTTACGGCCTGTAAAGGCGGTTTGCCAGTACGAATTAAGGATATAAATACTCAGGGGATCAATCATGCTCTGAAATACAGCTGGGATCTGCTTGAAACAAAAGTACGCCGCCGCCATATCAAAGCCAACGAACGCGATAAACAGTTGGCATTGATATCAGGTTCGACCGATTACCGTGGTTTCAGTCATCGTGATCTGGTCATTGAAGCGGTGTTTGAAGATCTGCCGTTAAAACAACAGATGGTGGCGGAAGTGGAACAAAATTGCGCTGCTCACACCATTTTTGCCTCCAATACTTCTTCCCTGCCGATTGGCGATATTGCGGCGAATGCGGCCAGACCGGAACAGGTGATTGGATTGCACTTTTTTAGCCCGGTCGAAAAAATGCCGCTGGTTGAGGTTATTCCTCATGCGTCTACTTCCGCGCAGACCATCGCCACGACCGTTAAGCTGGCGAAAAAACAGGGTAAAACCCCGATAGTCGTCAGTGATAAAGCCGGGTTTTATGTTAACCGAATTCTTGCGCCGTATATCAATGAGGCGATTCGGATGCTGACTGAAGGCGAACGCGTCGAACATATTGACGCCGCCCTGGTAAAATTTGGTTTTCCGGTGGGGCCAATCCAACTTTTGGATGAGGTAGGAATCGACACGGGCACTAAAATTATTCCTGTGCTTGAGGCGGCGTATGGAGAACGTTTTAGCGCGCCTGCAAATGTTGTCGCTTCAATTTTGAATGACGATCGCAAAGGTAGAAAAAATGGTCGCGGTTTCTATCTTTATGGCGAAAAAGGGCGTAAAAGCAAAAAACAGGTTGACCCTGCTATTTATAAGCTTATTGGCGTGCAAGGGCAGAGTCGACTGTCTGCGCAGCAGGTGGCAGAGCGCTGTGTCATGTTAATGCTTAACGAAGCGGCGCGCTGTTTCGACGAAAAAGTGATTCGCAGCGCGCGCGATGGCGATATTGGCGCCGTGTTTGGTATCGGTTTTCCGCCGTTTCTCGGTGGCCCGTTCCGCTATATGGATGCTCTTGGGCCGGGTGAAATGGTGGCGACATTACAGCGCCTGGCCGCACTTTACGGTCCTCGTTACGCGCCTTGTGAACAATTAGTGCGCATGGCGGAGCGCAGGGAGCATTTCTGGACGAATGGGGAAACTGACCAGGGAAATTGAGGTCAAAGAGAATATGAATCCGCACTGAATGCCTCCTTAGTGGCGAAATAATAATCAAGGATTGACTATACTTACGCCATTGAGGTAAAAAACAGCGTTTCATTCAGTGAATGGATAAGGCACAATGCCGGCCACCGCATTTTTGCCGCAGCCAATAGGGGCATGTGGTAAGCGTGTTGGTGAAACTGGTTAACAAAAGCGGTGCAATATGCAAGTTTTTATCATGCGTCACGGCGACGCAGCCCTCGATGCCGCCAGTGATTCGGTTCGTCCCTTGACCCCTTGTGGGTGTGACGAGTCTCGCCTGATGGCGAACTGGCTGAAAGGTCAAAAAGTGGATATCGAACGTGTTCTGGTGAGTCCGTTTCTTCGGGCCGAACAGACGTTAGATGTGGTCGGCGATTGTATGAATCTGCCGGCTCAGGTGGATGTCCTGCCGGAGCTAACGCCCTGTGGCGATGTCGGTCTGGTCAGCGCCTACCTCCAGGCGCTGGCCAATGAAGAGATCGGATCGGTGCTGGTGATTTCTCACTTACCTCTGGTCGGATACCTGGTATCTGAGCTTTGTCCGGGCGAAACGCCGCCGATGTTCACGACGTCCGCAATTGCCAACGTTACGCTTGATGAAAGCGGCAAGGGGACATTCAACTGGCAAATGAGTCCCTGCAATCTGAAAATGGCGAAAGCGATTTAATCTTTGCTGCTTGATGGCGCTTCGCTTATCAGGCCTACGACAGCGTTGGCTGTTCGTAGGCTGGATAAGGCGCTTGCGCCGCCATCCGGCAATTCTGCATCAGGGTAATTCGGGCGGTTGCCACTCTTCCACTTCAATCAACACCAGCAGCGCGGCGTCGCCGCCGTACTCTTTCGGGGCCTGATGAAAGGCCATCACATGCGGATGCTGCGCCAGCCATAACGGCGTTTGCTGTTTCAGAATATGTTTACCGTGTCCATGCATGACGCAGGCGCAAAAAATATGTTCCCGACGGCAGGCGGCAATCAGCGCTCCCAGTTCCTGCTTGGCCTGAAGCTGCGTTAAGCCGTGTAAATCCAGAAACAGTTCCGGCGAATAGTCGCCGCGGCGCATTTTTTTTAGCTCGAAATGGCTGACATCTTCACGGACATACTTTACCGGCCCTTCCGTATTGAGCAGCGGCTGGAACTCATCAGAAAAATAGTGGCTGGCGTCCGCCTGTTCCTGAATTAACCTTCGGGTAGGGACTTCCGTGATTTTCTTGCGCAGCGGCCGATGGACGATAGTATCCTGTTTAATCTTTCGGGTGCCGAGCATCAGCTGACGGAACAGCGCCTGGTCCTCCTCGCTGAGCGATGTTTTCTTTTTCATTCGTGGGTCTCGTCTGATCTTTTGCCTTAGTTTACCCGACCCGGAGGATATCCGAACGGTCAAAACGGATTTTTCGTATTCTCCCGCCGCGTCAATGCTGATTTATCCCTGTCTTCGTGGCAAACTAGCCGCCGAATTTAATGCGAGCATGCCCTGGAGGAATACGTGGATAAAATTTTCGTCGATGAAGCAGTAAGTGAACTGCATACCATTCAGGACATGTTGCGCTGGGCGGTAAGCCGCTTTAGCGCGGCGAATATCTGGTATGGACACGGTACCGATAACCCGTGGGATGAAGCGGTACAACTGGTGTTGCCGTCTCTTTATCTGCCGCTGGATATTCCGGAAGATATGCGGACCGCGCGGCTGACGTCCAGCGAAAAACACCGCATTGTTGAGCGAGTGATTCGTCGCATTAACGAGCGTATCCCGGTCGCCTACCTGACCAATAAAGCCTGGTTCTGCGGCCACGAATTTTATGTCGATGAGCGCGTGCTGGTGCCGCGTTCGCCCATTGGCGAGCTGATTAATAACCACTTCGCCGGCCTTATTAGCCAACAGCCGAAATATATTCTGGATATGTGTACCGGCAGCGGCTGCATCGCCATCGCCTGTGCTTATGCTTTCCCGGACGCAGAGGTTGATGCGGTCGATATTTCGCCGGATGCGCTGGCTGTCGCCGAGCATAACATTGAAGAACACGGTCTTATCCATCACGTGACGCCAATCCGTTCCGATCTGTTCCGCGATCTGCCGAAAGTTCAGTACGATCTGATTGTCACTAACCCGCCTTATGTCGATGCGGAGGATATGTCCGATCTGCCGAACGAATATCGCCACGAACCTGAGCTGGGGCTGGCGTCCGGCACTGACGGCCTCAAATTGACCCGTCGTATCCTGGGAAATGCGCCGGATTATCTGTCCGATGACGGCGTTCTGATTTGTGAAGTCGGAAACAGCATGGTACATCTGATGGAGCAGTATCCGAATGTGCCGTTCACCTGGCTGGAGTTTGACAACGGCGGCGATGGCGTCTTTATGTTGACCAAAGCGCAGTTGCTCGCGGCCCGTGAACATTTCAACATTTATAAAGATTAAAACACGCAAACGACAACAACGATAACGGAGCCGTGATGGCAGGAAACACAATTGGACAACTCTTTCGCGTAACCACTTTCGGCGAATCACACGGGCTGGCGCTTGGGTGTATCGTCGATGGCGTGCCGCCCGGCATCCCGTTAACGGAGGCCGATCTGCAGCACGATCTCGACAGACGCCGCCCCGGCACCTCGCGCTATACTACCCAGCGCCGCGAACCGGATCAGGTAAAAATTCTCTCCGGCGTGTTTGATGGCGTGACGACCGGCACCAGCATTGGCCTGCTGATTGAAAACACCGATCAGCGCTCGCAGGACTACAGCGCGATTAAAGATGTTTTTCGTCCGGGACACGCGGATTACACCTATGAGCAGAAATACGGCCTGCGTGATTACCGTGGCGGTGGACGTTCTTCCGCGCGTGAAACCGCGATGCGCGTAGCGGCAGGGGCGATTGCCAAGAAATACCTGGCGGAAAAGTTCGGCATCGAAATCCGCGGCTGCCTGACCCAGATGGGCGATATTCCGCTGGAGATTAAAGACTGGCGTCAGGTTGAGCTTAATCCGTTCTTTTGCCCCGATGCAGACAAACTTGACGCGCTGGACGAACTGATGCGCGCGCTGAAAAAAGAGGGTGACTCCATCGGCGCGAAAGTGACGGTGATGGCGAGCGGCGTGCCGGCAGGGCTTGGCGAACCGGTATTTGACCGACTGGATGCGGACATCGCCCATGCGCTGATGAGCATCAATGCGGTGAAAGGCGTGGAGATCGGCGAAGGATTTAACGTGGTGGCGCTGCGTGGCAGCCAGAATCGCGATGAAATCACGGCGCAGGGTTTTCAGAGCAACCACGCTGGCGGCATCCTCGGTGGTATCAGTAGCGGGCAACACATTGTGGCGCATATGGCGCTGAAACCTACCTCCAGCATTACCGTGCCGGGACGCACGATCAACCGGATGGGTGAAGAAGTCGAAATGATCACCAAAGGGCGCCACGATCCGTGTGTGGGGATTCGCGCAGTGCCGATCGCAGAAGCCATGCTGGCGATCGTGCTGATGGATCACCTGCTGCGCCATCGGGCACAGAATGCGGATGTAAAGACAGAGATTCCACGCTGGTAAGAAATGAAAAAAACCGCGATTGCGCTGCTGGCATGGTTTGTCAGTAGCGCCAGCCTGGCGGCGACGCCGTGGCAGAAAATAACCCATCCTGTCCCCGGCGCCGCCCAGTCTATCGGTAGCTTTGCCAACGGATGCATCATTGGCGCCGACACGTTGCCGGTACAGTCCGATAATTATCAGGTGATGCGCACCGATCAGCGTCGTTATTTCGGCCACCCGGATCTGGTTATGTTTATCCAGCGGTTGAGTCATCAGGCGCAGCAACGGGGGCTCGGAACCGTCCTGATAGGCGACATGGGGATGCCTGCCGGAGGCCGCTTTAATGGCGGACACGCCAGTCATCAGACCGGGCTTGATGTGGATATTTTCTTGCAGTTGCCGAAAACGCGCTGGAGCCAGGCGCAGCTATTGCGCCCGCAGGCGTTAGATCTGGTGTCCCGCGACGGTAAACACGTCGTGCCGTCGCGCTGGTCGTCGGATATCGCCAGTCTGATCAAACTGGCGGCACAAGACAATGACGTCACCCGTATTTTTGTCAATCCGGCTATTAAACAACAGCTTTGCCTCGATGCCGGAAGCGATCGTGACTGGCTACGTAAAGTACGCCCCTGGTTCCAGCATCGCGCGCATATGCACGTGCGTTTACGCTGCCCTGCCGACAGCCTGGAGTGCGAAGATCAACCTTTACCCCCGCCGGGCGATGGATGCGGCGCTGAACTGCAAAGCTGGTTCGAACCGCCAAAACCTGGCACCACAAAGCCTGAGAAGAAGACACCGCCGCCGCTGCCGCCTTCCTGCCAGGCGCTACTGGATGAGCATGTACTCTGATGGACAATTTTTATGATCTGTTTATGGTCTCCCCGCTGCTGCTGGTGGTGCTGTTTTTTGTCGCCGTACTGGCAGGATTTATCGATTCTATCGCCGGGGGCGGAGGGCTGCTCACTATCCCTGCGCTGATGGCCGCCGGGATGTCGCCGGCAAACGCGCTGGCGACCAATAAATTACAGGCGTGCGGCGGCTCCCTCTCGTCTTCGCTCTATTTTATTCGCCGTAAAGTGGTAAACCTGGCCGAGCAAAAGCTCAATATTCTGATGACGTTCATTGGCTCGATGAGCGGCGCGCTGCTGGTGCAGCACGTGCAGGCGGATATTTTGCGCCAGATCTTGCCTATCCTGGTGATTTTCATCGGCCTCTATTTTTTATTGATGCCGAAGCTGGGCGAGGAAGATCGCCAGCGCCGCCTGTATGGATTACCGTTCGCGCTGATAGCCGGGGGATGCGTCGGGTTTTACGACGGCTTTTTCGGGCCTGCCGCCGGGTCGTTTTACGCTCTGGCGTTTGTCACCTTATGTGGCTATAACCTGGCGAAATCCACGGCACATGCCAAAGTGCTTAACGCTACCTCCAACGTTGGCGGCCTGCTGTTATTTATCATCGGCGGCAAAGTGATCTGGGCGACGGGCTTCGTGATGCTGGTTGGTCAGTTTTTAGGGGCGCGAATGGGGTCGCGTCTGGTGTTGAGCAAAGGCCAAAAGCTTATCAGACCGATGATCGTTATTGTCTCGGCGGTAATGAGCGCCAGGTTACTTTATGATAGCCACGGACAGGAGATCCTCCACTGGTTGGGGATGAATTAATGAACAGTACGCACCATTACGAACAGTTAATTGAGATTTTTAACGGCTGCTTTGCCGAAGAATTTAATACCCGTCTGATTAAAGGCGACGACGAACCGATCTATCTTCCTGCTGACGCGCAGGTACCGTACCACCGCATCGTCTTTGCGCATGGGTTTTACGCCAGCGCGCTGCATGAGATTTCTCACTGGTGTATCGCCGGTAAGGCGCGCCGCGAACTGGTTGACTTTGGTTACTGGTACTGCCCGGATGGACGCGACGCGCAGACCCAAAGTCAATTTGAAGACGTCGAGGTGAAGCCACAGGCTTTCGACTGGTTGTTTTGCGTGGCGGCGGGGTATCCCTTTAACGTCAGTTGCGACAATCTGGAAGGCGATATTGAGCCGGATCGCGTGGCGTTTCAGCGCCGGGTTCATGCGCAGGTAATGGCGTATCTGGAGCAGGGCATTCCTGAACGTCCGGCCCGCTTCATCAAAGCGCTACAGAATTACTATCACACGCCCGAACTTAAGGCGGAACAGTTCCCGTGGCCGGAAGCGCTTAATTAAAGCCAGCGCCACGTTTACAATGAGGAAAGAAGATGATCGCGGAGTTTGAATCACGCATTCTGGCATTAATTGACGATATGGTAGAGCACGCCAGCGACGATGAGCTTTTTGCCAGTGGATACCTGCGTGGCCACCTGACGTTAGCCATTGCCGAGCTGGAGAGCGGTGATGACCACTCCGTTGAGGCGGTCTATGCCAACGTTAGCCAAAGTCTGGAGAAAGCGATCGGCGCCGGCGAACTGTCGCCGCGCGATCAGGCGTTAGTCAAAGCGATGTGGGACAATTTGTTCGACAAGGCAAAACAATAACGCCGTGGGCCGGAAGGCGACGCTTGCCGCCTTCCGCTATTGACTGACCCATTACTTCACCGCTTTTCCCTTCAATAACTTTCTCACCCATAACCGATTCGGATTTAACGCCGCCAGCGTACCGGCATCCAGTGGAATCGGCTCGTTACTCATCTGCGCCGCCAGAATTTCTGCGCATAATGGCGCTGAGCACAAACCACGCGATCCCAGTGCGCCAAGCACAAATAAACCCGGATACACAGGCGCAGGCGCCGCCGACGTTTTGTTATCGGCTAAATCGGCGTAATGCGTCAGCGTGGCGTGGTAATCCGGGACATTGCCCACCATCGGCAGATGGTCGCGGGTGGCGCAACGCACGCCGCAACGGGCGCTGTTGCCGCTAACGTCAACCTCTGTGGCCCATTTCGCATCCGGAAAACAGTCAAGCAGACGCTGTCGGTTCTGACGCTGATCTTCTTCGCGCCAGACGGTGCTTTCGTCACCCCGGTGATAGCTGGCGCCAATACAGTGCTGCTGATTATGCGGATTTTGCGGCGTCAGATAGCCGTCGTAGCATAACACCTGACGCAACGCCGAGAGGGCGGGGGTGGTGGGAATATGACTGACCTGCCCCCCGACGGCATACACCGGCAGCGGCTGGGTCTGATCAAAACGGTTAATCTGATGGCCGTTCGCCAGAACGACGGTCTCATGGCTGGCGGTTTCACCTGACGTAAAGCGCAGTTGCCAGCGCGACTCCTGCGCAACGAGCGACGTGAGCGTATGGCGAAAGCGCGTTTGTAAACCCTGTTCGGTCGCCAGTGCGATGACTGCGCGAGTTAATTGTTCCGGGCACAGCCAGCCGCCTGCCGGATAGGTAATTCCTCCGTAGCGTGTCGTCACGCCAACCGCCTGTTCCGCCTCTTCGGCATTGAGCGCCGAGGCCAGTCCGGCGGGCAGCGCCAGGGACAGCATCTGGGCAATTTTCTGCTGGCTTTTCTCATCCCATCCGAGCTGCGTCACGCCGCACCAGTCATGATCAAAAGAGACGGGCAGGGCATCATACAGGCGACGGGCAAAGGTGAATGCGGTCGGGAAAAAGCGATTAATGGCGGCGTCATGTTTGCTAAGGAGTGGATAAAGCGCACCCTGTCGATTACCGGAGGCGCCCTGGGCGGGCTGGTCGTCCGCGCAATAGAGCGTCACCTGCCAGCCGCGACGCAGTAACGCCAGTGATAACAGCGCGCTGGCGATGCCGCCGCCAATGATCGCCGTTTCACGTTTTTCGCTTCCGCTGCGGTAAAACCAGGGCGCGGAAAGGGTCGGCATGAGGTGTTGTTCCATCACTCCACAAAGCATCTCGCGTTTACGTCCGAAGCCTTTGCGTTTTTGCATGGTAAAACCGGCTTCCTGTAATCCCCGACGGACGAAACCCGCCGAGGTAAACGTCGCCAGCGTTGCGCCGGGCCGCGCCAGCCGCGCCATCGCGTTAAACAGGTTTGGCGTCCACATATCCGGATTTTTCGCCGGGGCAAAACCGTCGAGGAACCAGGCGTCGACTGTTTGATTCAGCGTGGCGTCCAGTTGGTCGGTCAGCTCATTAATATCGCCAAACCACAAATCCAGCGTCACCCGGCCCCGATCCAGCAATAGGCGGTGGCACCCCGGGAGCGGCAGCGGCCATTGCGCCTGCAGCTGCTCTGCCCAGGGCGCGAGCTCCGGCCAGTGTTGGTGCGCCAGCGCCAGATCGTCGCGCGTTAACGGGAATTTCTCAAAACTGATGAAATGTAACCTTTGTAGCGTCGCCTGTGGGTGCGCAGAACGAAAGCTGTCAAACGCCTGCCACAGCGTCAGGAAGTTAAGTCCGGTGCCAAAACCGCTTTCCGCGACTATAAATAATGGATGTGAATGTACGGGAAATCGCTCCGCAAGACGATTGCCGCCAAGAAAAACGTAGCGTGTCTCTTCTAGTCCATTGTCATTAGAAAAATAGACATCATCAAAATCTCGGGAAACAGGTGTACCCTCAGCGTTAAATTCGAGTGTGGCGGGTTGTATGGCGTATTGTTTCACGTAAGTTACTCGTCTGACGGGCGGTATCGCGATCTTAACGATGTGTGCCTGACGGCGCAAATTTCCGTACTAAATGGCTGATCGGACTTGTTCGGCGTACAAGTGTACGCTATTGTGCCAATCGAAACTTAAAAATAGTGCGAATTACAGAGGTATTGAATGAAACGTGCAGTGATTACTGGCCTGGGCATCGTTTCCAGCATCGGTAATAACCAGCAGGAAGTCCTGGCATCTCTGCGTGAAGGACGTTCAGGGATCACTTTCTCTCAGGAGCTGAAGGACGCCGGCATGCGTAGCCAGGTATGGGGCAACGTAAAACTGGATACCACTGGCCTCATTGACCGCAAAGTCGTGCGCTTTATGAGCGACGCCTCCATCTATGCTTATCTGTCTATGGAGCAGGCAGTGGCCGACGCCGGTCTGGCGCCGGAAGTCTATCAGAATAACCCGCGTGTCGGCCTGATTGCAGGTTCCGGCGGCGGCTCCCCGAAATTCCAGGTCTTTGGCGCAGACGCCATGCGTAGTCCGCGTGGTCTGAAAGCCGTTGGCCCGTATGTGGTGACGAAAGCAATGGCATCCGGCGTTTCCGCCTGCCTCGCTACGCCGTTTAAAATTTATGGCGTGAACTACTCCATTAGCTCCGCTTGCGCGACCTCCGCACACTGTATCGGCAATGCGGTTGAACAGATCCAACTGGGCAAACAGGACATCGTTTTTGCTGGCGGCGGCGAAGAGCTGTGCTGGGAAATGGCCTGTGAGTTCGATGCGATGGGCGCACTGTCCACCAAATATAACGATACGCCTGAAAAAGCGTCCCGTACCTATGATGCGCACCGTGATGGGTTTGTCATCGCGGGCGGTGGCGGTATGGTTGTTGTCGAAGAGCTGGAGCACGCTCTGGCGCGCGGCGCGCATATCTATGCGGAAATCGTCGGCTATGGCGCAACATCCGATGGCGCAGACATGGTTGCTCCGTCTGGTGAAGGCGCAGTACGTTGCATGCAGATGGCGATGCACGGCGTAGACACGCCGATCGACTACCTGAACTCTCACGGTACCTCTACTCCGGTAGGCGACGTGAAAGAACTCGGTGCAATCCGTGAAGTGTTTGGCGATAACAGCCCGGCTATCTCCGCGACCAAAGCGATGACCGGCCACTCGCTGGGTGCGGCTGGCGTGCAGGAAGCCATCTACTCTCTGCTGATGCTGGAGCACGGTTTTATCGCGCCGAGCATCAACATCGAAGAGCTGGATGAGCAGGCTGCGGGCCTGAACATCGTGACCGAAACGACCGAGCGTGAACTGACTACCGTAATGTCTAACAGCTTCGGTTTTGGCGGCACCAACGCCACGCTGGTGATGCGTAAGTTGTAAGCCTGACTATTACGTTGTAGTATCAACAATGAAACAGGTCGCTAATGCGACCTGTTTTTTCATTCAGGGAACAACAAATTATATGGATATTATATAAATGCCAACTAATACATTAGATAAAATTAGGCATAGTTTGAGTTGTGTGGCTGTTTTATTTGGTTTGTTCGGCATTTTTGTTTTTGCCTCATTTTCGCCTTCCTATGCCTGGCTTTATTTGGGAGGTCTGGCTGCGCCTTTTATATATAGTATTGTTTTTGTCTATGCGATTGCCGCCTGGAGTATTTATTCAAAGTATTACCCGTTTTTATCATTGGGTCGCTTATCATTCGTGGAGTGTTTTGTTCCGGCGCTGGCCCTGGTGTGCCTTACCGTTCTCTACAATGCTTTTAGTGGCCCGGAACCCTGGATGGCCGAGTTATCAAGGCAATTTTTTCTTCATAAATTTCTTAACACGCTGGCGATGTGCTTTCTGGCTCCTGTGGCGGAGGAAATTATATTCAGAGGGTTTTTATTAAACAGCAGTATCGGTTGGGGTCGGTACTCAAGAGCTTCCGGTATTATTATTACTTCACTCGCTTTTGCATTTATGCATACACAATATCTCTTTGCGGTGACTTTTGTTTATCTGTTTGTTTTTTCATCGATATTATGCGTTGTTCGAATGAGAAGCCGTGGGCTAATGATACCGATAACACTTCATATTTTAAATAATGCCTGGGTTGTTTTCGGCTTACTGTTTTCAGCGACGGAATAAGAGCCTGATGAAATAGGCGCTTTAACCTCTCCGGTACGAACAAGAGACCGATGGCGATTCCCTTTTTTAATGCTTCTTATATTCCGGCGCGACTTTTGCTGACCAGGCCTCAGCCTGGGTGATGGCGCCTGCGTCATAAATCGGCTGTTCATAACCCCTGTCAGCATCCCGAACGCGGTAAATTTTCCAGCGTCCCTCTTCCCAACGGGTATAAATTTCCAGGTGGATGGGCGTTGACTCTGTGCCCAACAGAACATCCACTTTTTCTCCGCCGAGGAAAGGGTGTGCCTTCCCAACCCGTAACTGTGGAATCCACTCTGGCGCATAGTCCTGCGCATACATAAAATAATCTGCCCCCACAATCTCCTGTTCATAAAGGGACTGTATTAGCGCCAGGCGAAGAATAACCTCTTTAGCAACGTAACGTTGCATTAAGGCGGTGGTGTCGTCAGGGGGATTCACATCGTTCGTGAACGTCGTCATCCATGAGGTATAGAACTGCTTCACGGCCTGCGTACTGTCGTGATGAGGCGCAGAGCAACTACAAAGCAACAGGATAAGCGCGACAAGGGAGAACGTTTTCATTAATTCTTCCTGTAGATGGTATATGAGGGCCTGGCTGCCCGGTAGCCCGGGCCGGCCCACATATCGCGTTGTTTAAAATCTGAATACCACTCTGTGCCATCGTATATCGCCATGTGGCCGCTCGGGTTTCCGCCAGCGTAAGGTTGAATAATGATGACGTCACCCTCGCGCGGCATTTCATAGGTACCAATAGCGGTGAATCCGGCGCTTCTTAACATTGGGCCATAATCTTTCGCATGATACGTATGCCCCAGCGTGATACCGCCCGCCTGAATTGCCTTTCGGGTAAATTCCGCACACCGGCCTTGAGAATGAGAACCTGCATGCGTTTTGGCATAATTAACCGCCACTCTTTTATCCCAACTCATAATGATTCCTGTTAATAAAATACGTAATAGCAATTACGTAATGCTTTAACAGTATTTGATTCGGGAAGCATGACAGATAGTGCTATTACTATTTCCAATAGAATAAGTTTAAATATTTATTAATTGTTGGGATTGATAAGTTAAGGCCAATTTATTCAGCATTAACTATTATTCTGCGGTATCGGCATCATTTTTTATTTGCATATCATCATAGCGCGACGGCCAGATCTCTTTCGGCGTGATGCCCAGCGCGTCCGCAATAATCCGTTCAGCTCTCGGCCAGGAACGGGTAAAGACATTGCGCAGTGAATCAGGTGATAAACCGGCCTGACGAGAAAGATCTCTGAGCGTAATACCTCTTTTTTCAAGTGCACTTTTAATATCTGCACGATGCCAGTCTTGGCTTTTTGGTTCCATTCTGTAATCCTAAGAAGATGTGTTATCGGCACCGATATTTTTAAGGTAAAAATTAGCGCGAGAAAAAGAAAGTTACTTTCTTTTTCACTCTGAGAATAGTGCCAGAAAGAAAGCAAAATTTCGCGAAAAAGAAGAAATATTTTTATTTCATCAGGAGAAAGGAAAGAAACCGATGGCAAAGGAATGGTTCACGGTTAAGGAATGTCTTGGCTTACCGGGGTTTCCGGGAAGCGAGCCTGCGGTTCGCGAACGTTTGTATAAGTACAGCGAAGGGAAAGAGGGGGTCAGGCGTAAGCGTGTTAAATCAAAGGCCGAGGAGTTTCATATATCTGTTTTCCCTCTTTATGTTCATCGTTATCTTGACGACAGCGGAGAGGAACCGACGCCAGAACCCATTTCCTTACAGGAAGCGGAGCCTGAAGATATCTGGGAGATGATGTTCAGGTTACTGACGCCAGAACAGCGCAAGCAGGTGACCGGACGGTTTAAGGTGAGAGGGATGAAAGCGGTCTTTCCCTTTCTGTTTGATGACACGCCGCCACGTTGATACCCTGGCTGCAATTTCAAGGTTGACAAGTTTCGCGTCTCACAGGCAGACTTCACTCTCTACATTATCCTTCCGATAATGCGTAAGCGTTTAACGTTATCCAACGCACCTTAATCCTGACGTTCAGGTAGAGGGGGGCGTGGCCTTTCCCCGCCTTACTCTGCATTCTGGAGTAATGCATGACAGCAGTTAGCCAAAAAACAACGACCCCGTCTGCGAATTTTTCGCTGTTCCGCATCGCCTTTGCGGTTTTCCTGACCTATATGACGGTCGGCCTGCCGTTACCCGTCATCCCGCTTTTTGTCCATCACGAACTGGGCTATAGCAATACGATGGTTGGGATCGCCGTGGGCATTCAGTTTTTTGCGACGGTACTGACGCGCGGCTATGCCGGACGGCTGGCGGATCAATATGGCGCTAAACGATCGGCGTTACAGGGGATGTTTGCCTGCGGGCTGGCGGGCGCCGCCTGGCTCCTGGCCGCGCTGTTGCCGGTTTCCGCGCCGGTAAAATTCGCGCTGCTTATTGTCGGGCGTTTGATCCTCGGATTTGGCGAAAGCCAGCTGCTGACCGGAACCCTGACCTGGGGACTGGGGCTGGTTGGCCCAACGCGTTCCGGTAAGGTGATGTCGTGGAACGGGATGGCGATTTACGGCGCGCTGGCGGCCGGTGCGCCGTTGGGCTTGCTGATCCATAGCCACTTTGGCTTCGCGGCGCTGGCGGGGACGACGATGGTTTTACCGCTGCTGGCCTGGGCATTCAACGGCACCGTGCGTAAAGTGCCTGCGCATACGGGGGAGCGACCTTCACTGTGGAGCGTGGTCGGGCTTATCTGGAAACCGGGTCTGGGTCTGGCATTGCAGGGCGTGGGTTTTGCCGTCATCGGTACGTTTATTTCACTTTATTTTGTCAGCAATGGCTGGACGATGGCGGGATTCACCCTGACCGCGTTTGGCGGTGCGTTTGTACTGATGCGCATATTGTTCGGTTGGATGCCGGACCGCTTTGGCGGCGTGAAGGTCGCCGTTGTCTCATTGCTGGTTGAGACGGCAGGACTGCTGCTCTTGTGGCTGGCGCCGACGGCCTGGATAGCGCTGGTAGGCGCGGCGCTCACCGGGGCAGGGTGTTCATTGATTTTCCCGGCGCTGGGCGTGGAGGTTGTGAAACGCGTACCTTCTCAGGTACGCGGTACGGCGCTCGGCGGTTACGCCGCGTTTCAGGATATCTCCTACGGCGTTACCGGCCCGCTGGCGGGCGTGCTGGCCACGTCATGCGGCTATCCTTCCGTATTCCTCGCGGGAGCGATCTCCGCGGTGGTTGGCATCCTGGTGACGATATTATCGTTCCGGCGTGGTTAAGAAACCAGCCATAAAAGCGCCAGTACAATTATTAGCGCGATAAACAACAGGCTTGGCCGCGCAGACAGATTTTTTACGGTTTCAATCATCGGCGCGAACGGGCGGTAGATGGGTTGAATAGAGAGCGGTTCAAGCTCATCCGCCTCTCGCTCTACGCGACGCAGGAAAATATGGTTAAGTAAATCCTGTACCTGTGCGGTGGTCAGCACCGTTTGCGGCTGAATTTGATAAGTGTGTTGGGCATACTCTTTGATCGCTGTGAGCTCGTCTGGCTCAAGCGGTTGTTTTAACGCAGCCTGCAGCGTATGTAGCGTAGGCGCGTGTTGTAGTGACAGCGTCTGCCGCGCCTGTAGCCATGTCGCCAGATGAGTAAACTGTTTTGCCGGAATGAGCTCGCCGCTTTTCACGCCGGAGAGTTCCAGCATTGATTGCCAGATAAGTTTGTTTGACTCGCCGGTCGCGGCTGCCAGCTTCGTCACCAACTGATTCAACGTATTATGTTCAGCAGGCAATAATGGCCGATCCGTTGCCGGACGTTGCTGCGGCTGCGGAATGGAAAGCTGCCCCTGTTGCAGGAGCGTCAGCACGTTTTTAAGTTGATCGGGCGTAAGCTGGCTAAGCGCGGTTTGACCGTATTGTTGACGGATAAAATCGCTGACGGCCTGACGATTATTCCCGACGCCAAGCAGCTCTGTTAGCTGTGAAAGCACCTGACGATTGGCATGATTTTGCTGCGCTACGCCCAGACGCTGGGTAAGATTCTGTTCAGCGGCGGGGAAGTGGCGCGACAGTAGCGGCGCGTCATTTTTTATCCCCAGATCGTGTTTCATTCCGGCCCATACTTCCGCGCTTTGCTGCTGGGTCAGTGAAATCAGGCGCGTGATCAGCCTTTCCAGTACCGTACGCTGTTGCATGGAAAGCGGCTGCTCGCTCGCAGCGGAAAGAGGATTACGCCCTTCGCCTGGAGGCTGTGCAGGGGCGCCGGAGATGGGATGCATAATTAATTATCCTTTAACCATAAATCTGAGCAATATATGCCTGGCGGCCAGATTATGGCACACTTGTCCGGTTAACTCTCGTTCTCAAACAGGTACGACAGTCGTGAAAATTCTCGTTGATGAAAATATGCCTTACGCCCGCGAATTATTTAGCCGCCTGGGTGAGGTAAAGGCAGTGCCGGGTCGCCCGATCCCCGTTGAAGAATTGAACCATGCCGATGCGTTAATGGTGCGTTCGGTCACGAAAGTGAATGAATCGCTGCTGAGCGGCACGCCGATTAACTTCGTTGGTACTGCTACGGCAGGCACCGATCATGTGGATGAGGCATGGCTGAAGCAGGCGGGCATCGGTTTTTCAGCCGCGCCCGGCTGTAATGCTATCGCCGTGGTGGAGTATGTGTTTTCCGCGCTGTTGATGCTGGCCGAACGTGACGGCTTTTCGTTACGCGATCGCACTATAGGGATTGTCGGCGTGGGTAACGTCGGAAGCCGGCTACAGACCAGGCTTGAAGCGTTGGGTATCCGCACGTTGCTGTGCGATCCGCCACGCGCCGCACGCGGGGACGAGGGTGATTTTCGTACGCTGGATGAGCTGGTGCAGGAAGCGGATGTCCTGACTTTCCATACGCCGCTCTATAAAGACGGACCGTACAAAACGCTGCATCTGGCCGATGAGACGCTGATCCGTCGACTGAAACCCGGCGCCATTCTCATTAACGCCTGCCGCGGCCCGGTGGTGGATAACGCCGCATTGCTGGCGCGACTCAATGCCGGGCAGCCGCTGAGCGTAGTGCTTGATGTGTGGGAGGGCGAACCGGATCTTAACGTCGCGCTACTGGAAGCCGTGGATATCGGCACGTCGCATATTGCCGGCTATACGCTGGAAGGCAAAGCGCGCGGCACCACCCAGGTCTTTGAGGCGTATAGCGCGTTTATCGGTCGCGAGCAGCGTGTCGCGCTGGAGACATTACTGCCTGCGCCTGAGTTTGGTCGTATTACGCTTCATGGCCCGCTGGATCAACCGACGCTGAAAAGACTGGCGCATTTGGTGTATGATGTGCGCCGCGACGATGCGCCACTGCGTAAAGTCGCTGGAATTCCGGGTGAATTTGATAAATTGCGTAAAAATTATCTTGAGCGCCGTGAATGGTCGTCTTTATACGTGATGTGTGACGACGAAACGGCAGCCGCCTTGCTGTGTAAGCTAGGTTTTAACGCTGTTCATCACCCGGCACATTAATGTCTTCTTAATGCTCCCTGTCGAATAATGCGACAGGGACGCTTATGTATTTCTGGAGTAAATCACCATGTCTGAAGGCTGGAACATTGCCATTCTGGGCGCAACGGGCGCCGTAGGCGAAGCCCTGCTTGAAACACTGGCTGAACGCCAGTTCCCGGTCGGTGAAATTTATGCGTTGGCGCGTCATGAAAGCGCGGGCGAGCACCTCCGTTTTGGTGGCAAGTCGGTCATTGTCCAGGATGCGGCGGACTTTGACTGGACGCAGGCGCAGTTGGCGTTTTTCGTTGCCGGCGCAGAGGCATCGGCTGCCTGGATAGACGACGCGACTAATGTAGGTTGCCTGGTGATAGATTCCAGCGGTCTGTTCGCGCTGGAGCCTGATGTGCCGCTGGTCGTGCCGGAAGTTAACCCGTATGTACTGGCGGATTACCGTAACCGTAACGTGATTGCGGTCGCCGATAGTCTGACCAGTCAACTGCTGGCGGCGCTCAAGCCGTTAATCGATCAGGGGGGACTGTCGCGCATCGCCGTCACCAGTATGTTATCAGCGTCCGCACAGGGGAAAAAAGCGGTCGATGCGCTGGCCGGACAGAGTGCGAAGCTGCTTAACGGCATACCGATTGATGAAGATGATTTCTTTGGCCGCCAGTTAGCGTTCAATATGCTGCCGCTGCTGCCGGATCGTGAAGGCAGCGTGCGCCAGGAACGTCGTATCGTCGATGAAGTGCGTAAAATTTTACAGGACGATGGCGTGATGATCTCCGCCAGTGTCGTGCAGTCGCCGGTGTTCTATGGCCATGCGCAGATGGTGAGCTTTGAAGCGCTCCGTCCGCTGGCGGCGGAAGAGGCGCGCGAGGCATTTTCCCGCGGTGAAGATATCGTACTGTCAGAAGAGACGGATTACCCGACGCAGGTGGGCGACGCTTCCGGCAATCCACAGCTCTCTATTGGCTGTGTGCATAATGATTACGGTATGCCGGAACAAATTCAGTTCTGGTCAGTGGCGGACAACGTGCGTTTCGGCGGCGCGCTGATGGCCGTTAAAATTGCGGAGAAGCTGGTGCAGGAGTATCTGTACTGATGTCCGGACAGCAATCATCGCCGGTCTATAAAATTGCGCTGGGTATTGAGTACGACGGCAGCAAGTATTATGGCTGGCAGCGTCAGAATGAAGTGCGCAGCGTGCAGGAAAAGCTGGAAAAAGCGCTCTCGCAGGTGGCAAATGAACCTATTAACGTGTTCTGCGCCGGGCGTACCGATGCCGGCGTTCACGGCACCGGGCAGGTTGTCCATTTCGAAACGACCGCATTGCGCAAAGATGCGGCATGGACGCTGGGGGTAAATGCGAATTTGCCTGGTGACATTGCCGTGCGCTGGGTGAAAACTGTACCGGATGATTTTCACGCGCGATTTAGCGCTACGGCTCGCCGTTATCGCTATATCATCTACAATCATCGACTGCGTCCTGCGGTATTAGCAAAAGGCGTGACGCATTACTATGAGCCGCTGGATGCAGAGCGGATGCATCGCGCGGCGCAGTGTCTGCTTGGCGAAAATGATTTTACCTCGTTTCGCGCGGTGCAGTGCCAGTCGCGCACGCCGTGGCGTAATGTGATGCACATCAACGTTACCCGCCACGGCCCTTATGTGGTGGTCGATATCAAAGCGAATGCCTTTGTTCATCATATGGTCAGGAATATTGTCGGCAGCCTGCTGGAAGTAGGCGCTCACAACCAGCCGGAGAGCTGGATCGCAGAGCTGTTAGCGGCCAGGGACAGAACGCTGGCGGCGGCAACGGCGAAGGCGGAGGGGCTATATTTGGTTGCGGTGGATTACCCTGACCGGTTTGACCTTCCAAAACCGCCAATGGGCCCGCTATTTCTGGCGGACTAATCCGAATCGTACACCCGAAACGTGTCGGGTAGAAAGGCAAAGACAAATATGGACCTGATCTACTTTATTATTGATTTTATTCTGCACATCGATGTGCATCTGGCGGAGCTGGTCGCGGAGTACGGCGTCTGGGTGTACGCTATTTTGTTTTTGATTCTGTTTTGTGAAACCGGCCTGGTCGTCACGCCGTTCCTGCCGGGCGACTCGCTGCTGTTTGTCGCCGGGGCGCTGGCTTCGCTGGAAACCAACGATCTCAATGTGCATGTCATGGTGGCGTTAATGCTGATCGCCGCAATTGTCGGCGATGCGGTAAATTACACGATTGGTCGACTGTTCGGCGAAAAACTGTTCAGTAATCCGAATTCGAAAATTTTCCGCCGTAGTTATCTGGATAAAACCCACCAGTTTTATGAAAAACACGGCGGTAAAACTATCATTCTCGCTCGCTTCGTGCCGATCGTCAGAACCTTTGCGCCGTTTGTGGCAGGGATGGGGCACATGTCCTATCGGCATTTTGCCGCCTATAACGTCATCGGCGCGCTGCTGTGGGTGCTGCTCTTTACCTACGCCGGTTATTTCTTCGGTACGATACCGTTGATTCAGGATAACCTTAAGTTGCTGATTGTGGGGATTATCGTGGTTTCGATATTACCTGGCGTCATTGAGATTGTCCGGCATAAGCGCGCTGCGTCGCGTGCCGCAAAATAGAAAGTAACTCAGCGGTTCGACCACTTTTTTATCCAAAGTTTCGGGCTGTTATGTTTTAATGTGCAACATTCATGGTCTGTTGGGGGCAAAAATGGCATTATGCGCCCCTTATAATAAAGCTGACTAAGGTTCAGGCAGAAAGGTCACCAATGAGCTGGATTGAACGAATTAAAAGCAACATTACTCCCACCCGCAAGGCTAGCATTCCTGAAGGGGTGTGGACCAAGTGTGATAGCTGCGGTCAGGTTTTATACCGCGCTGAGCTGGAACGTAATCTTGAGGTCTGTCCTAAGTGTGACCATCATATGCGCATGTCGGCGCGCAATCGCCTGCATAGCCTGTTAGATGAAGGTTCCCTTGTGGAGTTGGGTAGCGAGCTGGAGCCAAAAGACGTGCTCAAGTTCCGCGACTCCAAAAAATATAAAGACAGACTGGCGTCCGCGCAGAAAGAAACCGGCGAGAAAGACGCGCTGGTGGTCATGAAAGGGACGCTTCACGGTATGCCGGTTGTCGCCGCCGCGTTTGAATTCGCGTTCATGGGCGGCTCAATGGGGTCTGTCGTTGGCGCACGCTTCGTTCGCGCCGTTGAACAGGCGCTGGAAGACAACTGTCCGTTAGTGTGTTTCTCTGCTTCCGGCGGCGCGCGTATGCAAGAAGCGCTGATGTCGCTGATGCAGATGGCGAAAACCTCGGCGGCGCTGGCTAAAATGCAGGAACGTGGTCTGCCCTACATTTCGGTATTGACCGATCCGACAATGGGCGGCGTTTCCGCCAGTTTTGCGATGCTGGGCGATCTCAACATCGCCGAGCCAAAAGCTCTGATTGGCTTCGCCGGCCCGCGCGTTATCGAACAGACCGTTCGCGAAAAACTGCCGCCAGGATTCCAGCGCAGTGAGTTCCTGATCGAAAAAGGCGCTATTGATATGATAGTCCGCCGCCCGGAAATGCGCCTGAAGCTGGCGAGCATTCTGGCGAAGCTGATGAATCTGCCCGCGCCGAACCCGGACGCCCCGCGTGAAGGCGTGGTGGTGCCTCCGGCGCCGGATCAGGAGTCTGAGGCCTGATAACTGAAAAGGGCAGGGCCGCAGGCTCTGCCCTTTTGCTTTTCACCGTAAAGAAGCAGCGGAAACAATGAAAAACAAATCTATACCTCAAGCTGCGTCGCCCCTGGCCTCGTGGCTTTCTTATCTGGAAAACCTGCACAGCAAGAGTATCGATTTAGGCCTTGAGCGCGTAAGCCAGGTGGCAGCGCGTCTGGACATCCTCAAGCCTGCGCCGTTCGTTTTTACCGTTGCGGGAACCAACGGCAAAGGTACGACCTGTCGCACGCTGGAGTCGGTGTTAATCGCGGCGGGATACCGTGTGGGCGTCTATAGTTCGCCTCATCTGGTACGTTACACCGAGCGCGTGCGCGTGCAGGGGAAAGAATTAGCGGAATCCGCGCATACCGCGTCCTTTGCGGAAATAGAAACGGCGCGCGGCGATATTTCATTGACCTATTTTGAATATGGTACGTTGTCGGCATTGTGGCTGTTTAAACAGGCTAACCTTGACGTGGTGATTCTGGAGGTCGGGTTGGGCGGGCGCCTGGACGCCACGAACATTGTGGATGCCGATGTAGCAGTAATTACCAGCATCGCGCTTGACCATACTGACTGGCTGGGGCCGGATCGCGAAAGTATCGGCCGCGAGAAAGCCGGGATTTTTCGTGCGGAAAAACCCGCTATCGTTGGCGAACCGGAAATGCCGGCAACCATCGCGGATGTCGCGCAGGAGACCGGCGCGCTGTTGCGGCGTCGCGGCGTTGACTGGCGTTATGAGGTGGCAGCGACCCACTGGGCGTTTACCGATGGCGACGGCACGCTTGCCGGACTGCCGTTGCCGCAGGTTCCTCAGCCGAATGCCGCCACCGCTCTGGCCGCGCTGCGCGCCAGCAGGTTGAATATTGACGAGCAGGCGATTCGCGACGGTATTGCGCAGGCTACCTTGCCGGGACGTTTTCAAATCGTGAGTGAGTCGCCGCGCGTTATCTTTGATGTCGCCCATAATCCCCACGCGGCGGAATACCTGACGGGTCGTCTGAAAATGTTGCCGAAACGCGGGCGCGTGCTTGCGGTGATTGGTATGCTGCATGATAAAGATATCGCCGGCACGTTAGCCTGGTTGAAAAGCGTGGTTGACGACTGGTATTGTGCTCCGTTAGAGGGGCCGCGCGGCGCGACGGCGGAACAACTTCTGGAACATCTGGGAAAAGGGAATGTCTATGATAGCGTCGCGCAGGCATGGCAGGCCGCTATCGACGCGGCGCAGCCAGAAGATACCGTGCTGGTGTGCGGATCGTTCCACACCGTCGCACATGTTATGGAAGTGATAGACGCGGGGAGAATCGGTGGCGAGTAAGTTTCAGAATCGTTTAGTCGGCACGATTGTGTTAGTCGCGCTGGGGGTTATTGTGCTTCCCGGTCTGCTGGACGGACAGAAAAAGCATTATCAGGATGAATTTGCTGCGATTCCACTGGTACCGAAGCCTGGCGACCGTGATGAGCCGGATATGATGCCTGCCGCAACGCAGGCGCTGCCGACACAGCCGCCGGAAGGGGCGGCTGAAGAGGTGCGGGCGGGAGATGCGGCCGCGCCGTCGCTGGACCCGTCGCGCATGGCGTCTAACAATGTCGAGCTTGATCCGATACCGGTGGAGACGCCTAAACCGAAGCCGGTTGAAAAGCCGAAGCCGCAGCCTAAACCGCAACAGCCGGTTGTCGCCGCTTCCACGCCGACGCCCGCGCCGCAACCGGCTACCGACGATAAACCTGCGCCGACCGGCAAAGCCTATGTCGTACAGTTGGGCGCGCTGAAAAATGCGGATAAAGTCAACGAGATAGTCGGCAAGCTTCGTTCCGCCGGGTTCCGGGTTTATACTTCCCCCTCAACGCCGGTACAGGGTAAAATAACCCGTATTCTCGTCGGGCCGGATGCGTCGAAAGATAAGATGAAAGGATCGCTTGGCGAGCTCAAGCAGATTTCCGGGTTAAGCGGCGTGGTGATGGGATATAGCCCGAACTAAGGCGCGTTTTGCCTGAGCGCGCAGCGTTAAGGCCTACGGTGTTCACCTGGTAAATAGCCGAAGTTCTGTAGGCAGGATAAGGCGTTTACGTCGCCATCCGGCAGAAGGAATAAACCTGGTATCCTGCGCTTATCAGGCCGATGGCAGCTCTTCTGGTCGTTCCCGAAGAGATAAAAAGTGTGATGGCGTTGAATATTTTTTCAGCGCCATTTTTATTTACGCGTGGGAAGGAAATCCCTACGCAAACGTTTTCTTTTTCTGTTAGAATGCGCCCCGAACAGGACGACAGGGCGTAAAATCGTGGGACATCTATGGTCTGGATTGATTACGCCATTATCGCGGTGATTGCTTTTTCCTGTCTGGTTAGCCTGATCCGCGGCTTTGTTCGTGAAGCGTTATCGCTGGTGACGTGGGGTTGTGCTTTCTTTGTCGCCAGTCACTACTACACTTACCTGTCTGTCTGGTTTACGGGCTTTGAAGACGAACTGGTTCGTAATGGGATTGCTATCGCGGTACTGTTTATCGCGACGCTTATCGTCGGCGCTATCGTGAATTTTGTGATAGGTCAGCTAGTAGAAAAGACCGGCCTGTCGGGAACTGACCGGGTGTTGGGGATCTGTTTCGGCGCACTGCGAGGCGCGCTGATTGTCGCCGCCATTCTGTTCTTCCTTGATACCTTTACCGGCTTGTCGAAAAGCGAAGACTGGAGCAAATCGCAGCTCATCCCGCAGTTCAGCTTCATCATCAGATGGTTCTTTGACTATCTGCAAAGCTCGTCGAGTTTCTTGCCCAGGACGTAACAGGTTCTGAGATGTGGCTTAACGAGGAAAATGACGTATGTGCGGTATTGTCGGTATCGCCGGTGTTATGCCGGTCAACCAGTCGATTTATGACGCGTTAACAGTGCTCCAGCATCGTGGTCAGGATGCTGCCGGTATCATCACCATTGATGCGAATAACTGCTTCCGCTTGCGTAAGGCAAACGGGCTGGTGAACGATATTTTTGAAGCTCGCCACATGCAGCGTTTGCAGGGCAACATGGGGATCGGCCATGTACGCTACCCTACCGCAGGCAGCTCCAGCGCTTCGGAAGCGCAACCTTTTTACGTTAACTCGCCGTATGGCATCACGTTGGCCCATAATGGCAACCTGACTAATGCGCACGAGCTACGTAAAAAGCTGTTTGAAGAAAAGCGCCGTCATATCAACACCACCTCCGATTCCGAAATCCTGCTCAATATTTTCGCCAGCGAGCTCGACAACTTCCGTCACTATCCGCTGGAAGCCGACAATATTTTTGCCGCGATTGCCGCGACTAACCGTCAAATCCGCGGCGCCTATGCCTGCGTGGCGATGATTATCGGCCACGGCATGGTGGCTTTTCGCGATCCGCACGGCATTCGCCCGTTAGTGCTGGGCAAGCGTGACGTTGGCGATGGTCGTACGGAGTATATGGTCGCTTCTGAAAGCGTGGCGCTGGATACGCTGGGCTTTGAGTTTCTGCGCGATGTCGCGCCGGGCGAAGCTATCTATATTACCGAAAAGGGGCAACTGTTCACGCGCCAGTGCGCGGATAACCCGGTCAGTAATCCCTGCCTGTTCGAGTACGTTTATTTTGCTCGCCCGGACTCCTTTATCGACAAAATCTCCGTCTACAGCGCTCGTGTGAATATGGGCACCAAACTTGGCGAAAAAATCGCTCGTGAATGGGAAGATCTGGACATCGACGTCGTGATCCCTATCCCGGAAACCTCCTGCGATATCGCACTGGAAATTGCCCGTATTCTCGGCAAGCCGTACCGCCAGGGATTTGTCAAAAATCGTTACGTGGGACGTACCTTTATCATGCCGGGCCAACAGCTACGCCGTAAATCCGTGCGCCGTAAGCTCAATGCTAATCGCGCGGAATTCCGCGATAAGAACGTCCTGCTGGTGGATGATTCCATCGTGCGTGGCACCACATCAGAGCAGATCATCGAGATGGCCCGGGAAGCCGGCGCGAAGAAGGTTTATCTGGCGTCCGCCGCGCCGGAAATTCGTTTCCCCAACGTCTATGGCATTGATATGCCGACCGCCAATGAGCTGATCGCGCATGGTCGCGAGGTGGATGAGATTCGGCAGATCATCGGCGCAGACGGGCTTATCTTCCAGGATCTGAACGATCTGATCGAAGCCGTACGCGCGGAAAACCCGGATATCCAGCAGTTTGAATGTTCGGTATTTAACGGGGTATATGTCACCAAAGACGTAGACCAGCAATACCTCGACTTCCTGGATTCATTACGTAATGACGACGCCAAAGCGGTGCTGTTCCAGAACGAAATGGAAAACCTGGAAATGCATAACGAAGGCTAATGGCTTTGCCAGCGGCGCAATGCCGCTGGCCGATGTCAATTACGCACCACGCCGAAGCGAATAGCGTATTTTTGTACTTTGTACTGTAACGTGGTGCGCGATACGTTAAGGCTGCGGGCCGCGGCGGCAATATTCCCCTGATGCGTATCCAGCGCGGTTTCTATTAAATGCCTTTCGTAGTTAGCAACCCGTACCTCCAGCGACCCTTCATACTGCGGATCGGGTGACGAGGGAAGGGGATTTTCCGGCGCGGTTTCCGGTACGCCTAAATTTAACTCGTCCTGTTCAAAAATGATGTGTTTGAGCAGCCCGTCTTTTTCCTGCATGATCATGCTGCGTACAATCGCGTTTTCCAGCATCCTGACATTACCCGGCCAGGCGTGATTGAGCAGATCAGCACGCGCCGTCTCGCTTAATCCGTGAATGTCCTGCGGCACGTCATTACGGTATTTATCAATAAAATAATTCGCCAGTAAGGGAATATCTTCCGGGCGGGCGCGCAGCGGCGGTAACGTCAACATTCCGACGCTCAACCGATAAAAAAGATCTGCCCGCAGACGTTCTTGTTGAATTAATTTGACGGGCGCTTCGTTCATGGCGGCAACGATCCTGACATCAGAGTGGAGTTGCTGTTGTCCGCCGAGCCGCCAGAAGGTTTTATCCTGCAAGAATCGCAGCAGCTTACTTTGCATCTCTATCGGCATGGCGTTCAGCTCATCAAGAAAGAGCGTTCCCCCGTTTGCCAGTTCCAGATAGCCCTGGCTATTTTCCGCGCCAGTATAGGCGCCGCGCACGGTGCCGAAAAGCGTACTTTCGATAAGCGTAGGCGGTAGAGCGCCGCAGTTCAGGGCGATAAATGGCTTATTCGCCCGCTTGCTGCATTGATGTATCAGGCGGGAAAATAGCTCCTTACCCGTTCCCGTCTCCCCGACAATCGTCACCGGAATATTACTGGCGGCCAGCCGTTTGGCTTTGGCGATATTACTGAGCATTTCCGGATTTTCGGTAATAATGGCATGGTGCTTCTCATGGTGATCGGCATACAGCAGTTGGTTCAGTTCTACCACCTGCTCCTGGAGCCGCCTGACGCCGGACATATTCCTGCCGATTTCGATAACGCCGACCATGCCGCCATCGCTTGCATAGAGCGGCGCGGTGGTGTGCTGATAGTCAACGGCCTGGCCTCGCGCATTGTAATAAATTTGATAATGGCCAATGTATTCCACGCCTTTTTTTAACGATGAAAGCATCGTACTTTGCGTCTCTTTCATGCCCGGATAGACATCCAGCATATGTTTTCCCATTGCCCGTTCAATACTATAGCCGTCCAGATCCGCGCTTTCCTGATTGTAGTAAACGTATTCACCACGCTCATTAATGACGGCCAACGGCTGATGAATCAAATCGAAAAAGCGGGAAAACATCCTGAGCGCCGAGGCCAGCTCCTGATTGGTGGATGCCATATATGCATTCCTCATATCTATTGTTCATGTTGTCATTATAAAAGTGACGAATTTTCGTCGTTGTGATGAATAGCAAACTCAATGACGAAAATGAGAAAAAGCTTATTTTTATAAGTAATTGATTATTTTGATAAAAAATAGTGGCATGCCTTTTGCTTTATCCCTGTAAAGAATGCGGATTTTTACCATAAACATTAAGCAGAGGGCGTTATGACTGACTCGATTATGCAGAATTACAACCAGCTACGTGAGCAGGTAATCAACGGCGATCGCCGTTTCCAGCACAAAGACGGTCATTTGTGTTTTGAAGGGGTCGATCTGGACGCTCTGGCGCGCCAGTACCCCACGCCGTTCTATGTGTTTTCTGAGCCGGAGATTATTCGTAACATTCATGAAATCCAGCAGGCATTTGCGGCGCATAAAAATACCAAAACCTTCTTTGCGTCAAAAACCTGCTCGGTCATGGGGGTGTTGAAAGCCATTCGTGACGCCGGAATTTGCGCGGAGGCAAACTCACAATATGAGGTTCGCAAGTGCCTGGAGATAGGCTTTCGCGGCAATCAGATCGTCTTCAACGGCGTGGTGAAAAAGCCTGCCGATCTGGAATATGCCATCGCTAACGATCTGTATCTTATTAATGTTGATAGCCTGTATGAGCTGGAACATATTGATGCCATCTCTCGCAAGCTGAAGAAAGTCGCCAATGTTTGCGTCCGCGTAGAGCCGAATGTTCCCTCGGCGACGCATGCGGAACTGGTTACCGCTTTCCATGCGAAGTCAGGTCTCGACCTGGAACAGGCGGAAGAAACCTGCCGCCGCATTCTGGCGATGCCTTATGTGCATTTGCGCGGCTTGCATATGCATGTGGGTGATCAGGTGCCGGAGTCAGAGCCTTTCGCAAAAGCGACTAAAGTGCTGGTGGATGAATCCCGTCGCCTGGAAGAGGTGCTCGGTATTAAATTTGATTTGATCAACGTGGGCGGCGGAATTCCGGTTCCCTATAAATATGACGATGAGAATGGCGACCCGTTAAAAGATAATATGTATGCCGGTATTACCGCCCAGGATTTTGCCGATGCGGTCATTCGCGAAGTGCATAAATGGCGTACCGATGTGGAAATATGTATTGAACCTGGACGTAAAGTGACCGGGTCGGCGGCGGTGTTACTGACGGAAGTCTCCTGCGAAAAACGTAAAACAAATTACGATCTTAACGGCAATGTGGAATGCCACGTTGAATGGAAATTTGTCGACGCCGGTTACAGCGTACTCTCTGACAGCCAGCATTTTGACTGGTTCTTTTATGTCTATAACGCCTCTCGCATGACGGCAGCGCACGACGCCTGGATAAAATTAGCCGGGCCGCTGTGTGATGGCGGAGATTATTTCCACATGGGAGTGAAAGGCGAAGAGTTTTTACTGCCGAAGGAGACTCATGTTGGCGATATTGTCGCATTTCTTGATGCCGGGGCATACACCATTGAAAGTCAAACCGTTTATAACAACCGTCCGCGCACGGGCGTGGTGATGATCGATAAAAATGGTGACACGCGTCTGATTCGTCGGGAAGACAGTTACGAAGATATGGTCAAGTACGACATTTATTAATACTGTTTTGGGCTTCAGTTTCATGCTGAAGCCCGTCGTCAGATGATAAGAAGAGGGCAGTGATGCCTGAATGCATAACAGGAGATGGCCATGAGTAACACGAATTCTGGCTTACTTGGCATCAAAGACATTGTCTTTATGAATGTCATCGCTATTCTGAGTTTGCGGCAAATCCCTAACGTGGCGCCTTACGGGGCATCGGCCATGTTGTTATGGGTGATCGCCGCATTCTGTTTGTTTTTTCCTTTAGCGATGGTATGCGGCGAGCTGTCAACCGGCTGGCCGAAAGATGGCGGGATATTTGTCTGGATTAAAGAGGCATTTGGTAAACGTATTGCATGGATTGTTGTGGTTTGTTTTCTCTTTTCCTGCGTACTGTTTTTCCCATTAATGCTGCAATTCGGCTTTACCGCGTTGGGCTATATGATCGGCGGCGGCCTGGCGGAAAATAAAGCATTTATCGGTATTGGTTCCGCGGTAATTTTCTGGCTATTAACGCTGATGAATATCCGCGGGATGGAATGGACAAAAATTATTAATAGCATCAGCGCCTGGTGCGGCGTATTTATTCCCTCCGCCATCCTCATTTTACTGGCGGTGGTATGGCTATGTACCGGACACCAGATGCAGACGGACTACACTACAGCGAAAAACTGGATTCCGGATCTCGGACACTGGGATACGATCGTTTTCTTATCCAGCATGATGTTTGCGTTTGCCGGACTGGAGGTCGCCCCGATGATTGCCGGGCGTACCCGTAATCCACAGCGTGATTTTCCGCGAGCGATGGCCGTCTCCGCTGCCGTTATCGTTGGGATCTATATGGTCGGTACCTGGGCGCTAAACACGCTTTTACCCGCCGGGAAAACCGACATTGTGGCAGGCGTCATGCAGGCTATGCATGCTGCTGCGGACACGCTGCATATGCCGTGGTTAATTCCTGTTATGGCCATCTGTATGTTTTTTGGCGCTCTCGGGCAGATTAACTCCTGGCTGGTGGGGCCGATTTATATGCTCCAGGAAGCCTCGCGTGAAGATAATCTGCTGGGGGACCGAATCGGCAAATTACATCCGGTGTGGAAAACGCCCGCCTTTGCCTTGACTGTACAGGCGATTATTGTCACGGTCCTGTGTTTTTCGACTTTTATTTCGCCAAGCGTTGCGGCGGCTTACTGGATGTTAACGGCGCTAACGACCATCACCTATTTTATTCCTTATCTGGTGATGTTCCCGGCGTTCTGGCGTTTACGTAAGACCCAGCCGGATACGCCAAGAAGTTTTAAAATTCCGGGCAAGGTTTTACCGGCTATTTTACCCGCGCTGGGCTTTCTTTCTATCGCCTTTGCCGTTGCGCTGTTATTTATTCCGCCTTCTCAAATTGATATGGGCGGATATTTCCAGTACGCCGGGAAAATTATTGGCGGAGCCGTGCTGGCGGTTGTCGTCGCGGAGTACATTTACCATCGGGCGCAGAAACGTAATGCCCGTTTAAGCATGGCGGGAGGAAAATAAAATGTATATGCCAGTTCTGGAAATAAATCTACGCAAGCTGGAAGAAAACGCCCGCACGGAAAAAGCTCTGCTGGCAAGCAGCGGTATTGACGTGATGGCTGTCAATAAAGTTTTTGACGGCTGCGTGGAAACCGCGCAGGCGGTGTTCAACGGCGGAATTACCGTTATCGCTGAATCACGAACCTATAATTTGAAAAAAATACGCGAGACAGGATGTACGACCTGCCTGTTACGCAGTCCGTGTCTGAGTGAAATCGAAGATGTGGTGCGCTACGCGGATATTAGTTTAAATAGCGAGCCGGTGGTATTACGGGCATTATCGCAAGAAGCCCAACGCCAGGGGAAAACGCATCAGGTATTACTGATGGTGGATATGGGCGATTTACGCGAGGGTATCTGGTTTGGTGAATATCAACGCATTCTTGAGACCGTGACTCTGATTACTGGTCTGCCCGGTCTGGAATTATATGGACTGGGCACCAACTTTAATTGTTACGGCACCGTGTTGCCAACGGTAAAAAATGGCGAGGATTTTCTGGCGCTGGCCGCCCGGCTGGAAGCTGACAGCGGTATTCCTGTCCGGCGGCTTTCTGCGGGAAACTGCACCAGCTATCACCTGCTGGATAAAGGTATCTGGCCGCAGGGACTGAATCATCTGCGCATCGGCGGACTGCATGAATTCGGCATTGAATATGTGGACATGAAATACCTGAATGAATTTCACCACTCCGCAAAACCGGTCGATAAAGCCTGTTCCGATATGTATATCCTGGAAGCGGAAATCATCGAACTGAACAGTAAACCTACCGTCCCGGTCGGGGAGCTGGGCGTCGATGCCTTTTTGCAAAGTAAAACCTTTGTCGATCGTGGCATACGCCGACGCGCATTGCTGGCGTTTGGTCGCCAGGATGTGCCGTCGGATAACTGTGTGCCATGCGACGACGCTATCACTATCTTAGGACAAACCAGCGATCATACGCTGGTGGATATTGAAGATTGTCGTCAGTCGCTAAAAGTAGGCGATGTGGTTCGCTTTGAGCTGGATTATACGGGCCTGTTAATGGCCTGCCAGACCAAAGGCGTCGCCTGGAGGTTTACGCGTTAACGCATAACCGCCGCGGCTATGTCGCGGCGGCATCTTTGACCTCACACAAGACAGGGAGTAACGATGGATACCCTGCAACAACCACCGCCAGCAGAGCCCGAAGGCGGTCTGCGGCGTAACCTGAAGAAGCGGCATCTGCTGATGATGTCGTTGGGCGGCACGATTGGCACCGGCTTATTTATCGGCATTGCCGAACCGTTAAGCAGCGTCGGGCCGGCGGGAACCTTACTGGCCTATCTGTTTGCCGGAAGCATTATGCTGGCGACGATGATGTGTCTTGGCGAATTATCATGCGCCTTTCCTCACTCCGGTTCATTTCAACATTACGCGCTGATGTTTATGCCGTCACCTTGCTGGAGCTATACCATTGGCTGGCTTTACTGGTTTAGCTGGGTCTTTTCCCTTGCGGCCGACCTCACTGCCGCAGGGTTTATTGCTCACCAGTTTTTCCCCGCGGTTCCGGTATATATGTTCTGCCTGGCGATTCTGCTCATCCTGACGGCCATCAATCTCACCTCCGCAAAAAGTTTTGGCGAATGCGAATACTGGCTTTCGGCCATTAAGGTTTTCGCGATCGTGCTGTTTATTTGCGCGGGCGGGGTCATGATCTACTCGCTAATGGGCCATAGTGACTGGCACCCGACGTTAAAAACAGACGGAATGTGGTTTCCCCACGGTTGGGAGCAAATTGTGGTCTGTATGACGATCGTGATTTACTCCTTCCAGGGGGTGGAACTGGTAGGAAATGCGGCAGGAGAGACCGAGTCGCCGCACATTATTTTACCGAAAGTGATCCTGGGGATCGGTCTCAGAATCATTTTGTTTTACGGCCTGGCGATTGCGGTGCTGGCGCTGGTCTATCCGCATGAACTGACGCCAAATGGACAAAGTCCCTTTGTATGGGTATTCTCCCACGCGGGCATTCCGGGGGCGGATACGCTGATGACGCTGGTGATCTTTTCCGCCGCGGTTTCTGCCGCTAACTCGGCCATTTACGCCAGTTCGCGTATGCTGTGGTCTATGGCGGGCGATCGCTTTGCGCCAGCCTGCTTTGGGAAAACGAACGGCGGCGGCGTGCCGGTGTATGCTATTTTAATCACGGCCTTGCTGGCGTTGGTGTCGTTGCTGACCCGCTATATTCCCGCACAGCAATTTTATTTATATCTGATCGCCAGTACCGGGCAGGTGGGTTGCCTGGCATGGATAACCATCGGATGGTGCCAGTATCGCTTCCGACAATCGGTGCGTAATGGAACGTACGCCAGCGATTTGCTACGCTATCGATCGCCGCTTTTCCCCTGGACGGCCCGATTTGTCATTATCACCAATTTTGCCATTATGGTCGGCACCTGGTTTAGTGAGCAAGGGGTAGTGATAATGTTGGTTGAGCTGGCTTTTATGATAGGGATTCTTTTGTCATGGTATCTCTTCAGACCCACTTTGAGCCGATTACGTAACACAGTGGGATGAACGGCGCTCGTAAACGGTAAGAGAACATGAAACGACTCATTGTAGGAATTAGCGGCGCCAGCGGAGCGATTTATGGCGTGCGCTTATTACAAATTTTGCGCGATGTCGATAGCGTGGAAACGCATCTGGTGATGAGCCAGGCGGCCCGGCAAACGCTGGCGCTGGAGACCCATTTTTCGCTGCGCGAGGTGCAGGCGCTGGCCGATGTGACGCACGATGCGCGCGACATTGCCGCCAGCATTTCCTCCGGCTCTTACCCGACGGCGGGAATGGTTATCCTGCCTTGTTCGATTAAAACGCTGTCGGGGATTGTCCACAGTTATACTGACGGACTGCTTACCCGCGCGGCGGATGTGATATTAAAAGAGCGGCGACCTCTGGTGCTGTGTGTGCGCGAAACGCCGCTGCATATCGGGCATTTGCGTTTAATGACCCAGGCCGCTGAGATAGGCGCGGTGATTATGCCGCCGGTTCCGGCTTTTTATCACCTTCCTCAGACGTTAGATGATGTTATAAATCAAACGGTTAACCGAGTGTTGGATCAGTTTGGCATCCCCCTTCCGCACGACCTTTTTGTTCGCTGGCAGGGCGCATAGCGTTGTCTGTTTAGCGTGCATTATTGTCCCTGTTGCCCTGTTTCAGGGCAATTTTGTAACCGCGATCATATCCTCAACATTTAATTCGTTAAAAGCCGCCGAAACGCTGCGGTTCAACCGTCATACCTGCTATCTTCAACATCAGGACAATATTGCAACGTTTTATTAACAAATTTAACGTCGAATCGTTTTGCTGACGTGAAAATGGCATAAGACCTGCATGAAAAAGTCTGCAAACACACAACACCACGTAAAACATAAGAAAATGACGCCACTTGAGGGGTATGTATGAAGAAGACCGTTCTCGCTTTGTCTTTGCTGATAGGTCTGGGCGCGACGGCGGCCAGTTACGCCGCGCTCCCGCAAACGGTTCGTATTGGAACAGATACCACCTACGCGCCTTTCTCATCAAAAGATGCCAAAGGCGAGTTTATTGGCTTTGATATCGATCTCGGTAATGAAATGTGTAAGCGTATGCAGGTGAAATGTACCTGGGTCGCCAGCGACTTTGATGCGCTTATTCCCTCACTAAAAGCGAAAAAAATTGATGCCATTATTTCATCGCTCTCTATTACCGATAAACGCCAGCAAGAAATTGCGTTTTCCGACAAACTTTACGCGGCGGATTCACGCCTGATTGCGGCAAAAGGGTCTCCCATTCAGCCGACGCTGGAATCGCTGAAAGGAAAGCATGTCGGCGTGCTGCAAGGGTCCACGCAAGAGGCTTACGCCAATGATAACTGGCGCACAAAAGGTGTGGATGTGGTGGCTTATGCCAACCAGGATCTTATCTATTCCGATTTAACCGCCGGTCGTCTGGATGCCGCATTACAGGATGAAGTCGCCGCCAGCGAAGGTTTCCTGAAGCAGCCAGCGGGCAAAGAGTATGCGTTTGCCGGTCCTTCCGTGAAGGATAAAAAATATTTTGGCGACGGGACGGGGGTTGGGCTGCGTAAAGACGATACCGAGCTAAAAGCCGCGTTTGATAAAGCGCTGACCGAACTGCGCCAGGACGGAACTTACGACAAAATGGCCAAAAAGTACTTCGATTTTAATGTCTACGGCGATTGAGGGAAGGGGATAACGCGCCGCGCTGGGGAACTATCACGGTGCAAAATAGATGTTTTGCACCTTTTTGGTGCATAAGCCGTTGCGGAACAGGCGCATAAATGCATACTTAATCGATTTTTATGCAAAATAAACCGGCTGACAAGGTAGAATGCTTTGCCTTGTCGGCCTGATTAATGGCACGATAGTCGCATCGGATCTGTAAAGATCTCCTGGAAAGACAGTCTGTTGAGGATAGTTATGAAAAAACTGGCGTTATCCCTTTCTCTGGTGCTGGCATTTTCCAGCGCTACCGCAGCATTTGCCGCTATTCCACAAAAGATTCGTATCGGTACCGATCCTACATACGCACCGTTTGAATCCAAAAATGCACAAGGTGAATTGGTCGGCTTTGATATCGATCTGGCCAAAGAGCTGTGCAAACGTATCAACACACAGTGTACGTTCGTGGAAAACCCGCTGGATGCGCTGATTCCGTCTTTAAAAGCGAAGAAAATTGATGCCATCATGTCCTCGCTGTCCATCACTGAAAAGCGCCAGCAGGAAATCGCGTTTACCGACAAGCTTTACGCCGCTGATTCCCGTCTGGTGGTGGCGAAGAACTCTGATATTCAGCCGACCGTCGCGTCGCTGAAAGGCAAGCGCGTCGGCGTGCTACAAGGGACGACGCAGGAGACCTTCGGCAATGAGCACTGGGCGCCGAAAGGGATTGAGATCGTCTCTTACCAGGGGCAGGACAACATTTATTCCGATCTGACGGCTGGCCGTATTGATGCGGCGTTCCAGGACGAGGTCGCGGCCAGCGAAGGTTTCCTTAAACAGCCCGTCGGAAAAGACTATAAATTCGGCGGCCCGGCGGTGAAAGATGAGAAGTTATTCGGCGTAGGAACCGGTATGGGGCTGCGCAAAGAAGATAACGAGCTGCGCGAAGCGCTGAACAAAGCCTTTGCTGAAATGCGTGCTGACGGTACTTACGAAAAGCTGGCGAAAAAGTACTTTGATTTTGATGTTTATGGCGGTTAATCACCGTCGGTGCAGATAAAGCCCAAAGAATGTTGACTGTCTGCATTGCCTGATGGCGCTGTGCCTTGCCCGGCCTACGGAGCATCGTAGGCCGGGCAAGGCACAGCCGCCATCCGGCGTGATGTGAGGCAAAAATGCAAAAGAGGCTTCTTACTTCACCACACACAACAGGACAGGCTGCATGTTGTACGGGTTTTCAGGCGTAATTTTACAGGGCGCGATCGTCACGCTGGAACTGGCGCTCAGTTCCGTGGTGCTGGCCGTGCTTATCGGTCTCGTCGGCGCGGGGGCGAAGCTTTCGCAAAACCGGGTAACGGGGCTTATTTTTGAAGGATACACCACCCTGATTCGCGGGGTGCCGGATCTGGTCTTAATGCTGCTGATATTTTACGGATTGCAAATCGCGCTTAACGTGGTGACCGATTCGCTGGGTATCGACCAGATAGATATTGATCCGATGGTGGCCGGTATTATCACCCTTGGTTTCATCTACGGCGCCTATTTTACCGAAACCTTTCGCGGCGCGTTTATGGCGGTGCCGAAAGGCCATATCGAGGCGGCGACGGCCTTTGGTTTTACCCACGGGCAAACCTTCCGGCGGATTATGTTCCCGGCGATGATGCGTTACGCCCTGCCGGGGATCGGCAATAACTGGCAGGTGATACTCAAAGCGACGGCGCTGGTGTCGCTGCTGGGCCTGGAAGATGTCGTCAAAGCCACGCAGCTTGCCGGTAAAAGTACCTGGGAGCCTTTCTATTTTGCCGTGGTCTGTGGACTTATCTACCTGGTATTTACCACCGTTTCCAATGGTGTGCTGCTCTTACTTGAGCGTCGCTATTCCGTGGGCGTGAAGAGGGCCGATTTGTGATTGAGATCATTCAGGAGTACTGGAAATCCCTGCTGTGGACGGATGGCTATCGTTTTACCGGCGTGGCGATTACGCTGTGGCTGTTAATTTCATCGGTGGTGATGGGCGGTCTTCTGGCTGTGATTCTGGCGGTAGGTCGCGTTTCCAGTAATAAATTCATCCGTTTTCCCATCTGGCTGTTTACGTATATTTTTCGCGGCACGCCGCTGTACGTACAGCTACTGGTGTTCTATTCGGGGATGTATACGCTGGAGATAGTCAAAGGCACCGATCTTCTTAACGCGTTTTTCCGCAGCGGACTGAACTGTACCGTACTGGCGCTGACGCTGAATACCTGCGCGTACACCACGGAAATTTTCGCCGGGGCGATTCGCTCGGTACCGCACGGTGAAATTGAAGCGGCACGGGCCTATGGCTTCTCGTCATTTAAAATGTATCGCTGCATTATTTTGCCGTCGGCATTACGCATCGCCTTGCCTGCCTACAGCAACGAAGTGATTTTAATGCTGCACTCTACGGCGCTGGCGTTTACCGCGACGGTGCCGGATTTGTTGAAAATCGCCCGCGATATTAACTCAGCGACTTACCAGCCGTTTACCGCGTTTGGCATTGCCGCCGTGTTGTATTTACTCATTTCGTATGTCCTGATAAGCCTGTTCCGTCGGGCGGAAAGACGCTGGTTGCAGCACGTGTCCTCTAAATAATTCGAGTAACATGATGTCAGAAAATAAATTACACGTTATCGATTTGCACAAACGCTACGGCGGTCATGAAGTGCTGAAAGGGGTATCGCTGCAGGCCCGCGCCGGAGATGTGATTAGCATTATCGGCTCGTCCGGTTCCGGTAAAAGCACTTTTTTGCGCTGCATTAACTTCCTCGAAAAACCGAGCGAAGGCGCGATTATCGTGAACGGTCAGAACATTAATCTGGTGCGCGACAAAGACGGGCAGCTCAAAGTGGCGGATAAAAATCAGCTACGCTTGTTGCGTACCCGCCTGACGATGGTGTTTCAGCACTTCAACCTCTGGAGCCACATGACGGTGCTGGAAAATGTGATGGAAGCGCCGATTCAGGTACTGGGATTAAGCAAGCACGACGCGCGCGAGCGGGCGTTGAAATATCTGGCGAAGGTGGGGATTGATGAGCGCGCTCAGGGCAAATATCCCGTCCATCTCTCCGGCGGCCAACAGCAGCGCGTTTCTATTGCGCGCGCGCTGGCGATGGAACCTGAAGTTTTACTGTTCGATGAACCCACTTCGGCGCTCGATCCTGAACTGGTCGGCGAAGTGTTGCGCATCATGCAACAACTGGCGGAAGAAGGCAAAACGATGGTGGTGGTCACGCATGAAATGGGCTTCGCCCGCCATGTCTCTTCGCACGTTATTTTTCTGCATCAGGGGAAAATTGAAGAAGAGGGCGATCCGGAGCAGGTGTTCGGCAATCCGCAAAGCCCGCGTTTACAGCAATTCCTGAAAGGCTCGCTGAAATAAAAGAAGCCCGGCGGCGCATCGCTTACCGGGCAGGATACGGCGCTTTGGGAACTAGCGAATCACATCCGCCAGCGCCTCTTCTAAATCATACCAGCGAAATGCGAATCCGGCGGCTTCAAGCCGTTTTGGCAGCGCCCGCTGTCCGCCCAGCACCAGCACTGACGACTCTCCCATCAATAAGCGAATTGCCGTCGCCGGAATGCGAATAATCGCCGGGCGGCGCAGCGCGCGACCCAGCGCATGAGCAAAATGCTCATTATGGACGGGATACGGCGAGACCATATTGAAGGGACCGCGAAGATCGTTATCCAGCAGCCACAGAATGCCGTTGACCATATCGTCGATGTGAATCCAGGCCAGATATTGTCGACCATTACCCACCGGACCGCCGAGTCCGAGGCGAAACGGCGGAACCATTTTCCCCAGAATCCCGCCTTGCGGCGCCAGGACAACGCCGGTACGCAGCAGGCAGACGCGGGTCTGGTCGCTCTGCGCACGACAGGCAATCTGTTCCCAGCGGGCGCAAAGTTTATGCGTAAATTCGTTGTGCGGCGGCTCATCTTCAGTGACGACAACGTCGCCCAGATCGCCGTAATAGCCCGTGGCGGAGCCGGATATCAACACCGAGGGCGGCGTAGCGCTGGCATGAATTAAATCCACCAACTTTTGCGTGATAGCCCAGCGGCTTTGGCACAACCGTTCTTTTTGTTGTGACGTCCAGCGCTTGTCGGCAATCGGTTCGCCCGCCAGATTGATGATGGCATCAATCTCATTGAGGTGCTCACGTTCCGCCAGCCCTTTCCATAATGTCACTCTGGAATCGAGAATCTGACGCGCGTTATCGGGATTGCGCGTAACGACCGTCACCTGGTGCCCCAGTGTTAACAGCCGGGGAATGAGATGACGCCCTATCAGGCCCGTACCGCCGGTAATCAGAATCTGCATATGACCTCCAGAGTAGGGAGGATTTCCTCTTCCCTAATGTCAGGTTTTTAATACGAATAAGGGTGCCGGACGCAGGTTTTTTCCGTGTATACACCTCTACATCATACATGATGTATGCTACCGCGTTACGCTTTCGTACTGTTACAGTGCAGTTGCGCTTGTAACAGTGCGCGCGCTGTCGCAGGACGCGTGCGAATGCGTTCAAACCAGTTATACACCGCCGGGTAGGTATCAAGATCGATTCGCTGACGCTGATGTGCGTTAACCCACGGCCAACTGGCGATATCCGCAATACTGTAGTGGTCGCCGCCCAGCCACGGGGAGGTTTCCAGGCGTTTATTCAGGACGTTGTATAAGCGTTGCGTTTCAACCTGATAGCGTTCAATTGCATAGGGGATGGCCTGCGGCGCAAAGTGGTTAAAGTGATGATTCTGGCCCAGCATCGGCCCTAACCCGCCGACCTGCCAGAACAGCCATTGCAGCGTGGTATGGCGTTCACGCAGCTCCCCGCTAAGCAGTTTGCCGCTTTTTTCCGCCAGGTAGAGAAGAATTTCGCCGGATTCAAAAAGACTAAGCGGTTGACCGCCGTCTGCCGGGGCGTGATCGACGATGGCAGGAATTTTATTATTGGGAGAGATAGCCAAAAAATCAGGGCGAAACTGATTGCCCTTGCTGATATCTACTTTTAGCAAACGATACGCCAGCTCCGCCTCTTCCAGAAACAGCGTTATTTTATGCCCGTTGGGCGTGGGGGCGTAGTAAAGGTCAATCATTTTGGCTCCTGCATGTGCGTAAAGAGTCTGGGCTGAATTAAGTATAGAAAGCCTCCTGATGTGTGTGAGTTTTCATCAGGTGACAGCAGGCGAAAGACGCTATATTTTGGGAAGAAACCTAATACGCCCTCAAGAGGACATTATGAGTAAGCCTGTTATTGTGCTGTGGTCGGATGCGAACTTTTTCTCTCCCTACGTCTTGTCCGCCTGGGTGGCATTACAAGAAAAAGGGCTTTCCTTTACTCTGAAAACTCGCGATCTGGACCAGGGAGAACATCTGCAACCTGGCTGGCGAGGATATGCGCTGACGCAGCGCGTACCGGTGCTTGAGGCCGACAATTTTGAGCTGAGCGAGTCGTCCGCTATTGCGGAATACCTGGAGGAGCGTTTCGCGCCGCCGCAGTGGGAGCGTATCTACCCGCACGATTTACAAAAACGCGCCCGCGCGCGACAGATTCAGGCGTGGCTACGCAGCGATTTACTGCCGCTTCGCGAAGAACGGCCTACCGACGTGGTGTTTGCCGGGGCGAAAAAAGCGCCGTTAAGCGAGGCTGGAAAAGCCAGCGCGGCAAAACTGTTTGCGACGGCTGAAGCGCTATTGGGGCAGGGGACGCAAAATTTATTTGGTGAATGGTGCATTGCCGATACCGATCTGGCATTGATGATCAATCGTCTGGCGCTGCATGGCGATGACGTGCCGACATCGCTGGCGGCATATGCGACATTCCAGTGGCAGCGTGCTTCCGTACAGCGTTTTATTGCGCTTTCCTCGAAGCGTTCAGGCTGAAAATCTATTCATATTCCAGTATCATAACGCCGTTTTTCACAACGAGGAGTGAGCGATGAAACTGATGTTCGCATCGGACATTCATGGTTCTTTACCCGCCACGGAACGCGTGCTTGAGCGGTTCGCGCAAAGCGGCGCGCGTTGGCTGGTGATATTAGGCGATGTCCTTAACCACGGGCCGCGAAATGCGCTGCCTGAAGGCTATGCGCCCGCCCAGGTCGCCGAACGCCTGAACGCGGTGGCGACGCAAATCATTGCCGTGCGCGGCAACTGCGATAGCGAAGTGGATCAGATGCTGCTGCATTTCCCGATAACTGCGCCGTGGCAGCAAATATTGACGCAAGAGAGGCGGCTATTTTTAACGCATGGGCACCTCTTCGGGCCGACGAATCTGCCCGCTCTGCATACTGGCGATGTGTTGGTTTATGGTCATACGCATCTGCCGGTGGCGCAACAGCAGGAAGGACTGTATCACTTTAATCCTGGGTCAGTGAGTATCCCGAAAGGCGGGTATGCGGCAAGCTACGGTATTCTGGATGATAATGTGTTGAGCGTAATCGCACTCAATGATCAAAGTATCATTGCGCAGGTTGCAATTAACTCGTAATTTACCTCACAAACGTAAATGCGCCGTAAGAGCGCCAGAAATAAGAAGGTTTCCTGATGGTGGAACAGCGTCGTTTGGCAAGTACGGAATGGGTGGATATTGTGAATGAAGACAATGAAGTCATTGCACAGTCCAGCCGGGAACAGATGCGTGCGCAACGCTTACGGCATCGTGCGACGTATATCGTCGTTCATGATGGTATGGGTAAAATTCTGGTGCAGCGTCGTACCGAAACAAAAGATTTTTTGCCCGGTATGTTAGATGCTACCGCAGGCGGCGTGGTCCAGGCTGATGAGCAGCTACTGGAATCTGCCCGCCGCGAAGCGGAAGAAGAGTTGGGTATTGCAGGCGTGCCGTTTGCCGAACACGGTCTGTTTTACTTTGAAGACCAACATTGCCGGGTTTGGGGCGCGCTGTTTAGCTGCGTTTCCCACGGGCCTTTCGCGCTTCAGGAAGATGAAGTCAGCGAAGTGTGTTGGCTGACTCCGGAGGAGATCACCGCGCGCTGTGATGAGTTTACGCCAGATTCGCTCAAAGCGCTGGCGCTGTGGATGACCCGCAACGCCAAAAACGAAGCCGCGCTCCAGGAGAAACCGGAAGAGACGGAATAAGCGTTTTAGCAGCTTTCCCGCATACATAAACTGGAGGCGATGGATTTTCGATCGCTCCAGTTTCCCTGATTTAACCTTTCCAACAGCGCCCGTCCGGCTTCACTGCCAATCTTACGGTGCGGTACGGCCATGGTGGTTAACGGCGGCTGGCAGACCCGGCTGACATCGCTATCGCCAAACCCGACCACCGCTAAATCGTCCGGAACTTTGATCCGCCGTCGTTGGCACTCGTATAACGCGCCGCAGGCCAGCTCATCCGATACGCATACCAGCGCGTCCAGCTCCGGCCACGCCAGTAAAAACTCCGGCAGTTGCGACGCGCCGGTAGAAAAATTGGGTGGCAAGGCGGCATTAATCACCCGGTTTGGCGACATATGGTGGCGAAGCATCGCTTTGTACCAGCCGTGCAGATGTTGCTGAAAAATCCACTGCTCCTGATTGGCGCATAGTAGCCCGATATTCTGATAACCGCGCTGAATCAGCATTTCCGTCAGCTCATACATTGCCGCAACGTTATCAATACCGATATTCATATCAATAGGATCGCTGCGAATCGCGCCCATCTCCATCACCGGGATAGAGGCATTTTTCAGCCACTGGCGCACGGTAGTGCTATGTTCGACGCTAAGCAGAATCGCCGCGGCAATGTTGGAGGCCAGCAGCGTTTCGAGCAGCTTCTCCTCTTGTTCCACGCGATGCTGCGATTCCGCCAGCATAATCTGGTAGCCTGCGGGCTGTAAAATTTGTTGCAGCCCGGCGAACATTTCAGAACACCCCGCTTCCGCAAGGTTCGGTACGACCATCGCGATGGTGTGCGAGGAGGCAGACGCCAGCGCGCTGGCGGCGAGATTAGGCATATAGCCCAGCTCATGCACTGCCGCTTCGATTTTTTCCCGGAGTTTATCAGAGACCTGTTCCGGCGTGCGTAAGGCTCGTGATACGGTCATCGTGCCTACACCGGCAAGTTGGGCTACATCGGCGATAGTCACTTTACCGGTACTGCGCCGTTTACGGGGTATCGACATACAAATTCCTGCGTCATTACAACATGTTGAGATGCTTTTTTATTGTCGTTCTTTGCTTCGCATGACTGGCAGTATACGCCTTAAATCCGCTTTTTTGCTGTGATTTCACACCATGATTTTAATTTGATAGCGCTATCACAATTCTGAGTAATAGTCGCTGGTAGCGCTATCTTTGTGATAACGATCGCAGCTAATATCGAATGGCTTGAATAAAGTTTGTTCATAATTTCATACACCGTGGGGGCGAATAACATGCTGGGAACCTGGTTATCTGACGCAACCATCACGCTACAGGAGAGCGTGGAAACGTGGCCGCAGGCGCTGGAAATTTGCGGCAAACCCCTGCTGGATGCAGGTGTTATCGCACCGGAATACCTTACGGCGATTGTTCAGCAGCACCAAAAGCTTGGGCCGTATTATGTATTAGCGCCAGGGTTAGCGATGCCGCATGCGAGGCCGGAAGAGGGGGCGAAAGGGTTAGGTTTATCGTTACTGAAACTACAGCGCGGCGTTTCATTTGGCGCAGACGAATTCGATCCGGTTGACATCATTATTATGCTGGCGGCGCCTGATAAGCACAGTCATATCGAAATGATATCGGCGCTGGCGGAATTATTTTCCAGTGATGTAGATATGGAAAAATTACATCAGGCAAAAAACCTGGAGGACATTAAAACGATTATTGACCGTTTTTGATTTTATTCCATTTTCTTGCGGTAAATAACATTACGCCCGTGCGTGATGCAGACCAACTCTACTTTTAAAAGGTGACAATAATGAAAATCATGGCAATTTGCGGTTCCGGCCTGGGTAGTAGTTTTATGGTAGAAATGAACATTAAAAAAGTATTAAAGAAACTCAATATTGACGCTGAAGTAGAACACTCCGATCTCTCATCGGCCACACCCGGGGCTGCCGATCTTTTTGTAATGGCCAAAGATATCGCGGCCAGCGCCAGCGTACCGGAAAGCCAACTGGTGGTGATCAATAACATCATCGACATCAACGAACTGGAAACGCAGTTGCGCGCATGGTTCGCTAAACAATAATTATTGCTGGCGAGGTGGATATGTTTATCCTTGAAACGCTGAATTTTGTTGTTGATATTTTAAAAGTGCCCTCGGTGCTTGTAGGGTTAATTGCGCTGATTGGTCTGGTGGCGCAGAAAAAAGCGTTTTCCGATGTGGTAAAAGGCACGATTAAAACCATTTTAGGTTTTATTGTGCTTGGTGGCGGCGCAACCGTACTGGTGGGTTCATTAAACCCGCTAGGGGGGATGTTTGAACACGCTTTTAATATTCAGGGCATTATTCCTAATAATGAAGCGATAGTCTCAATCGCGCTGGAAAAATATGGCGCGTCCACGGCGTTAATTATGGCATTTGGTATGGTGGCCAATATTGTCGTGGCGCGCTTTACGCGTCTTAAATATATCTTTTTGACCGGGCATCACACCTTTTACATGGCCTGTATGATTGGCGTAATCCTGACCGTGGCGGGGTTTGAGGGCGTAGGGCTGGTCTTCACCGGATCGCTAATCCTGGGGCTGGTGATGGCCTTCTTCCCGGCGTTGGCCCAACGTTATATGAGGCGGATTACCGGTACCGATGACATTGCGTTTGGTCACTTCGGTACCCTGGGATATGTGCTTTCCGGCTGGATTGGCAGCCTGTGTGGTAAAGGCTCCCGCTCCACGGAAGAGATGAACCTGCCGAAAAACCTCAGTTTTTTACGCGACAGTTCTATCTCGATTTCGCTGACCATGATGATTATCTATCTGATCATGGCAGTCAGCGCAGGGCGTGAGTATGTCGAAGCGACGTTTAGCGGCGGGCAAAACTATCTGGCGTACGCCATCATCATGGCAATCACCTTCGCCGCCGGCGTGTTCATCATTCTGCAAGGCGTCCGTCTGATTCTGGCGGAAATTGTTCCGGCCTTTACCGGCTTTTCAGAAAAACTGGTGCCAAACGCGCGTCCGGCGCTGGACTGCCCGGTGGTGTATCCCTATGCCCCTAACGCGGTACTGATTGGCTTCCTGTTCAGTTTTCTCGGCGGGCTGGTGGGGCTGTTCCTGCTTGGACAGATGAAGCTTGTGTTAATCCTGCCAGGCGTTGTGCCGCACTTCTTTACCGGCGCGACCGCAGGCGTCTTTGGCAATGCCACCGGCGGTCGCCGCGGGGCGATGATCGGCGCATTTGCTAATGGTCTATTAATCACTTTCCTGCCAGTGCTGTTACTGTCGGTTCTCGGCGCGATCGGCTTCGCCAATACCACGTTCTCGGATGCTGACTTTGGCGTAATCGGTATTTTGCTGGGCAACCTGGCGCGTTATCTGTCGCCGATGGCTATCACGGGGCTGGTGGTGGCGCTATTCGCGCTACTGGTGGCGTACAACGTATTGGCCAAAAACAAAAAAGCGAATGCCGAAGTGCAGGAAAATAGCGGAGCGAAAGAATGAATGTAACCGAAATCACCCAACTGGCGCGCGATATTCGCGTCGCCACGCTCAAATCCTTAAACCATCTTGGCTTTGGTCACTATGGCGGCAGCATGTCGGTAGTGGAGACTCTGGCGGTTCTGTACGGCGCGGTGATGAAAATCGACCCTGCCGACCCGGACTGGCCGGAGCGCGATTACTTCGTACTGTCGAAAGGCCATGCGGGCCCCGCGTTGTACAGTACCCTGGCGATTAAAGGCTATTTCCCGCGCGAAGAGCTGAATACGCTTAACCAGAACGGCACCCGTCTTCCCAGCCATCCGGATCGGCTAAAAACGCGCGGCGTGGACGCCACGACCGGCTCACTGGGACAGGGCATCTCTATTGCGGGCGGTATGGCGTTGTCGCATAAACTGGCGCGGCGACCCAATCGGGTATTTTGCATTGTCGGCGATGGGGAGCTGAATGAAGGGCAGTGCTGGGAGGCGTTTCAGTTTATTGCCCACCACCGCCTGAATAATCTGACCGTTTTCATTGACTGGAACAAACAGCAGCTTGACGGCGAGCTGGAGGAGATTATCAATCCGTTCGATCTGGAAGGGAAATTCCGCGCGTTTGGTTTCGATGTCGTCACCGTCAAAGGCGATGATATCGCCGGACTACTGGCGGTTGTTCAGCCTGTGCCGCCCGCCGATGCCCAGCCAAGGGTAGTGATCCTTGACAGCATTAAAGGGCAGGGGGTGCCATGCCTGGAGCAGTTAACGAATTCTCACCACTTACGCCTGACGGATGGCATGAAGCAGACGCTCAATGAGGCCATTCATCAACTGGAGGTCATGCATGATTAAGCTTGCGCCCGCAGGGCTTAAAGACGATATCGAAATGCGCAAAGTTTACGCCGGTTTTGTCGCCGGGCAGATTGAGGCCGGAAGCCCAATTATTGCGCTTGAGGCTGATTTAATGAGCTCAATGGCGATGGACAGCGTGGCGCGTGACTACCCGCAGCATGTCATTAACTGCGGTATTATGGAGGCGAATGTGATTGGCACTGCGGCGGGGCTGGCGCTGACCGGTCGTAAACCGTTTGTGCATACCTTTACCGCTTTTGCCAGCCGTCGCTGTTTTGATCAGCTCTTCATGGCGCTGGATTATCAGCGTAACAACGTCAAAGTGATCGCCTCCGATGCCGGAGTGACGGCGTGCCATAACGGCGGCACCCATATGTCTTTTGAAGATATGGGGATTGTTCGCGGGCTGGCGCACTCCGTAGTACTGGAGGTGACGGATGCGGTGATGTTCGCGGATATTTTACGCGAGCTAATGGACCTGGACGGTTTTTACTGGCTGCGTACCATCCGTAAGCAGGCGCGGAGTATCTATGCGCCAGGCTCTACCTTTACCATTGGCAAGGGCAACGTACTGCGCGAGGGCGATGATATTACGCTTATCGCCAACGGCATTATGGTGGCGGAGGCGCTGGAGGCGGCGCGCCAACTGGAGCAGGAAGGCGTGAGCGCCGCAGTCATTGATATGTTCACCTTAAAGCCTATCGATCGCATGTTGGTGAAAAACTACGCGGAAAAAACGCGGCGTATCGTCACGTGTGAAAACCACAGCATCCATAATGGACTGGGGTCAGCGGTGGCGGAAGTGTTGGTGGAAAACTGTCCGGTGCCGATGCGCCGTGTTGGCGTCAAAGAGCGTTATGGGCAGGTAGGAACGCAGGATTTCTTACAAAAAGAGTACGGACTCACCGCCGCAGCGATTGTAGAAGCCGCGAAATCACTGCTTTAATCATGGAGATATTGCCGGATGGCGCTGATGCTCATCCGGCATTTCGGATTAATGATATCCCATCATCTGCGCGCCAATGACGACCACGCTGGACATAATAAACAGTAGTCCCAGCAGCGACGCCCCCACTTTCAGCCAGTTGCGAAAATCGACCCGGCACACGCCCAGCGTGGCCATCAGCGAGGCCGATGTCGGATAGATAATATGGCTGAAGCCATCGCCAAACTGGAAGGCCAGAACAGTCACCTGACGGTTAACGCCGACCAGATCGCCGAGCGGCGCCAGTAATGGCATGGTTAACGCCGCCTGACCCGAACCGGACGTGACAAAGAAATTAAATACCGCCTGGAAGAGCAGCATAAACCAGGCGGCGATAGCATTATTAAGCCCGCTGATGCCATGCGCGATACTGTTAAGCAACGTATTGAGTACGCTGGGTTCCCCGGCTTCGCCGTTGCCGACCAGCAGCAGAATGCCTTTGGCAAACCCCACCAGCAAGGCGGGCGCGATCATCATCCTCGCTCCTTCGGTGAATGAGGACGCCATCACGTTGACCGTCATACCGTTGAGGCGGAAGATAACGCCGATGAGGCCGATCACCACGCCCATGGTGAAAAACTGGCTGGCGATCTCCGGAATAAACCAGGCGTGGACAATCACGCCCCAGACGACCCAAATCATTACGCCGGTCAGGACCAGCAGTACCAGCCAGTCGCCGAAGGTGAAAGGGCGCTGGACGACTTCATCCTGCTGTTCGCGGAAATAGCGATCGGATTCGTGGACGCGGGAAAGCAGCGGATTCTTTTTCACGCGTGAGGCGTAGACCAGCGTAAAAACCAGCCCAATCAGCGTGGCGACAATCCAGACCACAATACGCAGCCCGGAGCCGGAAAGTACCGGCACGCCGGCAATCCCCTGGGCGACGACTACGCAAAACGGGTTCATCCACGAACTGGCAAAGCCAATTTGGGTGGCGATATAGGTCACCAGGACGGTGGTAATGCTGTCATAGCCCAGCCTGACCATCAGCGGGGCTATGATAATTGCAAAGGCGACCGCCTCTTCGCCCATGCCAAATACGGCGCCCCCTAACGAAAAGAGGACAAATAGCACCGGAATAAACAGGACTTCGTTGCCCCGCGTGTGGCGAATAAGCGCCAGAATGCCGTTATCCACGGTGCCGGTACGCATCACGATGCCGAATGCGCCGCCAATCACCAACATAAACATAATGATGCCGACGGCAGTGCCGAATTTCGATCCGGATGTTAACCCTTCAAACGGAAAATTCATCAGCCCTGGTCTTTCATCGCCGGTAGTGAAAAATTGTACGCGATGATACTGCGCTTCCCCGGCCTCATTGGTCACAATGCGAAAAGAGTGCGGGTCGACGACTTTGCGGGTTTTTGTCTGACCATCGACCTGATACTGCACTTCCTGGCTATCAAACATCCCAACGGGTACGACCCAGGTGGCGATACTGGTTAAAATGGCGACAAAAAAGATGATGACCAGCGTATCGGGCATTGCCCATTTTCTGGCTGTTTTTGATTCTGTAACGACAGACATGACAGACTATCCCTGTTGCAAAGCAAAGAGGCTAAGTATGAGAAGAAGGGAATAGTTATTCATTGATGCAGCGCAGTTAAGCAAAAAATTCCGCTTTGCAGGGTAAATAGCAGAATGCCGGATGGCGATGCTAACGCGTCTTATCCGGCCTACAACGGTATCTCACCTGTAGGCCGGACAAGGCGTTCACGCCGCCATCCGGCATTAGCTTTTACTGTTACTGCTGCTGTTGGGAAGCCTGGATCGCCGTCAGGGCGATGGTATAGACGATATCGTCAACCAGTGCGCCACGGGACAGGTCGTTCACCGGCTTGCGCATACCCTGCAGCATCGGCCCGATGGAGATCAGGTCGGCAGAACGCTGTACCGCTTTGTAGGTGGTGTTACCGGTGTTCAGATCCGGGAAAATGAACACGGTAGCGCGACCCGCAACCGGCGAGTTCGGCGCTTTGGATTTCGCTACGTCAGCCATGACCGCGGCGTCGTACTGCAACGGACCGTCGATCATCAGGTCAGGACGTTTTTCCTGCGCCAGACGCGTCGCTTCACGTACTTTCTCTACGTCGCTGCCCGCGCCAGAGGTGCCGGTGGAGTAGGAGAGCATTGCCACACGCGGTTCGATGCCGAAGGCAATGGCGGAATCCGCAGACTGAATCGCGATTTCTGCCAGCTGCTCTGCAGTCGGGTCTGGGTTGATTGCGCAGTCGCCGTAAACGTAAACCTGTTCCGGCAGTAGCATAAAGAACACAGAAGAGACCAGGGAGCTACCCGGCGCCGTTTTAATAAGCTGCAGCGGCGGACGGATGGTGTTGGCGGTGGTATGAACCGCGCCGGAAACCAGGCCGTCGACTTCGTCTTGCTCCAGCATCAGCGTGCCGAGCACCACGTTGTCTTCCAGCTGCTCGCGGGCAACCGGTTCGGTCATGCCTTTGCTCTTACGCAGCTCAACCAGGCGAGCGACATAGCTTTCACGCACCACTTCCGGATCGACGATTTCAATACCTGCGCCCAGCTCAACGCCCTGAGATGCCGCGACGCGGTTGATTTCATCCGGGTTGCCCAGCAGAACGCAAGTGGCGATGCCGCGTTCAGCGCAGATTGCCGCCGCTTTGACGGTACGCGGTTCATCGCCTTCCGGCAGCACTACGCGTTTACCGGCTTTACGCGCCAGCTCAGTGAGTTGGTAGCGGAACGCCGGCGGAGAGAGACGACGGCTACGCTCGGAAGTGGCGGTCAGCGACTCGATCCACTCAGCGTTAACGTAGTTCGCGACGTATTCCTGAACTTTCTCGATGCGCTCATGGTCATCAACCGGGACTTCCAGATTGAAGCTTTGCAGGCTCAGCGAAGTCTGCCAGGTGTTGGTGTTTACCATAAAGACCGGCAGACCGGTGGCGAATGCGCGTTCGCACAGTTTAGAAATGCGTGCGTCCATTTCATAGCCGCCGGTCAGCAACAGGGCGCCGATTTCTACGCCGTTCATCGCGGCCAGGCAAGCTGCGACCAGTACGTCCGGACGGTCAGCGGAGGTCACTAACAATGATCCTGCGCGGAAATGTTCCAGCATATGCGGAATACTACGCGCGCAGAACGTAACGGATTTAACGCGGCGGGTTTTGATATCGCCTTCGTTAATGATGGTGGCGTTCAGGTGACGCGCCATATCGATAGCGCGGGTCGCAATCAGGTCGAAGCTCCACGGCACTGCGCCCAGAACCGGCAGCGGGCTGGATTCCTGCAGTTTAGCAGGATCGATTTTGATCACCTGCGCTTTGGAAGAGTCGTCAAAAATCTCCGACAGATCCGGGCGAGTACGGCCTTGTTCATCAACCGGCGCATTCAGTTTGTTGATGATAACGCCGGTGATGTTGGTGTTTTTCGCGCCGCCGAAGCTGCTGCGCGTCAGTTCGATACGCTCGTTCAGCTGTTCTGGCGTGTCGGTACCCTGAGACATGACAAAAACGATTTCCGCATTCAGCGTTTTCGCGATTTCATAGTTCAGAGACTGAGCGAACTGATGTTTACGGGTCGGAACCAGACCTTCAACCAGCACCACTTCCGCGTCTTTGGTATTCGCATGGTAGTTCGCGATGATCTCTTCCATCAGCACGTCTTTCTGGTTGCTGGAGAGCAGAGATTCAACGTGGCTCATCTTCAGCGGTTCAGCCGCCGGCAGGGTAGAGTTCGCGCGAACGATAGTGGTGGTCTGGTCAGGCGCATCGCCGCCAGCGCGAGGCTGGGCGATAGGCTTAAAGACGCTCAGACGAACGCCTTTGCGTTCCATAGCACGGATGACGCCGAGGCTGACGCTGGTCAGGCCGACGCTGGTTCCGGTAGGGATCAGCATAATAATACGGGACACGGTTTATCCTCTTTCGTTACCGTCTTTTGGGGACGGGTTACAAAACAGCACCGCCAGCGAGGCTGGCGGTGTGAAATCAGGCAGTCAGACGGCTCGCGTCCTGCGCGATAACCAGTTCTTCGTTGGTTGGGATCACCACCGCCGGACGGGTACCTTCTTTGTTGATGAAACCAGATTTGCCGAAGCGGGCCGCCAGGTTACGTTCGTGGTCGACTTCAAAGCCCAGCACGCCCAGTTTACCCAGAGACAGTTCGCGAACCATCGCGGCGTTTTCACCGATACCGCCGGTGAACACGACTGCATCCAGACGACCGTCCATCAGAGCGGTGTAAGAACCGATGTACTTCGCCAGGCGGTGGCAGTAAACGTCCATCGCACGTTTTGCGTCTTCTTTGGTGGCGTAGTTGTCTTCAACATAACGGCAGTCGCTGGTCACTTCAGTCAGACCCAGCAGACCGGACTCTTTGGTCAGCATTTTGTTGATCTGATCCACGCTCATACCCAGAGTGTCGTGCAGGTGGAAGATAATCGCAGGGTCGATATCGCCGGAACGGGTACCCATGACCAGGCCTTCCAGCGGGGTCAGACCCATAGAGGTATCCACGCATTTACCGTTACGGATAGCGGAAACAGAACCGCCGTTGCCCAGGTGGCAGGTGATAATGTTCAGTTCTTCTACCGGCTTGTTCAGCATTTTTGCCGCTTCCTGAGTTACATAGAAGTGGCTGGTGCCGTGTGCGCCATAGCGACGAACGCCGTGTTCTTTATACAGGCTGTACGGCAGGGCATACAGGTAAGATTCTTCCGGCATGGTCTGATGGAAGGCGGTGTCGAATACTGCAACGTTTTTATCTTTCAGCTGCGGGAAAGATTTCAGCGCTTCGGCGATACCAATCAGGTGAGCCGGGTTATGCAGCGGTGCGAAAGAGGCGGAATCTTTGATGCCCTGAATGACGGACTCATCAATGACTACGGAGCTGGTATACTTCTCGCCGCCGTGTACGATACGGTGACCAATTGCAGTTAACTGCGCAGACAGTTCTGGTTTTTGTGCCAGAATAGTGTTAACGATAAAGTTCAGCGCTTCACTGTGAGCGGCGCCTGCACCTAAAGCCGCTTCTTGTTTACTGCCGTCCATTTTCCATTTGATGCGTGCTTCTGGCAGATGGAAACATTCGGCTAAACCAGAAAGGTATTCATCACCATTAACTGCATCAATAATTGCAAATTTCAGTGAAGAACTACCGCAGTTCAGAACCAGTACTAACTTACTCGACATGGAAGTACCTATTTATGATACGTGGCTAAAAAAACGTCAGTGAGCCATAGAGCGTAGCGCATGATAGCCCTGACATTTATGATTAACATCATGCGCAGGAGTTTTTTTGGGCATGATGGAAGAAATACCTTTGAGTCTATGCCATTTTGCGTATTTTTCAGCCAATGGCATACTATGTGTAATATTGACGACTCAATGATTTTAAACTACCGGCCTTTGACAGGCCGACACAGGATACCTGATAGTGGGTATCGAAGACAAAATGTTTTGAACGTTGTCCCTCGCAGTTGTTGTTTTGCACAAATTTTTTAAATTTTATATGTGAAGTTGAGGTAGGCCATGTCGACACCGGATAATCGCTCCGTAAATTTTTTTAGCTTATTTCGCCGGGGGCAGCACTACGCGAAGACGTGGCCGATGGAAAAACGGCTGGCGCCCGTTTTCGTCGAAAACCGCGTCATTCGTATGACGCGCTATGCCATACGATTTATGCCGCCTGTCGCCGTCTTTACATTATGCTGGCAGATAGCGCTGGGCGGTCAGTTAGGTCCGGCCGTGGCGACCGCCCTGTTCGCCCTGAGCTTGCCTATGCAGGGATTATGGTGGTTAGGGAAACGTTCCGTGACGCCATTGCCGCCTTCAATCCTTAACTGGTTTTACGAAGTTCGCGGTAAATTGCAGGAGGCTGGACAAGCGCTGGCACCGGTAGAAGGAAAGCCGGATTACCAGGCATTAGCTGACACGCTTAAGCGCGCCTTCAAACAACTGGATAAAACTTTCCTGGATGATTTGTAATTGACCCCGGATTACGCATATAAAAGAAGGCATACCAATGCCTTCTTTTTTTCATCGCTATAGCGTGATACAGGAGTTCAAAATGGAAATGACCAACGCGCAACGTCTGATTTTGTCTAACCAGTACAAAATGATGACGATGCTCGATCCCACCAACGCCGAGCGTTACCGTCGCTTACAAACAATTATTGAACGCGGCTACGGCCTGCAGATGCGCGAGCTGGATCGCGAGTTTGGCGAGCTGACGGAAGAGACCTGTCGTACCATCATCGATATTATGGAGATGTACCATGCGCTGCACGTCTCCTGGACCAACCTCAAAGATACGCAAGCCATCGACGAACGTCGCGTCACCTTCCTGGGGTTTGACGCCGCGACGGAAGCGCGTTACCTCGGCTATGTCCGTTTTATGGTGAATATAGAAGGACGCTACACTCACTTTGACGCCGGGACGCACGGCTTTAATGCCCAGACGCCGATGTGGGAAAAATACCAGCGGATGTTGAATGTCTGGCATGCCTGCCCGCGTCAGTACCACCTGAGCGCGAATGAAATCAATCAAATCATTAATGCCTGAGGAGGCTCGCGTGCAGTGTAAAGGTTTTCTGTTTGATCTGGATGGAACGTTGGTTGACTCATTACCTGCCGTCGAACGCGCGTGGTGTAGCTGGGCCGATCGTTTTAACCTTGCTCATGATGAGGTGCTGGGCTTTATTCATGGCAAACAGGCGATCACCTCGTTGCGGCATTTTATGGCGGGTAAATCGGAGGCGGAAATTGCCGCTGAGTTTACGCGCCTGGAGCAAATAGAAGCCACTGAAACCGCAGGGATCACCGCGTTGCCGGGGGCAGTCGATTTACTCAATCACCTGAATAAAGCGGGCATTCCGTGGGCTATCGTCACCTCCGGTTCAATGCCGGTCGCGCGTGCGCGCCATCAGGTCGCGGGCCTTCCAGCGCCAGAGGTGTTTGTCACCGCCGAACGAGTCAAACGCGGCAAACCGGAGCCGGATGCGTATTTGCTGGGCGCACAACTGCTTGGCCTGGCCCCTCAGGAGTGCGTCGTAGTAGAAGATGCCCCGGCTGGCGTGCTGTCCGGACTGGCTGCGGGCTGCCACGTCATTGCGGTCAATGCGCCGGCCGACACGCCGCGTCTGGCGGATGTTGATTTTGCGTTGGATAGCCTGACGCAATTATCGGTCGCTAAACAACCAAACGGCGATGTGGTGGTGTTAAGAAAGACCTGATCATGATATCGCCCCGCTTTGGCGGGGCATATTTATGGCAGAATCGCGTTATCTTCTCATCTGACAAGGATATGTTGTGAACGGTGAATTGATTTGGGTTCTCTCTTTACTGGCGATTGCCGTCGTGTTGTTTGCGACGGGCAAAGTACGTATGGATGCGGTGGCTTTATTCGTCATTGTTGCTTTTGTCCTTAGCGGTACCTTGACCCTTCCGGAAGCCTTCTCCGGCTTTAGCGATCCGAATGTCATTCTTATCGCCGCCTTATTTATTATTGGCGACGGCCTCGTGCGCACCGGCGTTGCGACGGTGGTCGGTACCTGGCTGGTTAAAATGGCGGGCAGCAGTGAAATCAAAATGCTGGTTTTACTGATGATCACCGTCGCCGGACTTGGCGCTTTCATGAGTTCAACCGGCGTGGTGGCGATCTTTATCCCCGTTGTTCTTAGCGTTTCTATGCATATGCAGACCTCGCCTTCGCGCCTGATGATGCCGCTGAGTTTTGCCGGGCTTATCAGCGGAATGATGACGCTGGTGGCGACGCCGCCGAACCTGGTGGTTAACAGTGAACTGCTGCGTGAAGGCCTGCACGGGTTCAACTTTTTTAGCGTGACGCCGCTGGGGATAGTGGTGTTGGCGCTCGGCATTGTTTATATGCTGGTGATGCGCTTCATGCTAAAAGGCGATGCGCCCGGACAACAGGCCGGTAAGCGGCGCACTTTCCGCGATCTTATCCGCGAGTACCGTCTGACGGGGCGCGCTCGTCGTCTGGCGATTCGCCCCGGTTCGCCGATGGTGGGACAGCGGCTGGACGACCTTAAACTGCGCGAACGTTACGGCGCCAATGTCATCGGCGTTGAACGCTGGCGGCGCTTTCGGCGGGTTATCGTCAATGTGAACGGCGTATCGGAGTTTCGCGCTCGCGACGTTCTGCTGATTGATATGTCGGCGGCGGAGGTTGACCTCAGAGAGTTCTGCGCCGAGCAACTGCTGGAACCGATGGTATTGCGTGGAGAATATTTTTCCGATCAGGCGTTGGATGTTGGCATGGCGGAAATTTCGCTTATTCCGGAGTCTGAACTGATAGGCAAGTCGGTGCGTGAAATCGCCTTCCGTACACGTTACGGGCTGAATGTGGTCGGCCTGAAACGCGACGGCGTCGCGCTGGAAGGATCGCTGGCCGATGAACCGTTATTGATGGGCGATATCATTCTGGTTGTGGGGAACTGGAAGTTAATCAGCCTGCTGGGGCAAAAAGGCCGCGACTTTGTGGTGCTGAATATGCCGGTCGAGGTCAGCGAAGCCTCTCCTGCGCACAGCCAGGCGCCGCACGCCATTTTCTGCCTGGTACTGATGGTGGCGCTGATGTTGACCGATGAAATTCCCAACCCGATCGCGGCGATTATCGCCTGCCTGCTGATGGGGAAATTTCGCTGTATTGATGCTGAAAGCGCGTATAAAGCGATCCACTGGCCGAGTATTATCTTGATTGTGGGTATGATGCCGTTTGCGCTGGCGTTGCAAAAAACCGGCGGCGTCTCTCTGGTCGTGCAAGGATTAATGGATATCGGCGGCGGCTATGGGCCGTATATGATGCTGGGATGCCTGTTCGTGCTGTGCGCCGTCATAGGACTGTTCATTTCTAACACGGCAACGGCGGTGCTGATGGCGCCGATTGCGCTGGCGGCGGCGAAATCGATGGGGGTGTCGCCCTATCCGTTTGCGATGGCGGTGGCGATGGCGGCATCCGCCGCCTTTATGACGCCGGTTTCATCGCCGGTGAATACTCTGGTTCTGGGGCCGGGAAACTATAGCTTTAGCGATTTTGTGAAGCTTGGCGTGCCGTTCACGCTTATTGTGATGGCGGTTTGTATTGTGATGATTCCGATGTTGTTTCCGTTTTAACCCAGGCTGGAAAAGGCCTGATGGCGCTACGCTTATCAGGCCTACGGGAAGAACGGTAGGCCGGATAAGGCGTTAGCCGCCATCCGGCAACTAAAGCGGTGAATCCTGGCTTATCTCGTCAAGAGAGAGATGGAAACTTGGTACGAACACCGCCATAAAATAGTCCATCTCCTGGCTGCGACGTAATTCCAGCGTTTTTTCCAGCCGCGTTTTTGCCAGGCCAAACTCATTATTTCCCGCTGAGAGCTCCTCCAGGCATTTCAGGTAGGCGCAAAGCGCATCGGCCTGTTTTACGATTGCCTGTTCTTCTTCGCTCCAGGCATTCTCATCAATAAGCGGTGCGAAAATATCGCGTAATTCATCCGGCGCCATATCAACCAGCTTTTGCTGGGCGATTTTTTCGATCGCTTTATATTCCTGGGCTATCTGGGAATTAAAATATTTTACCGGCGTTGGCAGATCGCCGGTCAGTACTTCCGAGGCATCATGATACATCGCCAGAAGCGCGATGCGTTCAGCATTGAGCTGACCGCCAAATTTACGGTTTTTTATCGCCGCCAACGCATGGGCGACCATCGCCACCTGCAGACTATGTTCGGAGACGTTTTCCGTACGCACGTTACGCATCAGCGGCCAGCGGTTAATCAACTTCATGCGGGAGAGATGGGCGAAAAAATGGCTCTGCTTCATAGATTACCTTTTGTTTTCACTGCGGCAGACTTCATTGTGCGGGGAGGGGAATGAAGATGCAATTCAGGCTACCGAAGTAGCCTGAATTTAAGATTATTGATGGTAACCTGAGAGGAAACGCCCAAAGCGGTTGATGGCCATCTCCAGGTCATCTTCACGCGGTAGCGTCACAATGCGGAAGTGATCCGGCCACGGCCAGTTAAAGGCGGTACCTTGCACCAGCAGCACCTTTTCCTGTAGCAGGAAGTCCAGCACCATCTTCTGGTCGTCGTGAATATTAAAACGTTTAGCGTCGATCCTGGGGAACATGTACAACGCGCCGCGCGGTTTTACGCAGGAAACGCCGGGAATATCGTTAATCAACTCCCAGGCGCGGTTACGCTGTTCATACAGTCGACCGCCCGGCAGAATAAATTCGCTAATGCTTTGATAGCCGCCGAGCGCGGTCTGAATAGCATGTTGCGCCGGGACGTTGGCGCACAGGCGCATTGAGGCTAACATCTCCAGCCCTTCAATATAGCCCTTCGCATGTTTTTTCGGCCCGTTCAGCACCATCCAGCCCTGGCGGAAGCCGGCGACGCGATAGGTTTTAGACAAACCATTAAAGGTGATGGTCAGCAGATCAGGCGCCAGTGCGGCGATAGAGTGATGCTCGGCATCGTCATAGAGAATCTTGTCATAAATTTCATCGGCGAAGATGATGAGATTATGCTCGCGCGCAATGTTGACAATTTCCATCAACAATTCTTTAGAATAGACGGCGCCAGTAGGGTTGTTTGGATTAATAATGACAATACCACGCGTACGTGGGGTGATTTTGGCGCGGATATCGTCAAGGTCCGGGAACCAGTCGGAAGATTCATCGCAAAGATAATGTACCGCCTTGCCGCTGGAGAGCGATACCGCCGCTGTCCATAACGGATAATCGGGCGCGGGAACCAGCATTTCATCGCCACTGTTAAGCAACGCCTGCATCGCCTGAACGATCAGCTCGGAAACGCCGTTACCGATATAGATATCTTCCACGGTTACATCGCGCATTCCACGGGCCTGATAATGCTGCATAATCGCTTTACGGGCGGAATAAAGCCCTTTCGAGTCGCAATATCCTTGCGCCGTCGGCAAATTACGAATGACATCGACCAGAATTTCGTCCGGCGCTTCGAATCCGAAGGGGGCGGGGTTGCCGATATTCAGTTTAAGAACTTTATTACCTTCTTCCTCAAGGCGTTTCGCTTCTTTCAGAACGGGGCCACGAATGTCATAACAGACATTTTCGAGTTTGCTGGATTTTTCAATGGGGGACATGAATCTTGACCTTTTAGCTGTTATTGCCACTCCCTGCCGTGGAAGTCAGCACGAAACAATGTACTCCCACGACGGTGAGTTTTGAAGAGTGAACAGAAGAAGATTTTGTTTATTTTTAACGCGCTTTCGTACTGTTTAAAACTTCATAAAATCATTTGGTTAGATGCATTTTCTATTTTTGTCTGTATGTGTAGTGTTTTATTCTATATGATTGCGCGTAATGTGGTTTTTTATGTTGTCAGAAATTATCTGTTTTATGAGAGATAAGCATTCATCATTAGTGTCGCGTCGGCTATTTCGGAAATACTGAGTATTAAAGGTAAAATGAGAAGGTTAGACCTTTCCGGCGGCGGGGGGTGTGAAACTATTGTTAAGTATAATTAATGAATGGTAGAAATCTTAATTAATTATTATTTAATATTTAAAAAGCATTTACTAAAGTCGTAATAATATCTTTCTGGTCCGATTAGTATAACATATCCCAGGTTAAGATTATTCGTAATAATACTTATAAATATAGCGGTTTTAGGTTAAGATAATGATCCGAAACGGGGGCGTAGTCTGCGTTGTCTGCTAATTATCATGACGCGATTTTATACATAACCTATTGTTCAATATATTGTTTTTGTATCTGTGCGTCTCGGTAAACTATTTGACGCTGTTACAAGATTTACACGTCCATCATTAGCAGAAATCTGTAGACGCCTAAAGGTATGACACATTCTCTTTGATATATCCAGATCGGTTGCATTTGGTATTATATCAGTAAGTAAGAGAAGTGTTTTGGTCGTATTTTCAATTACATTCTAACATTTACCTGGGTAACCAGGCGGTACTGCGAAGGATGCACATTACAAATGGAATTGCTTGTTTCTGAATGCACAGCATTAACCAGGTCAGCCCGATATGACCCGCCAGTAAGTGAAAAATTATGATAAATGCAAATCGTCCGATAATTAACCTCGATCTCGATCTGCTGAGAACGTTCGTGGCCGTTGCCGATCTGAACACCTTCGCCGCGGCGGCGGCGGCGGTATGTCGTACTCAGTCTGCGGTCAGTCAGCAAATGCAGCGTCTTGAGCAACTCGTGGGAAAGGAATTGTTCGCCCGCCATGGTCGTAACAAACTTTTGACCGAACACGGTATCCAGCTTCTGGGGTACGCCAGAAAAATCCTGCGTTTTAATGATGAGGCGTGTTCATCATTAATGTTCAGTAATCTTCAGGGAGTGTTAACAATCGGCGCTTCTGATGAATCAGCTGATACTATCCTGCCTTTTTTGCTTAGCCGAATCAGCTCGGTTTATCCGAAACTCGCGCTTGATGTACGGGTAAAACGCAACGCCTATATGGTGGACATGGTTAAATCGCAGGAAGTAGATTTGGTGGTGACGACTAACCAACCTCATTCGCTGGACTGTCTGAATTTGCGGACCTCGCCCACCCATTGGTATTGTGCGGCTGAGTATGTTTTGCAAAGGGGAGAGCCCGTACCACTAGTCCTGCTGGACGATCCCAGTCCATTCCGCGATATGGTGCTGGAGACGCTAAATGCAGCGGGTATTCCCTGGCGGCTGGCCTATGTGGCGTCTACATTACCGGCGGTACGCGCGGCCGTTAAAGCCGGTCTTGGCGTAACGGCTCGACCTGTCGAAATGATGAGTCCCGACCTTCGCGTGCTGGGCGCCGCAGACGGATTACCGCCTTTGCCGGATACGGAATATCTGTTGTGCCGCGATCCCAATAGCCAGAACGAGCTGGCGATGGTGATTTTCCATGCGATGGAAAGCTATCAAAACCCATGGCATTACAACCAGTTTTCTGCAGAGGGCGGAGATGATCCGCTGATGGTGGAAGGGGGTTTTGAGTAGCTCGCAGGCAAAAGGCGCTAAGTCGTAAATGTAAAAAAGAGCCGCTGGCGATGAAAAAACGCTCAGTGGCTCTTTTTTTGTGCCCATCTGTACGCGCTTAACCGCACAAATTGTAAAAGTTGCGGTAAATCAGCCAGTAGCGATTCGCAGTTCAATGTGGGCAAAAAATAACCAGAACATCCATTTTATGAATTTGCATGTTAAAAAACTAGAGAAATTGTTGCTGTTTTAGGGGGTGAATTAACAAAAGCGTGTCACAGATCAAGAAAATACTCCCATTTAGGGGGAGGCATCTTCACAAATTCCTGTCAAAATAGGTGTGTGTTATTTCTTTTGCTTCACAACGGACACGATTCAACAACATAAAATCCCCCCTGGTCGAAGAGTCATTTTCTCCAGGATGGCACTTAATGTTAATGATGATGAATTGATGTAAATTAATGTGAAGGAACTTTTGTTAAAGTTGACAAAAGGTTATAGAAAGGAGTAAAAAACCACATCAATTAGCTGTTTTTATCATTTTCTACAGTAATTGTAGGGTTTTTTTTATTCCTCCCCATGAATCGATGTGGCGTCCATCTGCCGTAAAGAGCAGAGGAACTGGCGCTACTTTTGATGAGTAAGCAATGAGTATGTCAACATCCACTGAAGTCATCGCTCATCACTGGGCATTCGCTATCTTTCTTATCGTTGCCATTGGCCTGTGCTGCCTGATGCTGGTAGGCGGTTGGTTTTTGGGCGGTCGCGCACGCGCGAGGCACAAGAACGTTCCGTTTGAATCAGGTATCGACTCGGTCGGCACCGCCCGCTTACGCCTGTCTGCCAAGTTTTACCTGGTAGCCATGTTCTTCGTTATCTTCGACGTTGAAGCGCTGTATCTGTTCGCATGGTCGACTTCTATCCGCGAAAGCGGCTGGGTTGGCTTTGTGGAAGCTGCAATTTTTATTTTTGTGTTACTGGCTGGTCTGGTTTATCTGGCGCGTATTGGCGCGTTGGACTGGACGCCCGCGCGTTCACGCCGCGAGCGTATGAACCCGGAAACGAACAGTATCGCTAATCGTCAACGCTAACCGCGAGGCATTAAGATGGATTATACGCTCACCCGCATAGATCCTAACGGTGAGAATGACCGTTACCCCCTGCAAAAACAGGAGATCGTAACCGACCCCCTGGAGCAGGAAGTTAACAAAAACGTGTTCATGGGCAAACTGCATGACATGGTTAACTGGGGCCGTAAAAACTCAATTTGGCCCTACAACTTCGGCCTTTCTTGCTGCTATGTAGAGATGGTGACCTCTTTTACCGCAGTGCATGACGTTGCCCGTTTCGGCGCGGAAGTGCTGCGTGCGTCGCCACGTCAGGCTGACCTGATGGTGGTGGCCGGTACCTGCTTTACCAAAATGGCCCCGGTTATTCAGCGTCTGTATGACCAAATGCTGGAGCCAAAATGGGTCATTTCTATGGGCGCCTGCGCCAACTCCGGCGGCATGTACGATATTTATTCGGTAGTGCAGGGCGTTGATAAGTTCATCCCGGTGGATGTGTATATCCCTGGCTGTCCGCCGCGTCCGGAAGCGTATATGCAGGCGTTGATGCTGCTGCAAGAATCGATTGGCAAAGAGCGCCGTCCGCTCTCATGGGTGGTGGGCGATCAGGGCGTGTATCGCGCCAATATGCAGCCAGAACGCGAACGTAAACGCGGCGAGCGTATTGCCGTCACGAACCTGCGTACCCCGGACGAGATTTAATTTGCGCCTGTCGGCAGCAGCACTTCACTTCGCTAACCACTATTTTAATAGCGCGAAGCACTGCCGACCACCACGGACCATTTGCAATGGTGAACAATATGACCGACTTAACCGCGCAAGACGCTGCATGGAGTACCCGCGATCATCTTGATGATCCGGTTATCGGCGAACTGCGCAACCGTTTTGGGCCGGATGCCTTTACCGTTCAGGCGACCCGCACCGGTATCCCCGTTGTTTGGGTCAAGCGTGAACAACTACTGGAGGTTGGCGATTTCTTAAAGAAACTGCCGAAACCTTACGTCATGCTGTTTGACTTACACGGCATGGATGAACGCCTGCGTACGCACCGTGACGGGTTACCCGCCGCGGATTTTTCCGTTTTCTACCACCTGATTTCCATTGAGCGTAATCGCGATATCATGCTCAAGGTGGCGTTGTCTGAAAACGACCTGCGCGTGCCGACCTTCACTAAACTTTTCCCTAACGCCAACTGGTACGAGCGTGAGACCTGGGAGATGTTTGGTATTGATATCGAAGGCCACCCGCACCTGACGCGCATCATGATGCCGCAAACCTGGGAAGGCCATCCGCTGCGTAAAGATTATCCGGCGCGCGCGACCGAATTCGACCCGTTTGAGCTGACCAAAGCCAAGCAGGATCTGGAGATGGAAGCGCTGACCTTTAAGCCGGAAGACTGGGGGATGAAGCGCGGGACTGACAACGAGGACTTTATGTTCCTCAACCTCGGCCCGAACCACCCGTCTGCGCACGGTGCGTTTCGTATTATCCTGCAACTTGACGGTGAAGAAATCGTCGACTGCGTGCCGGATATCGGCTATCACCACCGCGGCGCCGAAAAAATGGGCGAGCGCCAGTCCTGGCATAGCTACATTCCCTATACCGACCGTATCGAATACCTCGGTGGTTGCGTCAATGAAATGCCGTACGTGCTGGCGGTAGAAAAGTTGGCAGGGATCACCGTCCCGGATCGTGTGAACGTCATCCGCGTGATGCTCTCCGAACTGTTCCGCATTAACAGTCATCTGCTGTACATCTCGACCTTTATTCAGGACGTCGGCGCGATGACGCCGGTCTTCTTTGCCTTTACCGACCGGCAGAAAATTTATGACCTGGTGGAAGCCATTACCGGTTTCCGTATGCACCCGGCCTGGTTCCGTATCGGCGGCGTCGCGCACGACTTGCCGCGCGGTTGGGATCGCCTGCTGCGAGAGTTCCTTGAGTGGATGCCGAAGCGTCTGGATTCTTACGAGAAAGCCGCGCTGCGTAACACTATTCTGAAAGGGCGTTCGCAGGGCGTTGCCGCTTACGGCGCGAAAGAGGCGCTGGAGTGGGGCACCACCGGCGCAGGGCTGCGCGCGACCGGGATCGACTTCGACGTACGTAAATGGCGTCCATACTCTGGCTACGAAAACTTTGACTTTGAAGTGCCGGTGGGCGGCGGCGTTTCCGACTGCTATACCCGCGTGATGCTGAAAGTGGAAGAGCTGCGCCAGAGTCTGCGCATTCTTCAGCAGTGCCTCGATAACATGCCGGAAGGGCCGTTCAAAGCGGATCACCCGCTGACCACGCCGCCGCCGAAAGAGCGCACGCTGCAACATATCGAAACCCTGATCACCCACTTCCTGCAGGTCTCCTGGGGCCCGGTGATGCCGGCGCAGGAGTCCTTCCAGATGGTGGAAGCGACGAAGGGGATTAACAGTTACTACCTGACCAGCGACGGCAGCACTATGAGCTACCGTACCCGCGTGCGCACGCCGAGCTTTGCGCACCTGCAGCAGATTCCCTCGGCGATCCGCGGTAGCCTGGTCTCCGACCTGATTGTCTATCTGGGTAGTATCGATTTTGTTATGTCAGATGTGGACCGCTAATTATGCACGAGAATCAACAACCACAAACCGAGGCTTTTGAGCTGAGTGCGGCAGAGCGTGAAGCGATAGAGCACGAGAAGCACCACTACGAAGACCCGCGTGCGGCGTCCATTGAAGCGCTGAAAATCGTTCAGAAGCAGCGTGGCTGGGTGCCGGACGGCGCGATCTACGCTATTGCCGATGTGTTGGGTATTCCGGCGAGCGACGTCGAAGGCGTCGCCACATTCTACAGCCAGATCTTCCGTCAGCCGGTCGGTCGCCACGTGATTCGCTACTGCGACAGCGTGGTGTGCCATATCACCGGCTATCAGGGGATTCAGGCCGCGCTGGAAAAAAATCTCAACATCAAACCGGGGCAGACGACCTTTGATGGTCGCTTTACGCTGCTGCCGACCTGCTGCCTGGGGAATTGCGATAAAGGGCCGAACATGATGATTGATGAGGATACTCACAGCCATCTGACCCCGGAAGCCATTCCTGAACTACTGGAGCGGTATAAATGAAAAACGTTATCCGTACTCCCGAAACCCATCCGCTGACCTGGCGTCTGCGCGATGACAAACAGCCGGTCTGGCTGGATGAATATCGTAGCAAAAACGGCTACGAAGGCGCGCGTAAGGCGCTGACCGGCCTGTCTCCGGATGAAATCGTCAGCCAAGTAAAAGACGCCGGTCTGAAAGGGCGCGGCGGCGCGGGCTTTTCCACCGGTCTGAAGTGGAGCCTGATGCCGAAAGATGAATCCATGAACATCCGTTACCTGCTGTGTAACGCCGATGAAATGGAGCCGGGCACCTATAAAGACCGTCTGCTGATGGAACAGCTGCCGCACCTGCTGGTGGAAGGCATGCTGATCTCCGCGTTCGCGCTGAAAGCGTATCGCGGCTACATCTTCCTGCGCGGCGAATATATCGAAGCGGCTGTACATCTGCGCCGTGCGATTGCTGAAGCCACCGAGGCCGGGCTGCTTGGCAAAAATATCATGGGCACCGGGTTCGACTTTGAACTGTTTGTCCACACCGGGGCAGGGCGTTACATCTGTGGTGAAGAAACGGCGCTGATTAACTCCCTCGAAGGCCGCCGCGCGAACCCACGCTCCAAGCCGCCCTTCCCGGCGACCTCCGGCGTATGGGGCAAACCGACCTGTGTGAATAACGTCGAAACGTTGTGCAACGTCCCGGCAATCCTCGCCAACGGCGTGGAGTGGTACCAGAACATCTCGAAAAGCAAAGATGCGGGTACCAAGCTGATGGGCTTCTCAGGTCGCGTGAAGAATCCGGGACTGTGGGAATTACCGTTCGGCACCACCGCGCGCGAGATCCTCGAAGACTACGCGGGCGGTATGCGCGATGGCCTGAAATTCAAAGCCTGGCAGCCTGGCGGGGCGGGAACCGACTTCCTGACCGAGGCGCATCTTGACCTGCCGATGGAGTTCGAAAGCATCGGTAAAGCAGGCAGCCGTCTGGGCACCGCGCTGGCGATGGCGGTAGACCACGAAATCGGCATGGTGTCGCTGGTGCGTAACCTGGAAGAGTTCTTTGCCCGCGAATCCTGCGGCTGGTGTACGCCATGCCGCGACGGGCTGCCGTGGAGCGTGAAAATTCTGCGCGCGCTGGAGCGTGGCGAAGGCCAGCCGGGGGATATCGAGACACTTGAGCAACTGTGTCGTTTCCTCGGACCGGGTAAAACCTTCTGCGCGCATGCGCCGGGCGCGGTTGAGCCACTGCAAAGCGCAATTAAGTATTTCCGCGAAGAATTCGAAGCTGGCATCAAGCAGCCGTTCAGCAATACCCATTTAATCAATGGTATTCAGCCGAACCTGCTCAAAGAGCGCTGGTGAGTTAACGATTTTTAATTTGGAAGCATGCTAATGGCTACGATTCATGTAGACGGCAAAGAATACGAGGTCAACGGCGCGGACAACCTGCTACAGGCATGTCTGTCCCTCGGCCTTGATATTCCGTATTTTTGCTGGCACCCGGCGCTGGGAAGCGTCGGTGCTTGCCGCCAGTGTGCGGTGAAGCAATACCAAAACGCGGAAGATACGCGTGGTCGCCTGGTGATGTCCTGTATGACGCCAGCCACCGACGGTACCTTTATCTCTATTGACGACGAAGAAGCGAAACAATTCCGTGAAAGCGTGGTGGAGTGGCTGATGACTAACCACCCGCACGACTGTCCGGTCTGTGAAGAGGGCGGTAACTGCCATCTTCAGGATATGACCGTGATGACGGGTCACAGTTTCCGTCGCTACCGTTTCACCAAACGTACCCACCGCAACCAGGATCTGGGGCCGTTCATCTCTCACGAAATGAACCGCTGCATCGCCTGCTACCGTTGTGTGCGTTACTACAAAGATTATGCCGACGGCACCGATCTGGGCGTCTATGGCGCGCATGACAACGTCTACTTCGGGCGTCCGGAAGACGGTACGCTGGAAAGCGAATTCTCCGGTAACCTGGTCGAGATTTGCCCGACCGGCGTCTTCACCGATAAAACGCACTCCGAGCGTTACAACCGTAAATGGGACATGCAGTTTGCGCCGAGCATCTGCCAGCAGTGTTCCATCGGCTGTAACATCAGCCCGGGCGAGCGCTATGGCGAATTACGCCGTATCGAAAACCGTTACAACGGTACCGTTAACCACTACTTCCTCTGCGACCGCGGTCGTTTCGGCTATGGCTATGTGAACCTGAAAGACCGTCCGCGTCAGCCGGTTCAGCGCCGCGGCGATGACTTTATTACTCTCAACGCCGAGCAGGCGATGCAGGGCGCGGCGGATATTCTGCGCCAGTCGAAGAAAGTGATCGGTATCGGTTCGCCACGCGCCAGCATTGAGAGCAACTTTGCGCTGCGTGAGCTGGTTGGTGCGGAAAACTTCTACACCGGTATCGCGCGCGGCGAGCAGGAACGTCTGCAACTGGCGCTGAAAGTGCTGCGTGAAGGCGGCATTTACACCCCGGCGCTGCGGGAGATCGAATCTTATGACGCGGTACTGGTACTGGGCGAAGACGTTACCCAAACCGGCGCGCGCGTTGCGCTGGCGGTACGCCAGGCGGTGAAAGGTAAAGCGCGTGAAATGGCGGCGGCGCAGAAAGTGGCCGACTGGCAGATTGCGGCCATCCTTAACATCGGCCAGCGTGCCAAACATCCGCTGTTCGTGACCAACGTGGACGACACCCGTCTGGATGATATCGCCGCCTGGACCTATCGCGCGCCGGTGGAAGATCAGGCGCGCCTGGGCTTTGCGATTGCCCATGCGCTGGACAATACAGCGCCTGCGGTTGACGGTATCGACAGCGACTTGCAAAACAAAATTGATGTCATTGTGCAGGCGTTGGCCGGCGCGAAAAAACCGCTGATTATCTCCGGCACTAACGCCGGTAGCAGTGAGGTGATTCAGGCGGCCGCCAACGTGGCGAAAGCGCTGAAAGGCCGTGGCGCCGACGTCGGTATTACTATGATTGCCCGCTCCGTGAACAGCATGGGGCTGGGTATGATGGGCGGCGGTTCGCTTGACGATGCGTTGGGCGAGCTGGAAACCGGCAACGCGGACGCGGTGGTGGTGCTGGAAAACGATCTCCACCGTCATGCAAGCGCTACGCGCGTGAACGCTGCGCTCGCCAAAGCGCCGCTGGTGATGGTGGTTGACCATCAGCGCACGGCGATTATGGAAAACGCGCATCTGGTGCTTTCCGCGGCAAGCTTCGCCGAAAGCGATGGTACGGTCATCAACAACGAAGGCCGCGCGCAGCGCTTCTTCCAGGTTTATGATCCGGCCTACTACGATAACAAGACGATTATGCTGGAAAGCTGGCGCTGGCTGCATTCGCTGCACAGCACCGTCGAAAACCGCGAAGTGGACTGGACTCAGCTTGACCACGTGATCGACGCGGTCATTGCCGCTATGCCGCAATTTGCCGGCATTAAAGACGCCGCGCCGGATGCGACCTTCCGCATTCGTGGGCAGAAGCTGGCGCGCGAACCGCATCGTTACAGCGGTCGTACGGCGATGCGCGCCAATATCAGCGTGCATGAACCACGTCAGCCGCAGGATAAAGACACCATGTTCGCCTTCTCGATGGAAGGGAATAACCAACCGACTGCCCCGCGATCTGAAATTCCGTTCGCCTGGGCGCCGGGCTGGAACTCCCCGCAGGCGTGGAACAAATTCCAGGATGAAGTGGGCGGCAAACTGCGTCACGGCGATCCGGGCGTGCGTTTGATTGAAGCGACTGAGGGCGGTCTGGATTATTTCACTACCGTGCCGGCAAGCTTCCAGGCGCAGGACGGTCAGTGGCGTATTGCGCCGTATTACCACCTGTTTGGCAGCGACGAATTGTCTCAGCGTTCTCCGGTCTTCCAGAGCCGTATGCCGCAGCCGTATATCAAACTTAACCCGACGGATGCCGCGAAGTTGGGCGTCAATGCCGGGACGCGCGTCTCCTTTAGCTACGATGGCAATACGGTGACGCTGCCGGTTGAAATCTCTGAAGGGTTAGCGGCAGGGCAGGTAGGGCTGCCGATGGGTATGCCTGGCATCGCGCCGGTTCTGGCTGGCGCGCGTCTTGAGGATCTGCGGGAGGCGCAACAATGAGTTGGATTACACCGGATCTGATTGAGATCCTGCTGAGCATTCTCAAAGCGGTGGTGATTCTGCTGGTGGTCGTCACCTGCGGGGCCTTCATGAGCTTTGGCGAACGTCGTCTGCTGGGTCTGTTCCAGAACCGTTATGGACCAAACCGCGTTGGCTGGGGCGGCTCGCTCCAGCTGGTCGCGGATATGATCAAGATGTTCTTTAAAGAAGACTGGATCCCGAAATTCTCGGATCGCGTCATCTTTACCCTGGCGCCGATGATCGCGTTTACTTCGCTGCTGCTCTCCTTCGCCATTGTGCCGGTTAGCCCTAATTGGGTGGTGGCCGATTTAAACATCGGGATTTTGTTCTTCCTGATGATGGCCGGTCTGGCGGTTTACGCGGTACTGTTCGCCGGGTGGTCGAGTAACAACAAATACTCGCTGCTCGGCGCGATGCGCGCGTCTGCTCAGACGGTGAGCTACGAAGTGTTTCTTGGTCTTTCCCTGATGGGCGTGGTGGCGCAGGCCGGTTCATTTAATATGACCGATATCGTCAATAACCAGGCGCATCTGTGGAACGTGATTCCGCAATTCTTTGGGTTTGTTACTTTCGCCATCGCGGGCGTAGCGGTCTGTCACCGTCACCCGTTTGACCAGCCGGAAGCCGAGCAGGAACTGGCGGACGGTTACCACATCGAATATTCCGGTATGAAATTCGGTCTGTTCTTCGTGGGGGAGTACATCGGCATCGTCACCGTTTCCGCGCTGATGGTAACGCTGTTCTTCGGTGGCTGGCATGGCCCGTTCTTACCGCCATTCGTCTGGTTCGCGCTGAAAACCGCGTTCTTCATGATGATGTTCATTTTGATTCGTGCGTCGTTACCGCGTCCGCGTTATGACCAGGTAATGTCCTTCGGCTGGAAAGTTTGCCTGCCGCTGACGCTCATCAACTTGCTGGTAACGGCGGCTGTCATTCTGTGGCAGGCGCAATAAGGGACACAAAGACCATGACCTTAAAAGAATTATTAGTAGGTTTCGGCACTCAGGTACGCAGTATCTGGATGATCGGCCTGCATGCGTTCGCCAAACGCGAAACGCGGATGTATCCGGAAGAGCCGGTCTATTTACCGCCCCGTTACCGTGGTCGTATCGTGCTCACGCGCGACCCGGACGGTGAAGAGCGCTGCGTTGCCTGTAACCTGTGCGCGGTAGCATGTCCGGTAGGCTGTATCTCTCTGCAAAAAGCAGAGACCAAAGACGGCCGCTGGTATCCGGAGTTTTTCCGCATTAACTTCTCACGCTGCATCTTCTGCGGCCTGTGCGAAGAAGCGTGCCCGACCACGGCGATTCAGTTGACTCCGGACTTCGAACTGGGCGAATACAAACGTCAGGATCTGGTGTACGAAAAAGAGGATCTGCTGATTTCCGGTCCGGGCAAATACCCGGAATATAACTTCTACCGGATGGCGGGTATGGCAATCGACGGCAAAGATAAAGGCGAAGCAGAGAACGAAGCCAAGCCTATCGACGTCAAGAGCCTGTTACCGTAAGGAGAGGGCAATGGAATTCGCTTTTTATATCTGTGGCCTGATAGCCATCCTCGCGACCCTGCGAGTGATCACCCATACCAATCCGGTACACGCGCTGTTGTATCTGGTGATATCGCTACTGGCGATTTCCGGGGTGTTCTTTTCGCTGGGCGCTTATTTTGCCGGTGCGCTGGAAATTATCGTCTACGCAGGCGCCATCATGGTGCTGTTTGTGTTCGTGGTGATGATGCTCAACCTCGGCGGCAGCGAAATCGAACAGGAACGCCAGTGGCTGAAACCGCAGGTGTGGATTGGTCCGGCGGTTTTGTCGGCCATTATGCTGGCGGTTATTGTGTACGCCATTCTGGGCGTTAACGACCAGGGCATCGACGGCACGCCGATTAGCGCGAAAGCGGTGGGCATTACGCTGTTCGGGCCTTATGTTCTGGCGGTCGAACTGGCGTCTATGCTGCTGCTGGCAGGCCTGGTGGTGGCGTTCCACGTCGGTCGTGAAGAGCGTGCGGGCGAAGTGCTAAGCAACCGCACCGATGACCGCGTGAAAAGAAAAACGGAGGAGCGCGCATGATCCCCTTAACACATGGACTGATCCTCGCTGCGATTTTATTCGTCCTGGGTTTAACCGGTCTGGTTATCCGCCGCAATCTGCTGTTTATGCTGATCGGGCTGGAAATCATGATTAACGCCTCCGCGCTGGCCTTTGTGGTCGCCGGGAGCTACTGGGGCCAGACCGATGGTCAGGTGATGTACATTCTCGCCATCAGCCTTGCGGCTGCGGAAGCGAGTATTGGACTTGCACTGTTGCTGCAACTCCATCGCCGTCGCCAGAACCTGAACATCGATTCAGTAAGTGAGATGCGTGGATGAACATGCTTGCCTTAACCATTATTCTGCCATTGATTGGCTTTGTACTGCTGGCGTTCTCTCGCGGACGCTGGTCGGAAAATCTCTCCGCGACCATTGGCGTGGGCTCCGTTGGTCTGGCGGCGTTGGTGACAGCGTTTGTCGGGATGGATTTCTTCGCCAACGGCAAACAGGCGTTCAGCCAGCCGCTGTGGACGTGGATGTCGGTCGGTAACTTCAACATCGGTTTTAATTTGGTGCTGGACGGCCTGTCGCTGACCATGCTCTCTGTGGTCACCGGCGTCGGCTTCCTGATCCACATGTTCGCGTCCTGGTACATGCGTGGGGAAGAGGGCTACTCTCGCTTCTTCGCTTATACCAACCTGTTTATCGCCAGCATGGTTGTTCTGGTGCTGTCCGATAACCTGCTGTTGATGTACCTCGGCTGGGAAGGCGTGGGCCTGTGCTCTTATCTGTTGATCGGCTTCTATTACAGCGATCCGAAGAATGGCGCAGCGGCAATGAAAGCCTTCGTGGTGACCCGTGTCGGTGACGTGTTCCTCGCCTTCGCGCTGTTCATTCTCTACAACGAACTGGGCACGCTGAACTTCCGCGAAATGGTCGAGCTGGCGCCAGCGCACTTTGCTGACGGCAACAACATGCTGATGTGGGCGACGCTGATGCTGCTGGGCGGCGCGGTCGGTAAATCTGCGCAGCTACCGTTGCAGACCTGGCTTGCCGACGCGATGGCCGGTCCGACGCCGGTCTCCGCGCTGATCCACGCCGCCACCATGGTTACCGCCGGTGTCTACCTGATCGCACGCACGCATGGCCTGTTCCTGATGACCCCGGAAATTCTGCATCTGGTGGGCATTATCGGGGCGATTACGCTGGTCATGGCGGGTTTCGCCGCGCTGGTGCAGACCGATATCAAACGCGTGCTGGCCTATTCCACCATGAGCCAGATTGGCTACATGTTCCTGGCGCTTGGCGTGCAGGCGTGGGATGCGGCGATTTTCCACCTGATGACGCACGCCTTCTTTAAAGCGCTGCTGTTCCTGGCCTCCGGCTCGGTAATTCTGGCCTGCCATCACGAACAGAACATCTTTAAGATGGGCGGTCTGCGTAAGTCCATTCCACTGGTGTATGCCTGCTTCCTGGTGGGGGGCGCGGCGCTGTCGGCGCTGCCGCTGGTCACTGCGGGCTTCTTCAGTAAGGATGAGATCCTGGCCGGGGCGATGGCGAACGGTCATATCAATCTGATGGTGGCGGGTCTGGTCGGCGCGTTCATGACCTCGCTGTACACCTTCCGGATGATTTTCATCGTATTCCACGGGAAAGAACAAATTCATGCTCATGCAGGGAAGGGGATTACCCACCATCTGCCGCTGATTGTCCTGATGATTCTGTCTACCTTTGTTGGCGCGCTGATTGTGCCGCCGCTGCAGGGGGTGCTGCCGCAGACAACTGAACTGGCGCATGGTCGCGTCATGACGCTGGAAATTACCTCTGGCGTAGTGGCGATTGCCGGCATCCTGATTGCCGCATGGCTGTGGCTGGGTAAACGCACGCTGGTGACGTCGATCGCCAACAGCGCGCCGGGCCGCCTGCTGGGGACCTGGTGGTATAACGCCTGGGGCTTTGACTGGCTGTACGACAAAGTATTCGTCAAGCCATTCCTCGGTATCGCCTGGCTGCTGAAGCGCGACCCGCTTAATGCGTTGATGAACATTCCGGCTATCCTTTCCCGTTTTGCAGGCAAAGGCCTGGTACTGAGCGAGAACGGTTATTTGCGCTGGTATGTGGCATCCATGAGCATCGGCGCTGTCGTTGTGCTGGCACTGTTGATGGTACTGCGTTGAGTTTGTTGGCTGGATGAACGACTGCCGGATGGCGCAGTGCTTATCCGGCCTACAAACCCAAAAATAATTTTTAGAATTCGTTGAAAATCTGTTCCTGAAGTACAGGCGTCATCGGCGAAGTCAGACCGGATACCGCCAGCGCACAGCAACCGGAGCGTACTGAAGTACGTGAGGATGATTCGCGAAGCTCACCCCTACGGGGCCGTCCTTACGGACGTTCAAAACGCGCTGCGTTTTGTGTGAGCACTGGCAGGATTTGGGCTGACGAGTGAGATAGCCTGAGCAGGAGTAAATATAAGGGACATACTTAGCTATGTTATTACCCTGGTTGATATTAATCCCCTTTATCGGCGGCTTTCTATGCTGGCAGACCGAACGCTTTGGCGTGAAGGTGCCGCGCTGGATAGCGCTGATTACCATGGGGCTGACGCTGGCGCTCGGTCTGCAATTGTGGTTGCAGGGCGGCTACTCACTGACGCAATCCGCCGGTATTCCACAGTGGCAATCTGAATTTGTCCTGCCGTGGATCCCGCGTTTTGGCATCTCTATCCATCTGGCGCTCGACGGACTGTCGCTGCTAATGGTGGTGCTGACCGGCCTGCTCGGCGTTCTGGCGGTGCTTTGCTCCTGGCGAGAAATCGAAAAATATCAGGGCTTCTTCCACCTGAACCTGATGTGGATCTTAGGCGGCGTTATCGGCGTGTTCCTGGCCATCGACATGTTCCTGTTCTTCTTCTTCTGGGAAATGATGCTGGTGCCGATGTACTTCCTGATAGCGCTGTGGGGCCACAAAGCTTCTGACGGGAAAACGCGTATCACGGCGGCGACCAAGTTCTTCATCTACACCCAGGCGAGTGGTCTGGTGATGCTGATTGCCATCCTGGCGCTGGTCTTTGTGCACTACAACGCGACCGGCGTGTGGACCTTCAACTATGAAGAGCTGCTGAATACGCCGATGTCCCACGGTGTGGAATATCTGCTGATGCTGGGCTTCTTCATCGCCTTCGCGGTGAAAATGCCGGTGGTTCCGCTGCATGGCTGGCTGCCGGATGCGCACTCCCAGGCGCCGACCGCCGGTTCCGTCGACCTGGCCGGTATCTTGCTGAAAACCGCCGCTTACGGTCTGCTGCGTTTCTCCCTGCCATTGTTCCCGAACGCGTCGGCGGAGTTTGCGCCTATCGCCATGTGGCTGGGCGTTATCGGCATTTTCTACGGCGCGTGGATGGCCTTTACCCAATACGACATCAAGCGCCTGATTGCCTATACCTCCGTTTCCCACATGGGCTTCGTGCTGATCGCTATCTACACCGGCAGTCAGCTGGCGTACCAGGGCGCGGTGATTCAGATGATTGCGCACGGTTTGTCCGCGGCGGGTCTGTTCATTCTGTGTGGCCAGTTGTACGAACGTCTGCATACGCGTGACATGCGTATGATGGGCGGCCTGTGGGGCAAAATGAAATGGTTGCCTGCGCTGTCCATGTTCTTTGCGGTGGCGACGCTCGGGATGCCGGGCACCGGTAACTTTGTCGGCGAATTTATGATTCTGTTCGGCAGCTACCAGGTGGTGCCGGTGATTACCGTGATCTCCACCTTTGGGCTGGTATTCGCCTCTGTATACTCGCTGGCGATGCTGCATCGCGCTTACTTTGGTAAGGCGAAGAGCCAGATTGCCAGTGTAGAACTGCCAGGGATGTCGCTGCGCGAGCTGTTTATCATTCTGTTGCTGGTGGTGCTTCTGGTACTGCTTGGCTTCTATCCGCAGCCGATTCTGGATACCTCGCATTCTGCGATGAGCAACATCCAGCAGTGGTTTGTTAATTCCGTTACTACTACAAGGCCGTAAATCGCCATGACAATAACTCCACAACACCTGATTGCGCTGCTACCGCTGCTGATCGTCGGCTTGACGGTGGTGGTTGTGATGCTCTCCATTGCGTGGCGACGCAATCACTTCCTCAATGCCACGCTGTCGGTCATTGGGCTTAACGCTGCTCTGGTTTCGCTTTGGTTTGTCGGCCAGGCGGGCGCCATGGACGTCACCCCGCTGATGCGGGTTGACGGTTTCGCCATGCTCTATACCGGGCTGGTGCTGCTGGCGAGTCTTGCCACCTGTACCTTTGCTTACCCGTGGCTGGAAGGTTACGACGACAACCGGGAAGAGTTCTACCTGCTGGTGTTAATCGCCAGCCTGGGCGGAATTCTGCTGGCGAACGCCAACCATCTGGCGGCGCTGTTCCTCGGTATTGAACTGATCTCACTGCCGCTGTTCGGCCTGATTGGTTATGCTTTCCGCCAGAAACGCTCGCTGGAAGCCAGTATCAAATACACCATCCTCTCCGCCGCCGCCTCGTCTTTCCTGCTGTTCGGGATGGCGCTGGTCTATGCGCAGTCCGGCAACCTGTCTTTCGAAGCGCTCGGTAAGAGCCTCGGCGATGGTATGCTGCACGAGCCGTTGCTGCTGGCGGGCTTTGGCCTGATGATTGTCGGTCTGGGCTTTAAACTCTCTCTGGTGCCGTTCCACCTGTGGACGCCAGACGTTTACCAGGGCGCGCCTGCGCCGGTTTCTACCTTCCTGGCGACGGCGAGCAAAATCGCTATCTTCGGCGTGGTGATGCGTCTGTTCCTGTATGCGCCGGTAGGCGACAGCGAAGCGGTACGCGTGGTGCTGGGCATTATCGCCTTTGCCTCTATCATCTTCGGTAACCTGATGGCGCTGAGCCAGACCAACATCAAACGTCTGCTCGGTTACTCTTCTATCTCTCACCTCGGCTATCTGCTGGTGGCGCTGATTGCCCTGCAGAGCGGCGAGATGTCGATGGAAGCGGTAGGCGTTTATCTGGCCGGTTATCTGTTCAGCAGCCTCGGCGCGTTTGGCGTGGTCAGCCTGATGTCCAGCCCGTTCCGCGGCCCGGATGCCGACTCCCTGTACTCTTACCGTGGTCTGTTCTGGCACCGTCCGGTTCTTGCCGCGGTGATGACGGTGATGATGCTGTCGCTGGCAGGTATCCCAATGACGCTGGGCTTTATCGGCAAATTCTACGTGCTGGCGGTCGGCGTTCAGGCCAGCCTGTGGTGGCTGGTCGCCGCCGTGGTGGTGGGTTCCGCGATTGGTTTGTACTACTACCTGCGCGTTGCGGTGAGTCTCTACCTGCACGCGCCGCAGCAACCGGGACGCGACGCGCCGACAAACTGGCAGTACAGCGCAGGCGGTATCGTGGTGCTGATCTCCGCGTTGCTGGTGTTGGTACTGGGCGTCTGGCCGCAGCCGCTGATTAGCCTTGTGCAACTGGCGATGCCGCTGATGTAATGCCGCGTTGATGATGTCAATAACCGCCGATTTATCGGCGGTTGAGGCTGATGAGCAACACCGGAGCCTCTAAATGTTGGATTGCATCCAACTTATGAAAACCTGTGACGCATAGAGACCATAGACTCGTTGGGTGAGGCGTAGCCGAAACCCAACACTTTTTCAACGAACACAGAACCAGATGCCGGATAAGGCGTAGTCGCCATCCGGCATCAACGTTGTATTAGTGGCGTAGGTTGGGTGGAGCGAAGCTAACCCAAATTCATACCCAACACGTCCCGACGAACGAAGAGCCGGATGTTGGGCGGTTCCGTAAGCGCCAGCGGTTTCATATGGGTAATTCACAATAATTGTCGAAGTGATAAACATATGGCCCATTACTCCGCTATAAAAATTATAACGTGACTGTCATTTCTCAGGCATCGCTGATAAAAACTCAGCAGTTTGTCCATTTCTTGCATCAGGCAGTGGAACAACTCTCCCAACTGTTTTCGTGACCCGTTTCCCGGATAAATGTCTATCTCATCGACTTCAATGGGAAAAATTTGATCTGAAGCGTATTTCTGTTAGCGTTTTTCAAGGCGTCCGATCGCGCTCAGTTCATTATTTCATGTGACGGCAGCATATAATATCTTTCCATCAATAACGTGAGTGTCGGCACGGCTTAATGGATTGCTGTTTGGTGGGTTGTAAAAGGAAGTATCGGCGAGGGCACAGTGCAGATAGTCCCCCATCTTATATATTCACTTTTGGTAAATCGGTCACCTGTAAATAGTGTTCTTCACGCAGAATCTGTGGGTCGAACGCCAGCAACTGATTAAGCCGTTCATCTTAAACGTAAATATTATTTACCTCAAAAATATAATTATCTTTTTTATTATTGGTGGCTATTAACGCAGGTAAAATTATTTTCTACTTTCGTCATGCTGATAATAAAAGTAAAGCGGAATATAATGCAGGACATCTGCAGAGAATTACCCGAATATAATTGAAAAGGAATTTGTATGCTTAACGGAAAAACATTAATGCTGTTGTTGGGTGGGGTTATTCTCTCGGGCTGTGGGCCGGAGCCCTCCGACCCGCAGGGAAATAATCCGGCTGAGTTAAAACAGAAGCGGACTATCCAGAAAGAAAATAGCGCTCAGGCCGGGGATGACACTGTCCAGAAAAGACAAGCCGAGGCCGCCCAACAGGCTGCGAAAAAAGCAGCCGAATATGCTGAAGCCAAAGCCCTGGCAGATGCCAAAGCGGCATCTCTGGCAACAGCCGAAGCACCGCAATATGTAATGCAGACACGTGCCGCGGCACCAAAAGCGTTCGCTGCACAAGGCGGTAATGTAATGGGGACCGCGCGTTACGAACACTACGATGAAAATCCGATTAAACAGGTAAGTCAGGCGCCGCTCGCCACGTTTAGTCTGGATGTAGACACTGGCAGCTACGCTAACGTGCGGCGCTTTCTGAATCAGGGACAACTGCCGCCGCCGGAAGCCGTGCGGGTAGAAGAGATGCTCAACTACTTTCCCGCCCCTCAGCCCGTTGCGGATAAGCAGGATAACACGAAACCCATTGCGGCCTGTATACCGATGCCATTTGCGGTTAAATACGAACTGGCTCCCTCGCCGTGGAACGCGCAGCGTACGCTATTAAAAGTTGATGTTCAGGCCCGGGACATGCAGACCAGTGAACTGCCACCTGCCAACCTGGTTTTTCTCATTGATACTTCCGGCTCTATGCAGCCAGCGGAACGCCTGCCGCTGATCCAGTCGGCGCTAAAACTGCTGGTGAACGATCTGCGTGCGCAGGATAACATCACGATTGTGACCTACGCGGGCGGCACTCACGTCGCGCTGGCGTCTACAGCGGGAAATAACACAACCGCGATTAAAGCGGCAATTGATAATCTGGATGCTTACGGGAGTACCGGTGGTGAAGCGGGATTACGACTAGCCTACGAGCAGGCCGAAAAAGGGTTTATCAAAGGCGGCGTTAACCGCATTTTGTTGACCACCGACGGTGATTTTAACCTCGGTATTACCGATCCCAAAGACATCGAAGCTCTGGTAAAAAAAGAGCGCGAGAAAGGTATTACCTTATCTACGCTGGGCGTCGGCGATGACAATTTCAACGAAGCCATGATGGTGAGAATTGCTGATGTGGGTAACGGCAATTACAGCTACATCGACTCCCTCTCCGAGGCGCAAAAAGTCCTCAAGGATGAGATGCATCAAACGCTGGTCACCGTTGCCAAAGATGTAAAATCGCAAATCGAATTTAATCCGCAGTGGGTGACTGAGTACCGGCAGATTGGTTATGAAAAACGCCAACTGCGCGACGAGGATTTCAATAACGATAAGGTTGATGCCGGTGATATCGGCGCGGGTAAACACGTCACGCTATTCTTTGAACTGACGCTTAACGGGCAGAAAGCCTCGGTGGATAAACTGCGCTACGCTCAGGACAAAGCCGCCTCAAAGCCAACAAAATCAAGCGAGCTGGCGTGGATCAAATTGCGCTGGAAAGCGCCGCAGGGCAGCGAAAGTACATTAGCCGAGTTCCCGGTCGTTATGGGAAAGATGCCGATCTTTGCTGACGCCTCTGAAGATTTTCGTTTCCGCGCGGCGGTAGCGGCTTTCGGGCAAAAACTGCGTGGCTCAGAAACGCTGGCAGATACGACCTGGCCGCAAATTATTAAATGGGGTGAACAGGCGCGCGGGGAAGATAGACAAGGCTATCGCGCGGAGTTTATTAAACTGGTAAAACTGGCGGAAGGCTTGTCTCACTAAGCGTCAGGGGATGCCTGTACTGTAGGCATCCCCTGTTACGTCAGGCGCTTTTGCGGCTGATCAGTGGTCCCTGGCTGTTTGTTGCTGCGCGCTCCAGCACTTCCTGAATGACCGAAGAGAGTTCGTTAATCTCAAACTTGGCCACGTAGCCGTCGGCCTGCACTTTACGTATATGATCTTCATTGGCGCTGCCGGAAAGGGAAGAGTGGATAACGACCGGGATCTTTTTCAGCCGTTCATCGGCTTTAATTTTACGCGTTAACGTAAAGCCATCCATCTCCGGCATCTCAAGATCTGTCAGGACCAGCGCGATTTTCTCGCTAATTGGCTTACCTTCGGCCTCCGCTTCCTGCGCCAGTTGCTGGATTCTCTCCCATGCATCCTTGCCGGTCACATGCATCTGGTGCGGAATTCCCATCGCGTTCAGCCCTTTTTCCAGCATCGCGCGGGCGACTTTGGAGTCTTCCGCCACAATGGCTACCGCGCTAGGGGTAATATAAAATTTATTGGTCTTCAGATTGGTGGCGCGCAGATCGTGGCTGGAGGGGACAATATCATAAAGGATCTGCTCAACGTCGAGCACCAGCGCCAGGTTGTTGGTTTCTTTGTTATCATCCAGGCAGGCAATACTGGTGATGTAGCGACCGTTGACGGCTTTCTCGGCGGTATGCACCTGTTGCCAGTCAAGACGCATAATATTTTCCACCGACTCGACGGCAAATGCCTGTACGCTGCGCGCATATTCGGTGATCAGCAAAATATTCAGCCCGGTTTCCGGCTTGCAGCCCGCTACCGCTGGCAAATCAATCACTGGAATGACCTGATCCCGAATATTGACCATGCCCAATAGCGGCGCTTTCATGCCTGCCGGGCGCGTAAAGGCGGGCATTGGTACGATTTCGCGCAGCTTAAATACATTGATGCCGAACAGCTCTGACTTCTGTTCATGCAGCGATGTACCAAGACGGAATAACAGCAGTTCAAAACGGTTGGACAGGGTTAAATTGGCCCTGTCATCAATATCTTTCTGAAAATTGTCCATCCTAACCTCATTATGAAAGCCTGCCTTTTTTAGTGTTATCGGCAATGAGGACAAAAAATGGAGCGCTAAACCGGGAAAACAGAAAAATCGTAAGCCAGCTCCGTCGCCGGGAAAATAGCGCGGCATTCCGCCAGTAAGCGCTGACAGCCTTTATCGTCATAGCGTGAGCTAATATGGGTCATGATCAGCCGACCGACGGCAGCTTCCCGCGCCAGCGTCGCGGTTTGACGGGTGGAGCTGTGTCCGCGAGCGTTGGCTTTCTCCTCCATTGACGCATCCAGCGTGGTTTCATGGACCATCACATCCACACCTTGCGCCAGCGCGAGGGCGGCCTCGCAGGGCGCGGTATCGCCGAAAATCGCCACTGATTTCCCGGCCACGGCGGGAGCAAGGTAGTCGGCGCCATTGATCTGCCTTCCATCGGCAAGCGTGACGGTTTTTCCTGCCTTCAACGCCTGAAACAGCGGGCCGGGCGTAACGCCTGCGGCTTTTAACGCCCTGGCATTCAGCGCGCCAGGCTTGTCATGTTCAACAACGCGATATCCGTAGCACTCCAGTGGATGCTCCAGCCTGAATGCGGTCACTTTACGCAGACCGTCGTCAAGAATATCGCCTGCGCTAATTTCTTCAATTTGCAACGGAAAATCGGTCCATGAACCGCTAAGACGCAGTGTGGTTGCAATAAACTCACGCACGCCTTGAGGCCCGTATACGGTTAGCGGATGGGGGTTCCCCGCCATCGACCGGCTGCATAGCAGACCCGGCAGGCCAAACAGATGATCGCCGTGAAGATGGCTGATAAAAATGCGCTCAAGCTTACCGGGATGAAACGCGGTATTAAGCATTTGATGCTGTGTCCCTTCGCCGCAATCAAAAAGCCATACTCCCGGCTGCGTTGGATGTTGCAGATGTAATAAAATTGCCGTTACATTGCGTGAGCGCGTGGGAACGCCTGCGGACGTACCTAAAAAAATTAATTCCATCTTGTCCATACACGTTTGGTTATCGTTTAACCCAAGATTACCACAACACAGGAGCGCATCATGATTGACTGGCAGGATCTCCACCATAGCGAACTTACCGTTCCTCAACTTTACGCGTTACTCAAATTGCGCTGCGCGGTCTTTGTGGTAGAACAGCGCTGTCCTTACCTGGATGTGGATGGCGATGATTTAGTCGGCGACAATCGGCATATTCTGGGCTGGCATCAGGATGAGCTGGTGGCGTATGCGAGGATTCTGAAAAGCGATAACGAATCAGACCCGGTTGTCATTGGCCGGGTGATCGTCAGCGATGCCTGGCGAGGGGCGAAACTGGGCCAGCAATTAATGGCGAAAACGCTGGAATCTTGTGGGCGGCACTGGCCGGATAAGCCGCTATATCTGGGGGCGCAGGCGCATCTACAACCTTTTTATGCGCGGTTTGGTTTTATTCCGGTTACCGATGTTTATGACGAAGACGGCATTCCGCACCGGGGAATGGCGCGGGAGGTTCATCAGGCATAAACCGAAACCGTTGACTATAGTTAGGAGCAGGTGTTAACACAACGGAGAATGAGAATGTCATATCAATTTGGTGAATCACGTGTTGATGATGATCTGACTTTGCTCAGCGAAACGCTGGAAGAGATTTTACGTTCCTCAGGCGATCCCGCCGATCAAAAATACATTGAGCTGAAAGCCCGCGCGGAACAAGCGCTGGAAGAGGTGAAAAACCGCGTAAGCCATGCGTCGGATAGCTATTATTACCGGGCAAAGCAGGCCGTTTATAAAGCGGATGACTACGTTCATGAAAAACCCTGGCAGGGTATTGGCGTAGGCGCGGCGGTAGGACTGGTACTTGGACTGCTGCTGGCGCGGCGCTAAATCCCCCTACTGAACAGAATTGCAACCCTCCCTAAATGAGGTACTGCTTTTTTAGGGCAGTACCCCGTATAATGTGGGGTTTTTAACAGGGAGGGGCCGCGTGCATTCTATTACTACTGCGCTGGAAAATCTGACGCGTCAGCTATCGCAAGAGATACCGGCGACGCCAGGGCTTTGCGTTTTCGATGCGCCTTTCCCTTTAAACGATGCCTTCGATGCATTGAGCTGGCTGGCCAGCCAGTCATCCTTTCCGCAATTCTACTGGCAACAGCGCAATGGCGACGAAGAAGCTGCCGTTCTCGGGGCAATCACCGTTTTTTCATCGCTCGATCTGGCGCAACGGTTTTTACGTCAGCACGCGCAGCCTGACCTGCGTATTTGGGGGCTGAATGCGTTCGAGCCGAAAGAGGGCTACTTATTGCTGCCGCGGCTGGAGTGGCGACGTAGCGGGGGTACGGCGACCTTACGCTTACATCTGCACAGTGACGTTTCGCTACGCGATGATGCGCGCCAGGCGAAAGCGTTTCTCGCTTCTCTGGTCGGCATTAAGCCTGTTCCGGCGCTACGCCTTTCGCTCACGAGCGAACAACACTGGCCGGACAAAGACGGTTGGGTGAAGCTGATTCAGCAGGCCACCCACACCATTGCGCAAGAGGCGTTTGATAAAGTTGTGCTGGCGCGGGCCACCGACTTACAATTCTCCCGTCCGGTCAATGCCGCCGCGATGATGGCGTCCAGTCGTCGTTTAAATCTCAACTGCTACCACTTTTTTATGGCTTTTTCCGCTGATACCGCCTTTTTGGGATCATCGCCGGAGCGGCTCTGGCGGCGGCGTGAAACGGCGCTGCGTACCGAAGCGCTGGCCGGGACGGTGGCGAACCATCCGGATAACCATAAAGCCTGGCAGCTTGGCGAATGGTTAATGAAAGACGATAAAAACCAGCGAGAAAATATGCTGGTTGTCGAAGACATCTGCCAGCGACTGCAAAACTGCACCCACTCGCTGGATGTGCTGCCGCCGCAGGTGCTCAGACTGCGCAAGGTACAGCATTTGCGCCGCTGTATCTGGACGGCGCTTAATCAGGCGGACGACACGCTCTGCCTGCACCAGTTACAGCCTACCGCAGCGGTCGCCGGGATCCCTCGTGAACCCGCGCGTTGTTTTATAGAACAACATGAGCCGTTCGAACGTGAATGGTATGCCGGGTCGGCAGGCTATCTCTCCACGCGGCAAAGTGAGTTTTGCGTGACGTTACGTTCAGCCAAAGTGACGGCCAATGTGGTGCGATTGTATGCCGGCGCGGGAATCGTCCGCGGCTCCGATCCGGAACAGGAATGGCAGGAAATAGATAATAAAGCGGCCGGATTACGTACCTTATTGCAGATGGATGCGTAATGAGTCACATATTCCCGACCCATATCAATAATCCATTTTTGCAGCTCTTTATACTTAGTCCCAATGATTGATACCGGACAAACTCATGTCAGTAAGTGCATTTAACCGGCGCTGGGCGGCGGTCATCCTGGAAGCCTTAACCCGTCATGGCGTCAGGCATGTTTGTATCGCCCCTGGTTCCCGTTCCACGCCGCTCACGTTGGCGGCGGCAGAGAATCCTGCTTTTATTCACCATACGCACTTTGATGAGCGTGGGCTTGGTCATCTGGCGTTAGGGCTGGCGAAAGTCAGCCAACAGCCGGTTGCCGTTATTGTCACTTCAGGTACCGCCGTGGCGAACCTCTATCCGGCGTTGATTGAGGCGGGGCTGACGGGCGAGAAGCTCATTTTACTTACCGCCGATCGCCCGCCAGAGCTGATTGACTGCGGCGCCAACCAGGCGATCCGTCAGGCGGGGATGTTTGCCTCGCACCCCTCCCAAACTTTGTCGTTGCCGCGTCCCACGCAGGACATTCCGGCGCGCTGGCTGGTGTCGACCATCGACAATGCGCTCGCCATGCTTCATGCGGGCGCGCTGCACATTAACTGTCCTTTTGCCGAACCGCTGTATGGCGATATGAATGACACCGGTCTGGTCTGGCAGCAGCGTCTCGGCGACTGGTGGCAGGATGAAAAACCCTGGCTGCGCGAAGCGCGTCGACTGGAAAGCGACAAACAGCGCGACTGGTTCTTCTGGCGACAAAAACGCGGCGTTGTCGTCGCTGGGCGTATGAGCGCGGAAGAAGGCAAAAAAGTGGCGCAGTGGGCGCAAACTCTGGGATGGCCATTAATTGGCGACGTATTGTCGCAAACCGGGCAGCCGCTGCCGTGCGCCGACCTGTGGCTCGGCAACGCCAAAGCGGTGACCGAACTGCAGCAGGCGCAAATTGTCGTCCAGCTTGGCAGTAGCCTTACCGGAAAACGCTTACTGCAATGGCAGGCAACCTGCGAGCCGGAAGAGTACTGGGTAATCGACAATATTGAAGGTCGTCTGGACCCTGCGCACCATCGTGGACGCAGACTGGTAGCGAAAATCGCCGACTGGCTGGAACTGCATCCGGCGGAAAAACGTAAACCGTGGTGTGTAGAGATCCCGCGTCTGGCGGAACTGGCGTGGCAACGGGTGGTCGCGCAGCGAGACACCTTTGGCGAAGCGCAGCTGGCGCACCGTATCCGCGACTATCTGCCGGAGCAGGGGCAATTGTTCGTGGGCAATAGTCTGGTGGTGCGTCTGATCGACGCGCTGTCACAGTTGCCGGCTGGCTATCCGGTATACAGCAATCGCGGGGCGAGCGGCATTGACGGCCTGCTTTCCACGGCGGCAGGCGTGCAGCGCGCCAGCGCCAAATCGACGCTGGCTATCGTCGGCGATTTATCCGCGCTGTACGATCTTAACGCGCTGGCGTTACTACGTCAGGTATCTGCGCCGTTTGTGTTGATTGTGGTCAACAATAACGGCGGGCAGATCTTTTCCCTGCTGCCGACGCCGCAAAGCAAACGCGAGCGCTTTTATTTGATGCCGCAAAACGTCCATTTTGACCATGCGGCCGCCATGTTTAACCTGCGCTATCATCGCCCGGAAAACTGGGAAGAGCTGGAGTCTGCGCTGGCTGGCGCGTGGCGAACCCCGGCGACAACGGTGATTGAGCTGGTGGTAAACGATACGGACGGCGCGCAGACGTTGCAGCAACTTTTGGCTCAGGTAAGCCATCTATGATGTTGCACGCGCAGCACATGCCCGGACAGCCTGGGGCGCCCTCACTGGTTTTCCTGCACGGTTTTTCTGGCGATTGCCGTGAATGGCAGCCGGTTGGCGAACAGTTTCACGGCTGTTCGCGGCTCTATATTGACTTACCGGGACATGGCGGATCTGCGGCTATTCCGGTCGGCGGCTTTGCCGATGTCATCAGATTACTGCGCGCCACGTTAATTAGTTACAACATACTAAAGTTTTGGTTGGTGGGATACTCTCTTGGCGGCCGGGTGGCGATGATGGCAGCCTGCCAGGGAATACCCGGCCTGTGCGGCCTGGTGGTTGAAGGCGGTCATCCGGGGCTGCAAAATGAACAGGCGCGCGCTGAAAGACGATTGTCCGACGGGCGCTGGGCAGAGCGTTTTCGTCGTGAACCCCTGACTGAGGTTTTTCACGACTGGTATCAGCAGCCGGTGTTCGCCTCGCTGACGGCGCAGCAAAGGCAGGCGCTGACGGCGCTGCGTAGCCAGAATAACGGCGAAACGCTGGCTGCGATGCTGGAGGCGACATCGCTTGCCGCCCAGCCGGATTTACGCGAGGCGCTCAACGCGCTGGCATTTCCGTTTTATTATTTATGTGGCGAACGCGACAGCAAATTCCGCGCCCTGGCGCAGGAAGTGGCGGCGACATGCCATGTTATTCGTAACGCCGGACACAACGCGCATCGGGAAAACCCCGCTGGCGTGGTAGACAGTCTGGCTCAGATTCTGCGTCTCTGACTAAAGGACACACTATGATCTATCCTGATGAAACAATGCTTTACGCACCGGTAGAATGGCACGACTGCTCGGAGGGTTACACCGACATTCGTTATGAAAAATCCACCGACGGTATTGCAAAAATCACCATTAATCGTCCGCAGGTGCGCAATGCATTTCGTCCGTTGACCGTCAAAGAGATGATTCAGGCGCTGGCGGATGCCCGTTACGACGACAACGTGGGCGTGATTATTCTGACCGGCGAAGGCGATAAAGCGTTTTGCGCGGGCGGCGACCAGAAGGTGCGCGGCGATTACGGCGGTTATCAGGATGACTCCGGCGTGCATCACCTGAACGTGCTGGATTTCCAGCGCCAGATTCGCACCTGTCCAAAACCGGTTGTCGCGATGGTCGCGGGGTATTCTATCGGCGGTGGTCATGTGTTGCACATGATGTGCGACCTGACCATAGCGGCGGAAAACGCCATCTTCGGCCAGACCGGTCCGAAAGTCGGCTCCTTTGACGGCGGTTGGGGCGCTTCGTATATGGCGCGTATCGTTGGTCAGAAGAAAGCGCGTGAAATCTGGTTCCTGTGCCGCCAGTACGATGCGCAACAGGCGCTGGACATGGGGCTGGTTAACACCGTCGTTCCGCTGGCGGATCTGGAAAAAGAGACCGTGCGCTGGTGCCGCGAAATGTTGCAAAACAGTCCGATGGCGCTGCGTTGCCTGAAAGCGGCGCTGAATGCCGATTGTGACGGTCAGGCCGGGCTGCAGGAGCTGGCGGGCAACGCTACCATGCTGTTCTACATGACGGAAGAAGGGCAGGAAGGCCGTAACGCCTTTAACCAGAAGCGTCAGCCTGACTTCAGCAAATTCAAACGGAACCCATAATGCGTAGCGCGCAGGTATACCGCTGGCAGATCCCCATGGACGCGGGGGTGGTTCTGCGCGACAGGCGGTTAAAAACTCGCGACGGGCTGTATGTTTGTCTGCGTGACGGCGAGCGTGAAGGGTGGGGAGAGATCTCCCCGCTGCCGGGGTTCAGTCAGGAAACGTGGGAAGAGGCGCAGACGGCGCTTCTGACGTGGGTGAACGACTGGCTTCAGGGGAGCGAGGGATTACCCGAGATGCCTTCGGTCGCGTTTGGCGCAAGCTGCGCGCTGGCGGAACTGACTGGCGTCTTGCCGGAGGCGGCGGACTATCGCGCTGCGCCGTTATGCACTGGCGATCCTGACGATTTGGTGCTGCGGCTTGCCGATATGCCCGGCGAGAAAATCGCTAAGGTCAAAGTAGGTCTCTATGAAGCGGTACGCGACGGCATGGTGGTTAATTTGCTGCTGGAGGCGATCCCGGATCTGCATCTGCGTCTGGATGCGAATCGCGCCTGGACGCCGCTAAAAGCCCAACAGTTCGCAAAGTATGTTAATCCAGACTACCGCGCTCGTATCGCCTTTCTCGAAGAACCGTGTAAGACGCGGGATGATTCCCGCGCCTTTGCCCGTGAAACCGGCATCGCGATTGCCTGGGACGAAAGTCTGCGCGAAGCGGATTTCACCTTTGAAGCCGAAGAGGGCGTCAGGGCTGTGGTTATCAAACCTACTCTGACCGGATCGCTTGATAAAGTGCGTGAGCAAGTCGCTGCCGCCCATGCGTTGGGACTGACGGTGGTTATCAGCTCTTCGATCGAGTCCAGCCTCGGCCTGACGCAACTGGCGCGGATTGCCGCCTGGTTGACGCCGGGAACGCTGCCCGGACTGGATACCTTGCATCTGATGCAGGCGCAACAGGTTCGCCCCTGGCCCGGTAGCGCGTTGCCTTGTCTGAAGCGTGAGGAGCTGGAACGACTGTTATGACATTCACGGACTGGCCGTGGCGCCACTGGCGTCAGGTTCGCAGCCTGGCGCCCGCTCTGTGCCTGAACGATGAAGTGCTAAGCTGGCGCGCCCTCTGTGAGCGTATTGATGCGCTGGCGGGCGGGTTTGCCGCGCAGGGCGTACGCGAGGGCGACGGTGTCCTGCTGCGCGCCGGGAATCAGCCGCGCACTCTGTTGGCATGGCTTGCGCTGATGCAGTGCGGCGCGCGGGTTCTGCCCGTCAATCCGCAGTTGCCCCAGACGTTGCTGGAGGCGCTGGTGCCGAAGTTAACGCTGCGTTTTGCGCTGACACTGGAAGGCGAAAACGCGTTTTCCGGATTAACCGCGTTGCAGATACAAAAGAGCACAGCGGCGTATGCTGTGGACTGGCAACCGCAGCGTCTGGTTTCCATGACGCTGACATCGGGTTCCACAGGATTGCCAAAAGCGGCTGTACATACGTGCCAGGCGCATCTTGCCAGCGCGCAGGGGGTGCTTTCGCTAATGCCGTTTGGCCCTCAGGATGACTGGCTGCTATCGCTGCCGCTGTTTCATGTATCCGGGCAGGGTATTATGTGGCGTTGGCTCTTCGCCGGGGCGCGCATGACGGTACGCGATAAGCAACCGCTGGAGCAGATGCTGGCAGGGTGTACTCATGCTTCGCTGGTGCCGACGCAGCTATGGCGGTTGCTGGCGAATCGGGCGGCGGTGACGCTGAAAGCCGTTTTGCTCGGCGGCGCGGTGATTCCGGTTGAACTCACCGACCAGGCCAGCAAACAAGGGATTCGCTGCTGGTGCGGGTATGGGCTCACGGAGTTCGCGTCTACGGTATGCGCCAAAGAGGCCGATGGTTCGGATGATGTTGGCGCGCCGCTTCCCGGCAGAGAGATCAGAATCGTCGATAATGAAGTCTGGCTGCGCGCCGCCAGTATGGCGGAAGGTTACTGGCGTGATGGCAAACTGATCCCGCTGGTTAATGACGAAGGCTGGTTTGCCACGCGCGATCGCGGCGAGCTGAACCACGGCAGGCTAACCATCGCCGGGCGGCTGGACAACCTGTTCTTTAGCGGCGGCGAAGGCATTCAGCCGGAGGAAGTCGAACGCGTTATTAACGCGCATCCGCTGGTGCAACAAGCCTTTGTCGTGCCGGTAGAAGATAAAGAGTTTGGCCATCGTCCCGTTGCGGTTGTGGAGTATGCATCGCAGGCCGGAGACGTGAACCTCGCTGAATGGGTTCGCGATAAGCTGGCGCGTTTTCAACAGCCGGTTCGCTGGTTGACGCTGCCGTCAGAACTGAAAAACGGAGGGATTAAAATATCTCGCCGTGCGCTCCAGCAGTGGGTGTGTAAGATCTGTAAAAATTAATGTTAGGTTAATATACAACCATTCCATCGCTATTGCCGTTTTGTTTATCCGTTGATGTGTAACGTGTTATGAACAATCAGCGTGAAACGGGGGCGCTATGGAATGGTTGGTTAAGAAATCGCATTATGTCAAAAAGAGGGCGTGCCATGTTCTGGTGCTGTGCGATAGCGGCGGTTCGCTAAAAATGATCGCCGAGGCGAATTCCATGATATTACTGAGTCCCGGCGATATCCTGTCGCCTTTACAGGATGCGCAGTATTGTATTAATCGGGAAAAACACCAGACCTTAAAAATCGTTGATGCACGCTGTTATTCCTGCGACGAATGGCAGCGGTTGACGCGCAAGCCATCATGATCTGGCGGGCAGAAAAATCAGCATTACCCCCGCCATAATGCACAATACGCCGAGCATCGCTTTTAGGCTGAAAGCGCCTTGCAAACCGGGTAACAACATTGAGGCTACCCAGACAAGCACATAACTGAGACTCAGCAGCGCATAGGCTTTGCTGAGCGCGAGCGTGTGTAATGTTTTCTGCCAGCAGAAGACGGAAACCAGATACCCCGCCAAACCGGCGAATAGCGCCAGGGTCGCGGCATTAAATGCGCCCAGCCCGGAAATAAACGCCAGTGGATGCGCTATCGATGGCAGTCGCATCATGGCGAATCCTAAACTCAACTGGGCGAGGGAGGCAATCGCAACGCTTATCAGTCCCCACATTACGCCCATTATGCCGCACTCCCCAGAATGATAATGCCGCTGATAATTAATGCGACGCCCAACCAGTGGCGGGGCGGAACCTGTTCATGCCAGATTTTCCAGGCCGCCAGCGTGACCCAGACAAAATTCAGACTCAACATCGGGTAAGCAATTCCCACCGGCAGGGTTTGTAGCACCAGCAGCCACAGCACCATCGCTGCACCCATGCATATCAGCGCCAGGCCCAGCCACAGCATCAGGTGACGGCGGCGTCTGCCCGTCGTCAATGGCCGTGTCGCTTGCTTCTGGCAGAGCTGACCGCCAACGCTGAGCAGACTGGCAAGCACCAGAACGATGCCGATCATTTAGGCCGATACTGAATTAACACCAGACGCCCCTGATAATCAACATTGTCCGCAGGGGGAAGGGAAAGAGCGCTGATGTCTTCGTCTTTGTCTATTGAAAGTACTAGCGTAATAATGCCCTCCTGACGATGCTGGTTGAGCCAGGCGTTAAAATCGTCGGCTTTAACGAATTTATTCTGTACATCAGGATAGCTAAGACCATACCTGAGTTCGCCCGCGTGTCCGTAGAGCATAATATCGTCTCGTTTCAGACTCCAGGCCAGCCCGGCGGCGACGCCCACGCTGTCGGCAAGAATATAGCGGCTTGATGCCAAAGGCGCCTGGGTCATTTCGACAAAAAACTGTGGCTGTTTGGATTCCATCACCCTGTCGGGGACGGAAAAGCCGAACAGCAGCGCCAGTCCCAGCGGACAAAACGCGGGTAATAGGTATTTTTGGCTATGACAGAGGCTATACCAGCCCACAAACGCCCAAACAGTAAAGACGCCCCAGACGCAAAACACTTTATAGGTTTCGATATGCGTCCACACCGGCGATTTCAGCGGGCCCCATGAGGAGACGACAAACGCTGCGACGATCCCGACTAACCCGAACACCAGGTTGATCCCGCCGTTGACACGCAGCGCGGCGATGCCTTCTTTTACGTTATGCAGGACGAAGCGCGCCATGAGTATCGCTATCGGTGCGAAACAGGAAAGAACATAGGTGGGCAGTTTCCCTTTCGCAATGCTGAAAAAGAGAAGCGGCATGATCGTCCATCCGAGCAAATAGAATGCGCCGTTTCGCTCGCGCCAGCCCAGTTTAAGCGCGCCAGGCAGTAACCCCAGCCACGGTAAACTTCCCGCGAGCAGTACCGGCAGATAGTACCAGAAAGGGGCCTTATGCTGGGCATCGCTCATGGCGAATCGCTGGATATGCTCCACCCAGAAAAAGTAATGCCAGAAATCGGCTTCGCGCCGCGCAATGGCGATCGCCCAAGGAAGGACAACCACAAAGCAGCTCAAGACCGCCAGCCAGCCGTAAAGCAAAAAGTCCTTCCAGCGTTTCTGGACAATGACCCACGGCAGCACGCTCACCACCGGTACGGCCAGGGCGAGGAAGCCTTTAGTTAATACACCCAGACCGCAGGTTGCGCCCAGTAGCAAAAACATCCCAATCTTGCCCGTTCGGGTCGTGGCCTGCATCCCCTGCCAGAAACAACACATCCCGGCCGTAAGCCAAAGCGCGATCATCGGGTCGAGTACCGCATACGTCCCGATACTGTAAACGGCAAAGAGGGAGAGAAAGATAACGGAGGCGAGCAACGCGGTACGTTTATCCCGCCATAAGCGGAACGTCAGCCACGCCACCAGCGCTGCGGCCAGCAATGTCGTTAAAATAGCGCCAGCCCGCACGCCAAAATTGGTAGCGCCAAAAAGCCACTGACCCAGACTGTTTATCCAGTAACCGGCTATCGGTTTTTCAAAATAACGTAATCCCAGAAAATGCGGCACGATCCAGTCGCCAGACGCCAGCATCTCCCGACTTATTTCGGCATAGCGCGTTTCATCCGGCTGCCAGAGCAGGCGGCTATTGACAGGAATAACATAGTAGAGCGCGATAAATGCGGCGAAAGCCAGATAATAGCGTATCGATTTCATCATGAGGCGCTCGCTGCCTGTTGGCACCCCAGCCAACCTTCACGGCCAGGGATGTGTCCACGTACAATTTGCCCCAACGGCAGAGACTCAGGCGATGTCGGCAGCAGTTCGCCCAGAGGACAAAAGGTGATCCCCGCGTCACGTGCACGAACGAGCAAATCTTCAAACAGCGGCTGATGGACAATACCTTCGACTTCCGCATGGATGGTATATACCGGCGTGCCTTTGTCCTGCAACATACGGGAGATAATCCAGGTATTGAACGACTGCGCCTGAACGGCGGGGCCGATAACCTCATCCCATGTGGGTAAGGTGACCGGGATTTGCGGCGTCCCTGTCTGGCCCGGCATCAGTAGCGGACGGAATAAGGTGGTTCCACGGCAATCGCTGTTATACCTCAGGTTGAACGACTCCTTCGCACGAACAACGCGCCCATCCGCTCGCCAGCCGGCCGCGGCTGAGCAGGTGACGGGTTTTCCGATAATGGCCTCAAGTGCCGTTATGCCGCGCGCAATATCTTCTTCAAGCTGGCGGATACTCCAGTGGCCGCTGTGAGTCTGCCACGCATGGTGATCCCAGGCATGTAGTCCCGTCTCATGGTATGTTGCCGTTTCACGAATAATCCCGGCATTGGCGTTGCCGATATTTTTTCCCGGCCAGGCGGTACCGGCCAGCAGGATATCCCAGCCGTAGAGCGAGGCGGCGTTTGAACGTAGCATTTTCCATAAAAATCGCGGTCTTATCAGACGCCAAAGATGACGTCCCATATTGTCCGGCCCGACGCTGAAGAAAAAGCTGGCCTGAACGCCGTGGCGATGCAATGTCGCCAGCAGCCGGGGAACACCTTCACGCGTTCCTCGCAAGGTATCAACATCAATGCGTAAACCGACTTTCGTCATGATGCGCGTTCCGCGACATCTACGCTGCGCAGGAAGAAGTCCAGCGTTTCTTCAACCGTATCACGCATCGCAATAGACGGTTCCCAGCCCAGACAGCGCCTGGCATTGTCGATACTGGGTTTCCGGTGTGCGACATCCTGATAACCCTTGCCGTAATAACTACGGCTTTCGACGACCTGGAAACCGGCAAACGGTGGGAAATGGCAGCGCAGCGGATGCTTATCAAAACTGTCGAGCAACAGCGTCGCCAGTTCCTGAATACTGGCTTCGTTGTCAGGATTGCCGATATTAATGATTTTGCCATCGCACCGATCGCCATCATTCACAATAATGCGGAATAATGCTTCGATACCATCGCGAATATCGGTGAAACAGCGCTTCTGCTGACCACCGTCGATAAGCTTGATCGGCGTCCCTTCTACCAGGTTCAGAATCAACTGCGTTATCGCGCGTGAACTGCCGATACGCGCCGCGTTCAGGCTATCCAGCCGCGGCCCCATCCAGTTAAAGGGACGGAAAAGCGTGAAGCGCAATCCCTCTTTTTCGCCATAAGCCCAAATCACCCGGTCGAGAAGCTGTTTGGAAACGGAGTAAATCCAGCGCGGCTTATTCACCGGCCCGACGATCAGATTCGATTTGTCCTCGTCAAAAGAGGCGTCCGTACACATGCCGTACACTTCAGAGGTAGACGGAAAAACCACGCGTTTACGGTATTTTACGCAATAACGGATAATCCGCAGGTTTTCTTCAAAATCAAGTTCAAAGACGCGCAGCGGGTTGCGGGTGTATTCAATCGGGGTAGCAATTGCTACCAGCGGCAGTACGACATCGCATTTTTTGACATGATATTCGATCCATTCTGAGTGGATGCTGATATCTCCCTCCACGAAATGAAAGCGAGGGTGGAGCAGGAATCGGCTAATGGCGTTGCTGCCGATATCCATACCGTAGACCTCGTAATTCTCTTCATTCAGTAACCGTTCGGTCAAATGATTGCCGATAAAACCGTTGACGCCGAGGATGAGAACGCGAATGCGACGTTTACCGCTGGTCGCTGGTGGACGATTCAAACGCGCGCCCGCCACCAGACCAAGCGTCTGTGCAAGCTGCGAGCCCTGTACAGTAATACCGTCTCCGGCCTGGCCGGTAATAATCTCCAGCGCGCCATCGGCGCAGGCGACCCGCAGCGGAGAGACCGAAATTACCGAGCCGGGAAGCGCGCCCTGCGCATCCGGACAAATTCGGGAAGACCAGATAGTGAATTTTTGCGAGCCGTTATAGCTGAACGCGCCGGGCCAGGGGGCGGCTACCGCCCGCACCAGGTTATGCACCGTGGAAACCGGTTTGTGCCAGTCGATAAGGCCATCTTCCGGCCTGCGGCGACCATAATATGTAGCGTCAGACTCACGCTGAGGAACAGAAGGTATATCGCCGCATTTCATGGTGGGCAGGATGCTATTAAGCAACTGGCGCGCGGCCTGACATAGCTTATGATGCAGGGTAAGCGCAACATCGTCCTGCGCAATAGCGACGCGTTGACTGGCGACAATCTCTCCGGCGTCGGCACGTTTGACCATACGATGCAGCGTTACGCCCGTTTCGCTTTCGCCGTTAACCAGAACCCAGTTTAGCGGCGCACGGCCACGATAGGCAGGCAATAGAGAACCGTGCAGATTGAACGCGCCAGCCGGGGCGAGGTGCAGAATTTCTTCGCTTAACAGGTTGCGGTAATAGAACGAAAAAATAATATCCGGCGCAAGCTCAGCGATGCGGTCGACCCAGATAGGATGATTTACGTTATCCGGCGCATAAACCGGAATCCCTAATCCTGCCGCCAGCCGGGAGACGGAGCCAAAAAAGGTGTTTTCCGCAGGATTGTCGGCATGAGTGAAAATCGCGGCAATCTCATATCCTGCATCCAGTACGGCCTGCACGCCCTGACATCCCATATCGTGGTAGGCAAAAATAACGGCTTTCATTGGTGACTTTCCTCAGTAAACGGCGTGCTTTCCGGGTAGATAACTTGTTGAACAAAATAGCGGGGGCGGGCGCGGACATCGTTATAAATGCGACCAATGTATTCGCCCAGCAGCCCCATACCGATGAATTGCGCGCCGATGAAGGTAAACAGGACGGCAAAGAGCATAAATACGCCTTCCGCCGCCCACTGCGGCCCCAGCGCCAGGCGAAGTACAATAAGCAATACCGACAGGCTAAACCCGCCGATGGCGATAACGCTGCCCAGCAGGCTCAACAGGCGCAGCGGCGTCGTCGTCAGGCAGGTCACCAGGTCATACATCAGGTTAATGAGACGCATAAAACTGTATTTAGAGTCGCCAAATTCACGTTCAGCGTGATGCACCGGGATCTCGGTAGCCCGACGAGCGAAAATGTTGGCCAGAATAGGGATAAAGGTGCTGCGTTCATGGCAGCGCAACATGGTATCGATAATAGGGCGGCGATAGGCGCGTAACATGCAGCCGTAATCGCCCATCGCTTTGCCCGTTGTGCGCTGGATCAGCAGATTAATGATTTTTGACGCCGATTTGCGAAACAGGCTGTCCTGTCGGTTCTGGCGCACGGTGCCTACCACATCGAACCCTTCATCGGCTTTCGCCACCAGGCGCGGGATCTCTTCCGGCGGGTTTTGCAGATCGGCATCCAGCGTAATGATGAGATCGCCGCTTACATGGCTAAACCCCGCCATAATTGCTGCATGTTGACCGTAGTTACGGTTGAGTAAAATAGAGATGATATGGCTATCGGCCTCCTGGGACGCCTTAACCATCAGCTCCGCCGAGCTATCGCTGCTACCATCATCTATCAATAAAATCTCCCACGCTTTGCCCAGGCTCTCGCAGGCGGTGGTGGTGCGTCTTATCAATTCCGGCAGGCTTTCCTGTTCGTTATAGACAGGAATAACCACCGAGACTTTTTTTATGGGGGCGGCGTCAAACATGCTTATTGTCCTGCTATCTGATGAAGGGCGGTAATGACTCGATCAAAGTCACTCTCGGTCATGTCCGGGAAGAGCGGCAGTGAGCAGATCCGCTCGCTGTTCCACTCGGTGTCAGGCAGCGTGAGCGTTGGGAAACGTTCGCGATAATATTTTTGCGTATGCGCGGCGCGGAAATGCAGCCCTGTGCCGATGCCTTTCGTTTTCAGCGATGCCATCAGAGCATCCCGGGTAATACCGCAGCGGGCTTCATCGACCCGGATAATGAATAAATGCCAGGCGTGAATATGCTCCCACGACGGAAGGCTCAGAGGCTGAAAAGGCAGGTCTGCCATTGCTTGGTGGTACTGCGCTGCGATGGCGGCGCGGCGAGCGTTAAGCGCATCCAGTTTCTGTAACTGAGCAAGCGCGATAGCGGCGTTGAGGTCGGGCAAATTATATTTGTAGCCCGGCGCCAGGACTTCCGCTTGTGGCGCGCGTCCCCCGCTCTGTCGATCCCAGGCATCAACGCCAAGCCCGTGAAACTTGAGACTGCGCAGTTTATCGGCGAATTGCGGGTTATCCGTGACGACGATACCGCCTTCAGCGCAGGTAATGTTCTTAATGGCGTGGAAGGAGAAAATCGCGGTGCCCCGGGCGCCAATGTGGCGACCTTTGTAGCTGGTTCCTGTCGCGTGCGCCGCGTCTTCAATCACTGGAATGCCATAACGCTCGCCAAGAGCGTAAATAGCGTCCAGATCGGCGGGCGCGCCAGCGTAGTGGACGGGGATAATTGCTTTGGTTTGTGGCGTAATCGCGGCTTCGATATGTTCAGGCGTGACCATCAGCGTATCGCGATCGACATCGACCATGACGGGGTTCGCGCCGAGTAAAACGATCATATTTAGCGTAGAAACCCACGTCATTGACGGTGTAATGACCTCGTCGCCTTCACCAATGCCCAGCGCCATCAACGCGATGTGCATACCGGCAGTGGCTGAACTGACGGCAACGGCATATTGATTGCCAGTTAGCCGACAAAACGCCGCTTCCAGTTCCTGATTTTTCGGGCCGGTTGTTATCCAACCTGAGTCCAGTACGGTCTTAACGGCAGCAAGCTCTTCCGCGCCCATCGCCGGACGGGAGAAAGGCAAAAAGTCCGACATCATTTTTCCTTCAGCCATTGAAAGCCGCTTTTCAAATATTTCGGCAATAGAAAAGGGCTTATTTTTTAACGCATTTAGCTGAACCCTACTAGATGAATATTAAATTAACATTAAGAAATTAAGGTGAAGTAAAAAGATAATTTTTAACGGAATTATGCTTTGCTTTCGCCGAAAGTTTAAGGCATTTTATGCATGCCCAAAAGCTGTTTTTATGTTTCTGGCCTGGTCTTCCGTTGCGGAATTTCATTTTAATCGTATTGCTATTAAGTTAGCTGCACTGTCTGCCTGAGAGGTTAATGTGCTGGCATTTACCCTACGCTTTATTAAAAACAAACGCTATCTCGCGACTCTGGCGGGGGCGTTGGTTATTATCGCCGGGTTGACCTCACAACATGCCTGGAGTGGTAACGGTCTACCGCAGATTAACGGTAAAGCGCTGGCGGCGCTGGCGAAGCAGCATCCGGTAGTCGTGTTATTCCGCCATGCCGAGCGGTGCGATCGTTCCGATAATACCTGCCTGTCAGACAGCACGGGGATTACGGTCAACGGTGCGCAAGATGCCAGAGCGCTGGGTAAAGCCTTCAGTGCCGATATACAAAATTACAATCTCTATTCCAGTAATACGGTGCGCACCATCCAGTCGGCAACCTGGTTTTCTGCGGGCAGGTCGCTTACGGTGGATAAAAAAATGATGGATTGCGGCAGCGGTATTTATGCTTCAATCAATACGTTACTGAAAAAGTCGCAGAATAAAAATATAGTCATTTTTACCCATAATCATTGTTTGACGTATATTGCAAAAAATAAGCGCGGCGTAAAGTTTGATCCGGACTATCTTAATGCGCTCGTTATGCATGCGGAAAACGGAAAACTCTTTTTAGATGGTGAATTTGTTCCCGGCTAGCCGCATGTTAAAAGCGTAAAGACAGCCTGAAGCGGCTGTCGTCATTATAATAACCCTTTCAATGCTAATGTGTGGCGTGTCGCTACATTCAAATCATACAGCGCCAGTTCTTCTGGCTTGACCCAGGCGTAGTCCTGAAATTCGTCGTTAATACATATATCGCGGTTAGCGGAAACACAGTCGAAGATGAGATAAATCATATAAATCTCTTCTTGTCTGCCATCAGCGTAGGTTTTAACGCGGATATCGTCGCGGAAGGTCCACGGCGTAATATCGCTCAGAATCAGTTGTTCGCCGAGTTCCTCCCGAATCTCCCGACGCAGCGCCTCTTCAATGCGTTCGCCTGGCTCGACCCCGCCGCCCGACAGCGCCCACTGACCGGGAAAGACGCCGCGGTTGTCGGCCATTTTGCACAGCAGATAACAGCCATCATTTTGAATTAATGGGCAAACTATAGTTCGTTGACGCATAAGTCGCTTCCTTAAACCACCAGGTCGTCAGCTTAACAAATCATTCTGCGAAATTCTTTGTGAAAAATGGAAGCGATAACGCAGACTGCGTTTTTTGTTAATCCTGTTGATGCAGGCGTCGCCATGTGATGGCGCAATGATGCGGCATGGCGAAAGTAGTATTTCGTTACAATATGTTTTTGGAATGGTTTTTTAGTGCATTGATTCCTCAGCGTCTGGCAGTACAATTCTGCCGTTTTGGGGAGTTTTTCTTTATGTGCTTGCTGGAAAGGGTAAAAATGAAAAAAAGCATATTATTAGGTTTTGCCGGAATGCTGTTCGTTTCTGCATCGGCGCAGGCCATCAGTATTAGCGGCCAGGCGGGCGAAGATTACACCAACATTGGCGTGGGTTTTGGTACGGAATCGACGGGACTGGCGCTAAGCGGCAACTGGATGCACAACGATGATGATGGCGACGCTGCGGGCGTGGGTCTGGGGCTGAACATTCCGGTGGGACCGCTGCTGGCGACGGTAGGCGGTAAAGGTATTTATACCAATCCGAAAGACAGCGATGAAGGATATGCGGCGGCTGTCGGCGGTGGGCTACAATGGAAAATCGGCAACAGCTTCCGTCTGTTCGGCGAGTATTATTATTCACCAGATTCGCTGTCCAGCGGTATCGACAGTTATGAAGAAGCGAATGCAGGCGCGCGTTTCACCATTATGCGCCCGCTGAGCATTGAAGCCGGTTATCGTTACCTGAACCTGGCGGGTAAAGACGGCAACCGCGATAATGCGATTGCTGACGGCCCTTATGTTGGCGTAAACGCCAGCTTTTGATGCTAACGGCGCGGCAATCGTCGCGCCATATTCCTCCTTTTCCCGTCATTCTTCTTTCCACGTCCTATTCCTCTTTGCGTTATAGTGTTTTCATCATAAGAGCAGGAGAACACAATGCTAAATGTGGAAATGCTATCCACCGGGGATGAGGTGTTGCACGGACAAATCGTTGACACCAATGCCGCCTGGCTGGCTGATTTTTTCTTTCATCAGGGCGTTCCGTTATCACGGCGAAATACGGTAGGCGATAATCTGGACAGTCTGGTCGCTATCTTGCGTGAACGCAGTCAACATGCTGATGTTTTGATTGTTAATGGCGGGTTAGGGCCGACCAGCGATGATTTAAGCGCGCTCGCCGCGGCAACGGCAAAAGGCGAAGGATTAGTACTGCACCAGGCGTGGCTGACCGAAATGGAACGCTACTTTCAGCAGCGTGGCCGCGTGATGGCGCCGAGCAACCGTAAACAGGCGGAACTGCCTGCCAGCGCGGAGTTTATTAATAATCCGGTCGGCACTGCCTGTGGATTTGCGCTACAGCTCAACCGCTGCCTGATGTTTTTCACCCCCGGCGTACCGTCTGAATTTAAGGTTATGGTGGAGAAGGAAATCTTACCGCGGTTACGCGCGCGTTTTTCGCTGCCGGAGCCGCCGCTTTGCCTGCGGTTAACGACTTTTGGACGTTCAGAAAGTGACCTCGCGCAGCGTCTCGATTCACTGCCGTTTCCGCCCGGCGTGACGATGGGGTATCGCTCATCAATGCCGATCATTGAACTGAAATTGACCGGCCCGGCTACGCAACGGGAGGCGATGCTGGCGTTATGGCCAGAGGTCAAACGGGTTGCCGGGCAGAACCTGATTTTTGAAGGTACGGAAAACCTGCCGGCGCAAATAGCCCGCCGCCTGCAGGAAAGGCAGTTGAGTCTGACGTTGAGCGAGCAATACACCAGCGGCTTACTGGCGCTACAGCTTTCCCGCGCCGGGGCGCCTGTTCTTGCCAGCGAAGTCGTTCCTTCTCAGGAAGAGACGCTGGCGCAAACGGCGCACTGGACGACAGAACGGCGCAGCAATCATTATGCCGGTCTGGCGCTGGCCGTGTCGGGGCTGGAAAACGAACATCTTAATTTCGCGCTGGCGACGCCGGATGGCACGTATGCCTTACGCGTGCGTTTTAGCGCCAATCGGTATAGCCTGGCAATACGTCAGGAGGTCTGCGCGATGATGGCGCTAAATATGCTGCGCCGCTGGCTTAATGGCGAGGACATTACCAGCGAGCATGGCTGGATAGACGTGGTTGAATCATTGACATCATAATCCCTTTCTCTTATCTGCGATGGGAACGACATCGTGAGCCGGATAAGGCCGCTATGCCATTATCCGGCAATATCATCTGCTTTTTTGTCCAGCCAATTGTACTGAATACAAAGTAATACGTGCGTTAATTCACATTTATATGGTTAACCCTTCCACTCCGTTGGAAGGCGGATAAGCTTTGACGCGCTTCACAATTTTTTCCCTACTGACCTTTCACACTGATTCCAGTGTCTCAGACTGGAGTCCAATATGTTGGAATCAAGTAAAGTCCCGGCTCTTACCCGCGCAATCGACATCCTCAATTTGATCGCGCGTATTGGCCCATGCAGCGCGGCAATCATTATTGAAACGCTGCGTATTCCAAAAAGCACCGCGTACCTGCTGTTGAATGAATTAAAACGTCAGCGATTTATTAGCCTCGATCATCAGGATAACTACTGCCTGTGGACTAAGCTCGTTGAATTGTCGGGTCATGCGCTCAGCAAGATGGATCTGCGGGAGCTGGCGCGTCCTCGTCTAACACAACTGATGGATGAAACCGGGCTGCTGTGTCACTTGGGGATCATCGACCACGAAAATGCGTATTACATACTGAAAGTGGAATCCTCATCCACTATCAGCGTGCGCTCGCATGAGGGGAAAAGCCTCTCTCTTTATCGTTCCGGCATCGGCAAATGCCTGCTGGCATGGCAGCCGGCCGCCGTACGCAAAGCCATTATTGAACAACTGGTATGGGAGCGAGCCACGCTGACCACCATCACCGAGCCGCAACAATTGAATGATGAGCTGGAACGCATTCGCCAGCGTGGATGGAGCTTTGATAACGGGGAGGATTATCCGGATGTCCGCTGCGTTGCCGCACCGGTATTTAATGCCAGAAACGAACTGACCGCGGCAATTTCAGTGGTCGGCACGCGCCTGCAAATCAACGAAGAGAATCTTGATTATTTGGCCGGTAAAGCTATTGCCTGTGCCAAAGATATTTCACGCCTGTTGGGATGGAAAAGTCCCTTCGACTCACTCGCATCTTAAAATGGAGAATATTATGACTCTTCCTAAAATTAAACACGTTCGAGCCTGGTTTATTGGGGGCGCTACCGCAGAGAAAGGGGCTGGCGGCGGGGATTATCACGACCAGGGAGGAAATCACTGGATTGATGACCATATCGCCACTCCCATGAGCAAATATCGCGACTATGAGCAGTCTCGTCAGTCTTTTGGAATCAACGTGTTAGGGACGCTGATTGTCGAAGTAGAGGCGGAAAATGGGCAGACGGGGTTCGCCGTTTCGACAGCAGGGGAGATGGGCTGTTTTATCGTAGAAAAACATCTTAACCGGTTTATTGAAGGCAAATGCGTAAGCGATATCAAACTTATTCACGATCAGATGCTCGGCGCGACCATGTACTACTCCGGTTCCGGCGGTCTGGTGATGAACACGATTTCCTGTGTGGATCTGGCGCTGTGGGATCTGTTTGGCAAGGTGGTTGGGCTGCCGGTTTATAAATTGCTGGGCGGAGCGGTGCGCGATGAAATTCAGTTTTACGCCACCGGCGCACGCCCGGATCTGGCTAAAGAAATGGGCTTTATCGGCGGTAAAATGCCGACTCACTGGGGGCCGCACGATGGTGATGCGGGGATCCGTAAAGATGCCGCGATGGTGGCGGATATGCGTGAAAAGTGCGGGCCGGATTTCTGGCTGATGCTCGACTGCTGGATGAGTCAGGATGTGAACTATGCGACTAAACTGGCTCACGCCTGTGCGCCATTTAATCTCAAATGGATTGAAGAGTGTCTGCCGCCGCAGCAGTATGAAGGCTATCGCGAATTAAAACGCAACGCGCCTGCAGGGATGATGGTTACCAGCGGCGAACACCATGGTACGCTGCAATCCTTCCGCACTCTGGCAGAAACCGGCATTGATATTATGCAGCCGGATGTTGGTTGGTGCGGCGGATTAACCACGCTGGTTGAGATCGCCGCGCTTGCCAAATCGCGCGGGCAACTGGTGGTGCCGCACGGTTCGTCTGTCTATTCGCACCATGCAGTTATTACTTTCACTAATACCCCTTTCAGCGAGTTCCTGATGACCAGCCCGGACTGTTCCACCCTGCGTCCGCAATTTGACCCGATTCTCCTGGATGAGCCGGTGCCGGTGAATGGACGCATCCATAAATCAGTGCTGGATAAGCCGGGCTTCGGCGTCGAGCTTAACCGTGACTGTCACTTGAAACGCCCTTATAGCCACTAATAACTCGTGCGTTGCCTTTGTACGGCAACGCCCTCATCCTGTTGAGGATATTGCTATGAGCATCACTTTACTTGACGGCGTAGTGAAGAAAAACCGCGCACGTTTAATTCCTTTTATGTTGGCACTGTATGTACTGGCGTTTCTGGATCGTTCAAATATTGGTTTTGCCAAAGAGACCTATCAGATAGATACCGGGCTAAGTAATGAAGCCTACGCGCTAGGGGCCGGTATTTTCTTTGTGGTTTACGCTTTCCTTGGCGTACCGGCTAACCTGCTGATGCGCAAATTTGGCGCAAGAACCTGGATCGGCACGACTACCCTGCTGTGGGGCTTTCTCTCTGCTGCGATGGCCTGGGCGGATAGTGAAGCAAAATTTCTGATAATCCGCACGCTATTGGGCGCGGCGGAGGCTGGATTTTTCCCCGGCATGATCTATCTAACTTCACAATGGTTCCCGCAGCGTAACCGTGCCAGCATTATGGGGCTATTTTATATGGGCGCGCCGCTGGCGTTAACGTTGGGTTCGCCGCTCTCCGGCGCTCTGCTGGAGATGCATGGTTTTATGGGGCACCCGGGATGGTTCTGGATGTTCGTTATCGAAGGCCTACTGGCGATTGGCGCAGGGATATTCACCTTTTTCTGGCTTGATGACACTCCGCAGCAGGCGCGTTTTCTTAGCCTGGAAGAAAAGAACGCGCTTATCAGGCAACTGGCGAGCGAAGAAGAAAAAAAGGTCACGTCAAGGCTTGCGGATGCGCTGCGTAATGGACGCGTCTGGCAACTGGCTATTATTTATCTGACGATTCAGGTGGCGGTATACGGACTCATCTTTTTCCTGCCGACCCAGGTTGCCGCGCTATTGGGCACTAAAGTGGGCTTTACCGCTTCGGTGGTAACAGCGGTTCCCTGGGTGGCGGCTTTGCTTGGCACATGGCTTATTCCTCGCTACTCCGACCGTACCGGCGATCGCCGTAACGTTGCGGCAGTGACGCTACTGGCTGCGGGCATTGGCATTGGCCTGTCAGGTCTGGTTTCTCCGGTGCTCGCTATTCTGGCGCTCTGTGTTGCAGCAGTAGGATTTATTGCCGTTCAGCCCGTATTCTGGACCATGCCAACGCAGCTACTTTCCGGTACGGCTCTGGCGGCAGGAATTGGTTTCGTTAATCTGTTTGGCGCTGTGGGCGGTTTTATTGCCCCAATTCTGCGCGTAAAAGCGGAAACGTTGTTTGCCAGCGATGCGGCGGGCCTGCTGACGCTGGCCGGAGTCGCCATCATTGGCTCATTAATTATCTTCACGCTGAGCGTTAATCGTCCGGTGGCGCAATCCGGCGCTGCGCATCATTAATCTTATCTACGTTGTAAGGATCGCTATGAACGCATTGTTATCAAATCCTTTTAAAGAAGGATTACGTAAAGGGGATACGCAAATTGGTTTGTGGCTCAGTTCAACCACCTCTTATATGGCGGAGATTGCGGCGACGTCGGGTTATGACTGGTTGTTAATAGATGGCGAGCACGCGCCTAATACGGTGCAGGACTTGTATCATCAGTTACAGGCCATCGCCCCATACGCCAGCCAGCCGGTGATTCGCCCGATCGAGGGAAGTAAAGCGCTCATTAAACAGGTACTGGACATCGGGGCGCAAACGCTACTGATCCCGATGGTTGACACCGCAGAACAGGCGCGCCAGGTCGTTTCCGCTACCCGATACCCGCCGTTGGGGCAACGAGGCGTTGGCGCGAGCGTGGCGCGTGCGGCTCGCTGGGGGAGAATCGACAACTATATGGCACAGGCCAATGAGTCGCTCTGCCTGTTGGTGCAGGTTGAAAGCAAAGTGGCGCTGGAAAACCTTGACGCGATTCTGGAGGTTGAAGGCATTGATGGCGTCTTTATCGGTCCGGCAGATCTCTCTGCTTCATTGGGTTACCCCGATAATGCCGGACACCCGGAAGTGCAGCGGATCATTGAAGCGTGTATTTATCGTATTCGCGCCGCCGGAAAAGCGGCGGGTTTTTTGGCGGTCGATCCGGCAATGGCGCAGAAATGTCTGGCGTGGGGCGCGAATTTTGTCGCGGTCGGGGTAGATACGATGCTCTACACCGAGGCGCTGGACAGCAGGTTGGCGATGTTTAAATCTGTTCAGTCAGTAAGCACGGCAAAACGTAGTTATTGAGAAAAATGCCGGATGGCACGTATGCCTTACGCATGCGTCTTAGCGCCTATCGGTATAGTCTGGCAATACGTCAGGAGGTTTGTGCGGTGATGGCGCTAAATATGCTGCGCCGTTGGCTTAATGGCGAGGACATTACCAGCGAGCATGGCTGGATAGACGTGGTTGAATCATTGACGGCATAGAACTTTTAGTGGGAAGGCTTGGCCTTCCCATCCTTATATACTTATAAATTCTTCGCAGAGCATCATTTCAGGATAAGAGCCTAATGGGATAGGCTCTAAGTACTCACCATTACTGGAGACTGTATTCATATATTTGCCGCCGGGTTTGGGTGTTAAATAGTGCTTGTTCTTCTACTGAAAGCGTTAAGAATTTTTCCGCAAATTCTCGTAGTGTGGTAACAGGATCGTTTTGTCCGGCATTCGATAAGAGTTGAATTGTATGGTAACAAAATAGACCACAGCCGTTGGGTACATTGTTCTGTAAATTCATTTCAATAAAATTAACCTCATCGCTTTCTGATATGCCTGCAATTTTTGCTGCTTCTATAATCTCTTGCTTAGTATTTTCATTTAAATCATAATAAGTATTAAATATAAGGCATTTTATTTTTTCTGCAAGTTTATAAAATAAACAGAGAAGCCAGTGATCTCCTGTATTTACCAGGAAGACTTCATTGTGAGATAATCCTGATTGAGCAATCTTTTCAAGTAGCTGAGTGCTTAATATATTTTCTTTGGTGGTAGGATGAATCAGCCCAATAGGATAGTTTACCGAGAGAAGAGGTGATTCTTGAACCAGACCTTGCGTTGCAGCTGCTAGCTCATCTGACGACAACATTCGCGCACCACACCAAAGATTTTCAACTCCTACCTGTTCTTGATCTGTCTGAGCGAACTGGTCGCCCATAATTTTATGTGCTATTCCTATTTTTTTAGAAAGGTCGGTTGTCGCGGAACCTGCCATATAAAGTAATCTGGAAGGGGCATGTAGCTTTTTCCACTCAGTATTATCTTTTGTTATATCGTTATTGGCGATTTGATGTAATACAAGGCAAGCCTGATTGATTTTTTTGTCTATATCTGATGATCCCGATCTTTTCCCGCTAAAGAGATCAAAAAGAAATTTCTCAACTCTATGCCCCAGGTCATCGTTGCGTAACGCAAGATTGCATAACAGATCAATACAATTCTGATCACCGTTCTCTACGGCGCTAAACAACAATGTAAGCGCCTCATCGCTCACCTCTTCTGTATATAAGCTGTGAAATTGCGGTATGCTCAATCGGTAAAGTGAATTTACACATATATTCATTTTGCTCTGTTTCCTGGTAAGTGAAAGTAGCGAATATGATGTAATGTATAATTATTTGTAAAAATATTATTATTAGCGGGGGATATATTAAATCAGGCATAGACCTGATTTTCTTATTATTCACATAACACTCAATTATTATTGGGGATATTCAGTTATCCCCCTCTTTAAAGGAGGCTGGTAACGCGTCGATACAAGAGATATTGCTCTATAAACAGTAACGTCGTTATCTGTCATGCCACCGTGGGTTAGCGGTCATGGTTAACCAAATAGGGCAGGTTATTGCAAAGAGACATCCGCGTTTATACCCAAAATAATCCGTAGCCAACACATAAGCAACTTGAAGTATGAAGGGTATATGTCTGATGGAAAATCGGCCCTGGTGAGTAGGGTAATGGCGCCGGAGGGGCTCCGGCGCTTTTTACTTAGCCGAGCGCCTGGGCCAGTAGCGTAATGGGGTGTTCGCAGCGTTTGCTTGTAGACATCTCAATTTGCCACTTACAGGTTTCACAATCGGTGACGACAATGTCGGCGCCGCTCTCTTCAATCTGGCGGAACAGTGGCGCGCCGATGGACTGTGATGTCGGATAGTTTTCCTTTTTAAATCCATACGTACCGGCAATGCCGCAGCACTGTGAATCAAGTACCGTCAATTCAAGCCCCGGAATTTGCCGCAACAGTTCAAGCGTGTAAAGCGTCCAGCCCATTTTTTCCATATGACACGGCGTATGGTAGACCACTTTCAGCGGCAAAGGATTAAGCGGCAGCGTTTTCCCGGCATCCAGTTTGCGCCATAGCCAGCGGGTGGCCAGCTCGATATGTTCGCGCAGCCCGGCGTTGTCCACGTCCAGCACTTCAGGATATTCATCGCGCAACGCAAACGCACAGGTGGATGACGTGGCGATGACCGGAATACCTTTGACGGCAATCGCCTCGCGTAGCGACTCCACATTGCTGATAGCCTGTTTGCGAGCTTTATCCGTAAAACCGTTAGCGATCAGCGGTACGCCGCAACACTTCTCTTTACTCAGTAACTGTACGCCAGTACCCATTGCGTTCAGCACCTTAATCAGATCTTTTCCGAGCTGCGGATGGTTGTAATTCACAAAACAGCCATGGAAAAAGGCGACCTGATCTTTGTATTTAGCCTGCTGCGCCGCCACGCTACGATACCAGCGGCGGAAGGTGCCGAAAGAGTATTTTGGTAAGGTGCGGCGATGATCGATTTTGAGCGCGTAATCAAGCAACTGGCGCACTGGCTTTAATGCGGTGGCGGTATTGACCACCGGCGCGAACGGCGTTGAAACGCTGCCCATCAGATCGGTATGGCTGAGAATAAAATTACGCAATGACGGGCGCGTCGTATCGTATTTCGCGCGGGCGCGCTGGATGATATCGCCAATCTTCACGTCCGACGGACAGGCGACCTCACACCGTTTGCAGTTAATGCAATATTTCAGCGCCTCATCATACAGTGCGCCGTCTTTCAGACGCAGGCGTTCGCCATCCGGTCCGGCCTGTTTAGGGCCAGGGTAGCCAGGATTAACGCGGCTGACCGGGCACGCGGTGGTGCACACCGTACATTTAATACAACTTTCAAAACGTGTGTCGCTCATTGCTGTTCTCCTGCACGCTCAGCGATATGGTGCGCGGCCTGGAGGGCGCTGACTGCGCAGACACCGCCGCCGCATCCCTCAGCTATAGGATCGAATCCCGCCAGCACAGAACCTATTGCATACAGATTTTCTACCGTGTTGCCCGCAAGGGAGGGGCGGAAGGCGTCATCCGTCACGACGCCAAACTGCTGCCAGGGCTGTGGGTCGAAGAAATGTTGTTGATACCATTCGGCGCGGGTGGCCGTTTGCTGTACGTCGAGCCCTAAAATAGGTTCGCGGATCCCTTCGCGCTCGGCAACCAGACCGCTACTAAAGAAGCTACCGCTGGCAAGTACGGCAAAACGCGGGCGCAGTGGGATATCGGCATGGTTGCGGGTCCATATTTCGCTCACGGTACCGCGACGGCAGGTGACTTTCTTCACTTCATCGCCCGGCATCCAGATGCCGCCCTGACGGACAAACTGGCGCTGGAGCTGATTGTGCAGACGAATACCGAGCACCGATGGCGGCAGCGTCGGCAGCAGCGTGAGCGCGCAGGGCAGACGTTCGTTAAGCCAGCGCCACAGCGTATCGTTCGCCAGCCCGAAACAGGCGGGCATGATGATCATGTCGCAGTTTGTCGCTATTGGCGACAGCGCGTCGTACAGCAGCGGCCATTTTTCTTCGTTATCAAGCAGACGCGCAATATTGACCGCGCGAAATTCCGTCGGGTTATCACGCAGTACGTCCAGTTCCGGAAGGTCGATTTCTGCGGTTTCCACGTTGAGGTCGCGTTGGCGCAGCGACGCTGCCGCAAGGTGCGCCTGGAAATCCAGTAATCCGCTAACGCCGACGACGCAAATTCGCTGTGCGGATAACGGCCAGACCGGTACTTCCGGCGAGCTAAGCCAGGTTGAACGCAATGTGCCAAGCGGCGTGACACGCTGGTGCGCCTGCTGTACGTCACCGTATAACTGCGCGCCGCTGGCGTTAAGTAGCGTTTGCGCTTGTTGCGCCAGCGTAAGGACTTTTTGCGCGCCTAAACGCGAATAAGGATGTTCAGGCGCCTGGCGGCACAGCGCATCAAGCCCGGCGGTAATGTCGGTCACCGGTTGGCCGTCGGGCAGGGCGCTGAGTAGATCCAGCGAGCCGGAGGAAAAATGCAGCGCGCTTTGTCCGCGGGTGACGATGGCGCAGCGTAATCCATGCTGCTGGAGTTGCAGTCCGCATAGCAAACCGGCGAGACCGCCGCCCATAATAACCGTATCAAATTTCATCCTGGTGCTCCTTCTCCAGACCGCATAATCCCTGATAAACCCAGCGCGTGAATTCGCTTTCGCGCAGCGCGTCTCCCCAGGCGACAGGTTGTACGCCTTTCCAGCGCTCATTCAGAAATTCAGAGAGTTGCGTAATAGATTGCGCCGCGGTCGTCACATTAAAACGCTGCAATAGCCCGGCTGCGCGGCAGGCGCATAGCTCGCCCTGGCAAGTGCCCATCCCTACGCGGGTGCGACGGCGCAGATCCAGCAGGCTATTCACGGTTAAGTTTTCGACGGCATACTGCACTTCCCCCGCCGTGACGGCCTCGCATTCACAGACCAGGCTACGGTGTTGGCGGCCTTCACTCAGCCACCCCGGCGTGCGATCGCCATGCCGATAAACCGCCGATCCGCGTAGCGGCGCGGGAAGCGAGATAATGCGTTTCAGCGTATGTTCTGTAGACTCTTTTGAGCCAGGCAACGGCGTATCCGCCGTGATGCAGGGGCGAGTATTGCCCAACTTGCGGCACACGGCATCGGTCGCCCATTCCGCCATCAGGCGGTAAGTCATTAGCTTCCCGCCGGTAATGGTAATGAAGCCTTCAAGCCCGTCGCGCTCGGCGTGGTCGAACAACACAATACCGCGACTGACGTTACGACCACTGGGATCGTCATCGCTGGCCACCAGCGGGCGGACGCCGGAATACGCGCGCAGAATACGCGTCTTCGCCATGACAGGGGCCAGTTTTTCCCCTTCACGCAGCAGGATATCGACTTCATCTGCGGTGACGCGGTTGCTGTCTATCTCATTGTAATCAATATGGGTAGAGGTGGTGCCGATCAGTGAAATCGTATCGCCAGGTACCAGAATGTCGGCATCCGATGGTTTCCGGCAGCGGTTAATGACATGCTGGTTGATCCGATGGTCCATGATCAACAGCGAGCCTTTCGCCGGGAACATGCGAATACTCAGGTCGGCGTATTCGGCGATCCGTTGCCCCCAGATACCTGCCGCATTGACCACCACCGGCGCGTGAAGCGTCTGGATTTCGCCAGTGAGATGGTTGCGCACATGGACGCCGCAGACCGTTGCGCCTTTACGAATGAGCCCGGTCACTTCATGCGCCGTTAACACGATTGCGCCATGTTCTCTGGCATCCAGCATATTGGCGGCGGTAAGGCGGAAAGGGTCCACGGTGCCATCCGGCACTTTTACCGCACCGATGAGCGCAGGGTTAACGGAAGGTTCGATGATGCGAGCCTGCTGCGGATCGATGGCTTCAGCGCGAATGCCCGCCGCTTCACAGGCGCGAATAAAGGTGGCCTGAAACGCAAGATCATCTTCCGGCAACGTAATAAACAGACCATCCGTCGGTTCGACGCAATGGCGGGCGATCCGTTTTAAAATCTGGTTTTCACTAATGCACTCGCGCGCGGATTCCGCGTCGGTAACCGCATAACGAGCGCCGCTGTGCAGCAGTCCGTGGTTACGCCCGGTCGCGCCGGTCGCTATATCATGCCGTTCCACCAGAATGACACGTAAACCGCGCAGCGCGCAGTCGCGGGCGATCCCTGCGCCTGTTGCTCCACCGCCAATGATAATCACGTCACTTGCTTGCGAGTCGCGAGTTTTCATTGTTTTTCCTCACAGTTCGTTTTTTATCATTTAGCCATACAAATCATATGGAATGTTTGATTTCGCGCATAATCGCTCACTATTCGAAAATGAAACGTGATTTCGTGCGCCTTTCTGAACATTGGTCATAAAACTGTAACAATATGTGCTGTAATTCACATTAACGTGACGTATCTTTACTTAACATCGCGGCCACACTGGGAGCAGCGGGGTTGTTTGAACAAACTGCGGTGTTTACCTCTAAATAAAATACGGGCCACGGAGGCTACAATATGTTGAGTATTTTTAAACCAGCGCCGCATAAAGCGCGCTTGCCAGCGGCGGAGATTGATCCGACCTATCGCCGATTACGCTGGCAGATTTTCCTGGGGATATTCTTTGGCTATGCCGCGTATTATCTGGTGCGCAAGAACTTTGCCCTCGCGATGCCCTACCTGGTAGAACAGGGTTTTTCACGCGGCGATCTGGGCTTTGCGCTGTCCGGGATTTCCATCGCTTATGGTTTTTCGAAATTTATAATGGGTTCGGTGTCCGATCGCTCGAATCCGCGCGTTTTCCTGCCGGCAGGGTTGATTCTGGCCGCAGCAGTCATGTTGTTTATGGGCTTTGTGCCGTGGGCGACATCCAGCATCGCCGTGATGTTTGTGCTGTTGTTCCTTTGCGGCTGGTTCCAGGGGATGGGGTGGCCGCCGTGCGGACGTACGATGGTTCACTGGTGGTCGCAGAAAGAACGCGGCGGCATTGTGTCGGTCTGGAACTGTGCGCATAACGTCGGCGGCGGGATCCCGCCACTGCTGTTCCTGCTGGGGATGGCGTGGTTTAACGACTGGAAAGCGGCGCTCTATATGCCAGCCTTTGGCGCGATTGTGGTGGCGCTGTTCGCTTTCGCAATGATGCGCGATACGCCGCAATCCTGCGGTCTGCCGCCTATCGAAGAGTATAAAAACGACTATCCGGACGACTACAACGAAAAAGCGGAAGAAGAGCTGACTGCGAAGCAGATCTTCATGCAGTACGTACTGCCAAACAAACTGTTGTGGTACATCGCTATCGCCAACGTGTTCGTCTACCTGCTGCGCTACGGTATCCTCGACTGGTCGCCGACCTACCTGAAAGAAGTGAAGCATTTCGCACTGGATAAATCCTCCTGGGCCTACTTCCTGTATGAATACGCGGGTATTCCGGGCACGCTGCTGTGTGGCTGGATGTCGGATAAAGTCTTCCGCGGCAACCGTGGCGCGACCGGCGTGTTCTTTATGACCCTGGTGACTATCGTGACCATCGTTTACTGGATGAACCCGGCAGGGAACCCGAATGTTGATATGGCTTGTATGATTATCATCGGCTTCCTGATCTACGGCCCGGTAATGTTGATCGGTCTGCACGCGCTGGAACTGGCGCCGAAAAAAGCGGCGGGTACGGCGGCGGGCTTTACCGGTCTGTTTGGTTACCTGGGCGGTTCTGTCGCTGCAAGCGCCATTGTGGGTTATACCGTTGACTTCTTCGGTTGGGATGGCGGCTTTATGGTGATGATTGGCGGCAGCATTCTGGCGGTAATCCTGCTGGTGGTCGTGATGATTGGCGAAAAACGCCATCATGATGAGCTGCAGTTAAAACGCAACGGAGGCTAATAACATGAAAACCACACTGAAAAACCTTAGCGTGGCGTTAATGTTGGCAGGAATGACCATCGGAAGCGGCGCCGTGGCGGCTGAAAAAGTCGTTATCGCCCACCGTGGCGCCAGCGGTTATCTGCCGGAGCATACGCTACCGGCGAAAGCGATGGCGTATGCGCAAGGGGCAGATTATCTGGAACAGGATTTAGTGATGACAAAGGACGACCATCTGGTCGTCCTCCATGACCACTACCTTGACCGGGTGACTGACGTCGCTGATCGTTTTCCGGACCGGGCGCGTAAAGATGGGCGCTATTACGCTATCGATTTTACGCTGGATGAAATTAAATCCCTGAAGTTTACCGAAGGGTTTGATATTGAAAACGGCAAAAAAGTACAAACTTATCCGGGCCGTTTCCCGATGGGAAAATCTGATTTCCGCATTCATACCTTTGAAGAGGAAATTGAATTCGTTCAGGGATTAAATCACTCTACCGGTAAAAATATCGGTATTTATCCGGAAATTAAAGCGCCGTGGTTCCATCATCAGGAAGGGAAAGATATTGCCGCGAAAACGCTGGAAGTGCTGAAGAAGTATGGTTACACCGGCAAGCAGGACAATGTCTATTTGCAGTGTTTTGATGTCGCTGAGCTGAAACGTATTAAGAATGAACTGGAACCCAAAATGGGGATGGATCTCAATCTGGTTCAACTTATTGCGTATACCGACTGGAATGAAACACAGCAGAAACAGCCGGACGGTCGTTGGGTAAATTACAACTACGACTGGATGTTTAAGCCGGGCGCTATGAAGCAGGTGGCGGAATATGCGGACGGTATTGGTCCGGATTACCATATGCTGGTTGCGGAAGGCTCAACGAAAGGGAATATCAAGCTGACTGGAATGGTGCAGGACGCGCATCAGAATAAGATGGTAGTGCATCCTTACACTGTGCGTGCCGATCAATTGCCGGACTATGCCACAGACGTCAATCAGTTGTACGACATCCTGTATAACAAGGCGGGCGTCGACGGGCTGTTCACTGACTTCCCGGATAAGGCGGTCATGTTCCTGCAAAAAAATGACTAAAGGTTTGACATAGTCGAAGTGACGCGCCGGATGAGGGCATAAACGCCTCATCCGGCCTGGCGCAACGTTTGCCAGAGTAAGTCTGGTAAACGCAATGCCATCAGGCGGGGTTGTTTTATAGCAACCCCTCATCGGTCAGTGTTTCCATACATTTTTGTAATAAAAATAGCGGACTTCCTTCTACCGGCGGTTCTTTTGCTAACAGGGAAATTTGTCGATAAAAGGTGGGTTCCAGCGCCACGGAGCATAATTTTCCTGTCGTGGCTTTTAAGGTTAATTCTGGCAATAAGGCGATACCTAATCCCTGGCGAATAAAATTCAGCGCAGTATCGGGATGGTTAAATTCATATTTAAATATCGGCTCAATACCCTTTTCTTTAAACAACGCCATAATGCTTAATTCATAACGACCTTTACTGACAATAAGTGGTTCGTCCATCAGTTCTTCGACCGTTACCGTACTATTGGCCGCCAGGGGATGATTTTCAGGCACCACTACGGTGAATTTATCCCGGTAAATGGGGACGCAATACATACCGTTGACCGGAAAAGGAACGAAACCGGCATCAATACTTCCGTCCTGCAGCGAATCAATAATAGCCGTACTGTTCTCTTCATAAGGGATAATTTTTACATTTGGATGATGGCTTTCAAAATAGCGAATGACGCCGGGTAAAATGCAGGCGCAGGCGCTGGGAAAACAGCCAATCCGTAGCGTACGGGCCGGGTTCTTTTTTTCTTGTTCGGCAATCTCTTTTACCGCGTTGACGTCGCGCTGGATCGCGCGTAAGTGCCTGACGATGCGGCTACCGGCGGCGGTAAGCTCAATCTCTTTACGACGCTCACGAATCAATATGTCAACGCCGAGCTCCTCCTCAAGCGCGGAGATGGCCTGGCTGACGGCGGATTGCGTCATGTATAGCCGTTTGCTGGCTTCGGTAAATCCGCCGTACTCCAGTACGGCAAGCAGGGCGTGGATTTGGGTTAGTGTCATTAGTAAAACCTAATCAATATAATTAAAACGATTAATTTTTCTAATAGAGTGCACTTGTTTATACTGTGATTCTATCGAATACATCACATTTTGACGCACCTGATAGGTGTTCAGTTGAGCTGAGCGTTGCCTGCGTGCGCCATCTGAGCGGGTCGTTAAGAATGAAAGAAAAATTATGGACGAAGGATTTTTGGGCAATCACCATAGTCAGTTTTATTATCTTTTTTGTTTTTTATGTACTGCTAACTTTATTACCCATTTATATTGCTGATCGCCTACATGCTTCTGCAGATAAGGCCGGGCTGTTAGTGACATGTTTCCTGGCCGCGGCAATTGTTATTCGGCCATTTGCCGGACAGTGGGTGGGAAAATATTCGAATAAAAAGATTCTGGTGCTCTCTTCTCTGGCTTTTTTGGTGATTACCGCGCTGTATCCGGTTTGCCATTCTATCGAGTCGCTGCTCTTTATCCGCGTACTTCATGGGATTACGTTTGGTGTTATTACCACGGTAAAAGGAACTATTTCAGCGCGGTTAATTCCGGCCTCCCGACGTGGAGAGGGCATCAGCTTTTTCTCTTTAGCGATGGGCCTTGCGATGGTCGTAGGACCGTGGATCGGTTTGAATATGGCCCGCTGGAACGCGTTCACTGCCGCATTCTGGCTTTGTTCCGCTGTAGCGGCGTTAGGGATTGTACTTTCCCTGATTGTGACGGTCCCTCCGGTAATTCGTCATGCCGATGGTTCGAAACCGAATCTGGGTTTTGCCGCGATGTTTGACCGCGCCGCCTTGCCTTTTGCGCTGGTCACCTTTTTTATGACTTTCTCCTATGCCGGCGTATCGGCTTTCTTGGCGCTGTATGCGCGTGAGCTGGATTTAATGGCGGCGGCCAGTAATTTCCTGCTGTGCTACGCGATTTTCCTGATGATATGCCGTACCTTCACCGGGAATATTTGTGATAAAAAAGGGCCGAAATATGTTGTTTTCCCATGCCTGTTGGCTTTTACCATCGGTCTGGTGGCGTTGGGTTACACCAATGGCAGCATCATGATGATTATTTCCGGCGGTCTCATCGGTATCGGCTACGGTTCGGTCACGCCGGTTTTCCAGACGCAAATTATCAGCTCGGTTGAACCGCATAAAATCGGCGTGGCGAATTCACTGTTCTTTAACGCGATGGACGCCGGAATGGCGATTGGCGCCTTTATCATGGGAATGATGGTTGAGTCGGTTGGCTATCGTATGATTTATGTCGCTGGCGCGGTGCTGGTGGTACTCGCTGGCGCACTGTATGCCGTGCAGATGAAAAAACGTGGCGTGATGCCTTTGGTTTCCACCAGCGAGTTGCACTGAGTTACATCTCGATTTCGATATCGCCTTTTGCCCTGCAGCAGCAGGGCAAAATCTCTCCCGGCTGGATAAACGCTAAAGGTTCCGTAATCCAGTCAACCTGACCGGCAACCAGCCGGGTACGACAGGAGCCGCAATAACCTTCGCGGCACTGATACTCCACCTCAACGTTATGCGATTCCAGCGCGGCCAGCAGAGAAGGGTGTTCATCCTGGCACAGCAGTTGTGTGCCAGTGATACGCAGCGTGACGCGTCCCATCAGAGCTGGAAATTACTCAGATCGTCGGTATCGACTTCCGAATCGATTTGTCCGACCAGATAAGAGCTAACTTCCACTTCCTGTGGCGCGACCTGAACGTTATCGGACACCAGCCAGGTATTGATCCACGGGATTGGGTTGGAGCGGGTCTGGAACGGCAGATCCAGCCCTACCGCCTGCATACGAATATTAGTAATATATTCAACGTATTGACACAGGATATCTTTATTCAGGCCGATCATCGAACCGTCGCGGAACAGATAGTCCGCCCACTCTTTTTCCTGCTGCGCCGCCTGCACGAACAGGCCATAACATTCCTGTTTACACTCTTCGGCGATTTCCGCCATCTCCGGGTCGTCCACGCCGCTACGCAACAGGTTCAGCATATGTTGCGTGCCGGTCAGATGCAGCGCTTCGTCACGGGCGATCAGACGGATAATTTTGGCGTTGCCTTCCATCAGTTCACGCTCGGCAAATGCGAAAGAGCAGGCGAAGCTGACGTAGAAGCGGATGGCTTCCAGCGCGTTCACGCTCATCAGGCACAGATACAGTTTTTTCTTCAGCTCACGCAGATTCACGACAACCGTTTTGCCATTAACGGTATGGGTGCCTTCACCGAGCAGGTGCCAGTAACTGGTCATCTCAATAAGTTCGTCGTAGTAGGCGGAGATCCCTTCGGCGCGCTTCTGAATTTGCTCGTTGGTCACGATATCGTCAAAAACGACCGCCGGATCGTTGACGATGTTACGAATAATGTGGGTGTAGGATCGTGAGTGAATCGTCTCAGAAAACGCCCAGGTCTCTACCCACGTCTCCAGCTCCGGGATGGAAATGAGCGGCAGCAGGGCGACGTTCGGGCTACGTCCCTGAATGGAATCCAGCAGCGTCTGGTATTTGAGGTTGCTGATGAAGATATGTTTTTCGTGCTCCGGCAACGCCTGATAATCGATACGATCGCGGGAGACGTCGACCTCTTCCGGACGCCAGAAGAAAGAGAGCTGTTTTTCGATCAGTTTTTCGAAGATGTCATATTTCTGCTGGTCATAGCGTGCAACGTTGACCGGCTGGCCAAAGAACATGGGTTCCTTGAGCTGATCGTTTTTCGTCTGTGAAAAAGTGGTGTATGCCATTGAAGTGAATCCTTTATGGGATGAGCGCCGGATGGCGGCGCAAGCGCCTTATCCGGCCTACAAACCGTACAATCGTAGGCCGGGTAAGCATAGCGCTACCCGGCACTATTCATCAGATCTTACAAGCGCCGCTTTCGCAGCCATCGTCCTGAATAGAAGGCGCCAAATCGTCCTGCGCATCTTCCGCGCCATCGCGGGTATTTTGATAGTACAGAGTTTTCACGCCAAACTTATACGCGGTGAGCAAATCTTTCAGCAGTTGCTGCATCGGTACTTTTCCTGACGGGAAACGTGACGGATCGTAGTTGGTATTGGCGGAAATCGACTGATCGATAAACTTCTGCATGATACCCACCAGTTGCAGATAACCGTCGTTGTTCGGCATCTCCCACAACAGTTCGTAAGCGTCTTTCAGATGCTCATAATCCGGCACGACCTGACGCAAAATACCGTCTTTCGAGGCCTTGATGCTGACGTAGCCGCGCGGTGGTTCGATACCGTTGGTGGCGTTGGAGATCTGGGATGACGTTTCCGACGGCATTAGCGCCGATAGCGTGGAGTTACGCAGACCGTGGGTTTTGATCGACTCACGCAGCTGTTCCCAGTCGTAGTGCAGCGGTTCGTTGACGATCGCATCCAGATCTTTTTTGTAGGTGTCGATCGGCAAAATGCCTTTTGCATAGGTGGTTTCGTTGAACCATGGGCAGGCGCCTTGCTCTTTCGCCAGTTCGTTGGACGCTTTAAGCAGATAGTACTGAATGGCTTCGAAGGTTTTATGCGTCAGATTATTGGCGCTGCCGTCGGAATAACGTTTACCGTTTTTCGCCAGCCAGTAGGCGAAGTTAATCACGCCAATGCCCAGCGTACGACGGCCCATTGCGCCGCGTTTGGCAGCCGGAATCGGGTAATCCTGATAATCGAGCAGAGCATCCAAAGCGCGTATTGCCAGAATAGCCAGTTCTTCCAGCTCGTCCAGAGTTTTAATGGCGCCCAGGTTGAATGCAGACAGCGTACACAACGCAATTTCGCCGTTTTCATCGTTGACATCGTTCAGCGGTTTGGTCGGCAGGGCAATCTCCAGACACAGGTTAGACTGGCGTACCGGGGCGACAACCGGATCGAACGGACTGTGAGTATTGCAGTGGTCAACGTTCTGGATATAGATACGACCGGTAGAGGCGCGTTCCTGCATCATCAGCGAGAACAGTTCGACCGCTTTCACACGCTGTTTGCGGATGCTGTCGTCGTGTTCATATTTCACGTACAGGCGTTCGAATTCGTCCTGGTCGGCGAAGAACGCATCGTATAGCCCGGGTACATCCGACGGACTGAACAGCGTAATGTCGCCGCCCTTCAGCAGGCGGGTATACATCAGTTTGTTGATCTGTACGCCGTAGTCCATGTGACGTACGCGGTTGCCTTCCACGCCGCGGTTGTTTTTCAGCACCAGCAGGCTTTCCACTTCCAGATGCCACATCGGGTAGAAGAGGGTTGCCGCGCCGCCGCGCACGCCGCCCTGCGAACAGGATTTCACCGCCGTCTGGAAGTGCTTGTAGAACGGGATGCAGCCGGTGTGGAAGGCTTCGCCGCCACGAATCGGGCTGCCCAGCGCACGAATGCGGCCAGCGTTGATACCGATACCGGCGCGCTGAGAAACGTATTTCACAATCGCGCTGGAGGTGGCGTTGATGGAATCCAGACTGTCGCCACACTCGATCAGTACGCAGGAGCTGAACTGACGGGTTGGGGTACGCACACCGGACATGATGGGCGTCGGCAGCGAAATTTTGAACGTAGAGACCGCATCGTAAAAACGTTTTACATAGTCAAGACGCGTTTCACGCGGGTAGTTCGAGAACAGGCAGGCCGCTACCAGAATGTAGAGGAACTGTGCGCTTTCATAGATTTCGCCGGTCACGCGGTTTTGCACCAGATATTTCCCTTCCAGCTGCTTAACGGCAGCGTAGGAGAAGGTCATATCGCGATCGTGAACGATAAACGAATCCATCTGCTTGAACTCTTCTTCCGTGTAGTCTTCCAGCAGATGATTGTCGTATTTGCCAAGCTCAACCATTTTTACCACATGGTGGTAAAGTGCGGGCGGCTCAAACTGGCCGAAGGCTTTCTTACGCAGGTGGAAAATCGCCAGACGCGCAGCCAGGTATTGATAATCCGGCGCATCGCGAGAGATCAGGTCTGCGGCGGCCTTAATGATAGTTTCATGGATATCGGAGGTCTTAATCCCATCATAAAACTGAATATGCGAGCGTAGCTCGACCTGAGAAACCGATACGTTATTCAGTCCTTCTGCCGCCCAATCAAGCACGCGATGAATTTTGTCGAGATTGATGCGCTCAGTACGGCCGTCACGCTTTGTCACCAGCAGACTCTGATTCATGTGGTTTTCTACCTGTTTACCTGTCCGTGAAAGAAAAATATCCCCCCGCTTATCCACAACGCCACGTTGTGACTAACTCTGTGGATAAATACTATATATAGGGGGTAATCGATAAGTGAAACGCTATATGGTGAGTATTCTAGTAGGGATTCTTTTGAGTACAAGAGTTGATTTTGGCGTTAAATTGCGGTTGCAAAAGCGTAAGAATCGCTAAATGCGCGTCTGATAAGGCCTGGAGAGGATGTCAACAATTCATAAAAAAAATCAAAATTTGATCGAATGCTGATTTCTTCATCGAAGAGAAAGGTTGCGCCCGATGATCTAACGCAACCCTTATAGGAAAATTCTTTGATGTCAGGCTTTTTTAGCGCGGGTATGCAACATGTAGTTAACGTCTACTCCGGGACCGAGTTTGAAAGTATTGGTTATCGGGTTGTAGTGCAGCCCGGTGATATGTTGCTCTTTCAGGACGGTTTCATCTACCCAGCTTAACAGTTCAGCAGGCTTAATGAATTTCTTCACGTCGTGCGTGCCTTTTGGCACCATGCGCAGAATATACTCAGCGCCGACGACCGCCATCAGCCAGGATTTTCCATTGCGGTTCAACGTTGAGAAGAATACCTCGCCGCCGGGTTTAACCAGTTGGGCGCAGGCGTGGACGACCGATTGCGGATCGGGAACATGCTCCAGCATTTCCATACAGGTGACGACGTCGTATTGCTGGGCGTGTTTTGCCGCATGTTCCTCAACCGTCTCCTGCACGTACTCTACCTCGATGCCGCTTTCCAGCGCATGCAGTTTGGCGACCTGCAAAGGCTCAAAGCCCATATCCAGCCCGGTGACGGTTGCGCCTTCGCGTGCCATACTTTCCGCCAGAATGCCGCCGCCACAGCCGACGTCGAGTACCTTTTTACCAAACAGGCCGCCTGAGCGCTCAGTAATGTAGCCAAGGCGTAGAGGGTTGATGCGATGCAATGGCTTGAATTCGCCCTCCAGATCCCACCAGCGCGACGCGACGGCTTCGAATTTGGCGATTTCATTATGGTCAACGTTGTGAGCTACCGACGGTTTTTCAGTGTTCATGAGTACATGAGATTCCGCTATTGATCTATCGGGGCAGTATAGCAGGTGCAAAGTCGCTGCGTTATATCTACTGCCGTCTTTATTACGCTTTCAGCGCAAGAAGTTTTCTTGCGCGTTCTGTAAAACCGCTACCGATGTGGTGCGTGATAAAATTACAGACGCCCTCGACGTTGTTGTTTTTTAACATATCCAAAATAGTGGCATGTCCACGGTTAGAGCTGGTGATATATTCAGCGGTAAAATCCAGTCTGTAGCGAATTGCCAATAAACGTGCTGAGATCAACAGGTGTGCTTGTGAAATGTATTTATTATTGGCATATTTCACAAAAACATAATGAAAATCATGATCCAGTTTGAGGTAAGCTTGCGTATCGCGCTCTGCATTAATTTTTGCTGACTTCGATAAAATATTGCTTAATTCGACTATGACATTGTTAGCATTTTTCTCCATCGCTTCACGAATTGCGCCCTGTTCAAGGATAACCCTCATTTTGATGAGATCATTGATATCCTCGTCGGTGACAGAAAAAACAAATGTCCCACTGCGGGGAATGATGTTGACCAAGTTTTCATTATAGCTCAGCCAAATAAAAGCTTCACGAATTGGTGTTTTACTTACCATCAGAATATTTGATAGTTCATTTTCACTGATCGCTTGCCCAAGATCGAAATCGCCATGGATAATCATCTCCCTTATTTTCTCTTTAATCACCTGGGTGATGGATTTGGGTATTTCAATTGATATGTGACTAAAATCACGCTTTAATCTATTTTTCATTTTCTTCTCCTCCATGGTTAAACCCGGCTCCATTGTAATTAATTTATTCAAAATTAACGGATCTAATATATCAGATTTAAGAAAATTTACATACTTTATTGTTGTTATTGTATATTTCATTAAGTTTGCTTGCTGATATATCAGATATGACACATTAGCTTTTGAATTGTATTGTTTTTTACGTAACATCAATTCCGGTCAATACCCTTATTCATTGAATCATAAAAGGTGATGCAAAATGAGTAGTCCACAAGAAAATTTATACGATGCAATTCGTATTGTAAAAAGGAAAATCATTCCTTTGGCCTTTATTCTTTACTTTTTTAACTATATGGATCGTGTCAATATTGGGTTTGCTGCATTACGCATGAATGAATCCCTCGGTATTACGCCTGAGGATTTCGCTAATATTTCTTCTATATTCTTCATATCATATTTAATCTTTCAAATTCCGAGTAGCATTGGCTTGCAAAAGCTTGGCGCAAGAAAATGGATTAGTTCCATTATTATCGGCTGGGGAGCGGTAACTGGGCTGATTTTTTTTGCTAAAGATACTCAACATATTTTGCTGGCTCGCATTTTTTTGGGGGTATTTGAAGCTGGCTTTTTCCCGGGCATGGTTTATTATCTTGCATGCTGGTTCCCGGCTCGTGAACGCGGAAAAGTCAATAGTTTCTTCATGTTATCTATTGCTGTTGCATCGGTATTGGCTGCACCGATGTCTGGTTGGATCATCGAGCATTTGAATACCCCGGATTATGAAGGCTGGCGCTGGCTTTTTGCTATTGAAGGTATCCCTACCGTATTCCTTGGCATCCTGACATTTTATTTACTGCCTGACAGTCCAGAAAAGGCTAAATGGCTTACGCCACAGCAGATATCGGCCTTAGTTAATAAATTACGCACTGACAATGAAACCGCAGCTGCATTAAATAAAAATACCAACTCATCCTTTCTTTCAGTAATCAAAAATCCAGTTTTGCTTCAGCTTTCTTTCGCCTACATGTTGATTCAGGCGGCTGCTCTGGCGGCAAACTACTGGTTGCCGGGGTTGGTGAAGGGATTTTCAGCTGATTTTACGGATACTGACGTCGGTTTAATCATGAGTATTCCGTTTATTTTCGCTATGTTCAGCATGCCCTGGTGGGGCTGGCATTCCGATAAAAAGAATGAACGAAAATGGCATGCTGCATTACCCATGTTTCTGGCAGGCTGTGGTTTTCTGATGATTGCTCTTGTCCCCTCAATGTCGCTGAGAATGCTGGGGCTAACGTTCTATGGTGTTGGGATCCTCAGCTATTACGGACCTTACTGGGCGCTGCCTTCTGCATTATTGTCGCCGTCAGGGTTGGCTATCAGCATTGCGTTTATTAACTCATGTTCAAGTCTTGGCGGATTCCTGATTAATAAGTCACTGGGATTCGTTTCTACTCATTATGGTGCGACAGGAATATTTATTGTAGAGGCAATACTTTGCTTCGCTGCGGTAGCCGTTTTGGCGTTAATGAAAATTGATGTGAAAAAAGAAAAAAGCCAACAAACAAATGTTGTATCACGAACCTGATAAATGGAGAAATTATGAAAATTACGTCTATTGAAGTTTTTGACTGTGAATTAAAAAAAAGAGATCAAACGATGTCCTCCTATAATCCAGTACTTATCCGGGTGAATACCGACTCAGGATTAAGTGGTATTGGCGAAGTAGGACTGGCCTATGGCGCAGGCGCTAAAGCTGGCGTAGGGATCATCAGAGATCTGGCGCCATTGATTGTGGGTGAAGATCCATTAAATATCGAAAAAATTTGGGAGTTCTTTTTCAGAAAGACTTTTTGGGGGATGGGGGGCGGGAACGTTTTTTATGCCGGAATGAGCGCTATTGATATTGCTCTTTGGGATATCAAAGGTAAATATTTAGGTGTACCTGTTTATCAGCTCCTTGGCGGGAAAACTAATGAAAAATTAAGAACCTATGCTAGTCAGTTACAATTTGGTTGGGGGGATAAACGCCAGATATTAGTGACACCTGAGGAATATGCTGAGGCGGCGCGTGCGGCTCTTGACGATGGATATGATGCGATTAAAGTGGATCCACTCGAAATCGATCGTAATGGCGATGACTGTGTTTTTCAGAATAAAAATCGTAACTATTCAGGATTGTTACTGGCCGATCAATTAAAAATGGGGGAAGCGCGAATTGCCGCTATGCGTGAAGCAATGGGGGATGATGCTGATATTATCGTGGAAATCCATTCTCTTCTCGGTACAAACTCAGCTATTCAATTTGCGAAGGCGATAGAAAAGTATCGTATCTTTCTTTATGAAGAACCGATTCATCCATTAAATTCTGATAATATGCAGAAAGTTTCCCGTTCAACAACGATTCCAATCGCCACTGGCGAGCGTTCCTACACAAGATGGGGATACAGGGAATTACTGGAGAAGCAGTCTATTGCCGTAGCGCAACCTGATTTGTGTCTCTGCGGCGGAATTACCGAAGGAAAGAAAATCTGTGACTATGCTAATATTTATGACACCACTGTACAGGTGCATGTTTGCGGCGGTCCTGTTTCCACGGTAGCCGCGCTGCATATGGAAACAGCAATTCCCAACTTTATTATTCATGAGCATCATACCAATGCGATGAAAGCATCTATTCGGGAACTTTGTACCCACGATTATCAGCCGGAAAATGGCTATTATGTCGCGCCGGAACAGCCCGGATTGGGTCAGGAATTAAACGATGAGGTAGTGAAAGAATACCTGGCCTATGTGATTAAATAGCATCTGGTGATACTGATTATGGTTTATGCCTCCCGGCATATCCCCTAAATAATTCGAGTTGCAGGATAAAATGGTTAACCGTCTTGAACAGCGCTTGCGCTAACCCCGACGGGGCGAGGCCCAGGGATGGGCCGAGTAACTTGCCGCCAACGCACATGAAACTTGAAGTATGACGGGTAGACATGGGAGGTATTGATTTTCCAGCCTCTTCCTGGCCAGGCCCAGATCTCCTCTGTGTCGCCTCTGAAGCCGATCGCCGATAAACGCCGAGACCACGCTTATAAATGAAGAGAGCATGCGGCACCCGAATAAAGCATTGTCTGGCTGCATTCCGTTTACCAGTACGTGGGCGAATGTGTTATAATTTGCGACCTTTGAATCCGGGATACAGTAGAGGGATAGCGGTTAGATGAGCGACCTTGCGAGAGAAATTACACCGGTCAACATTGAGGAAGAGCTGAAGAGCTCCTATCTGGATTATGCGATGTCGGTCATTGTTGGCCGTGCGCTGCCGGATGTCCGAGATGGCCTGAAGCCGGTACACCGTCGCGTACTTTACGCCATGAACGTATTGGGCAATGACTGGAACAAAGCCTATAAAAAATCTGCCCGTGTCGTTGGTGACGTAATCGGTAAATACCATCCCCACGGCGATTCCGCAGTGTATGACACCATCGTTCGTATGGCGCAGCCATTCTCGCTGCGTTACATGCTGGTGGATGGTCAGGGTAACTTCGGTTCTATTGACGGCGACTCCGCGGCGGCAATGCGTTATACGGAGATCCGTCTGGCGAAAATCGCCCACGAACTGATGGCCGATCTCGAAAAAGAGACGGTGGATTTCGTGGATAACTATGACGGTACGGAAAAAATTCCGGACGTCATGCCGACCAAAATTCCGAATCTGCTGGTGAACGGTTCTTCCGGTATCGCAGTAGGTATGGCGACGAATATCCCGCCGCACAACCTGACGGAAGTGATTAACGGCTGCCTGGCGTATATCGACAACGAAGACATCAGCATTGAAGGGCTGATGGAACATATTCCGGGGCCGGACTTCCCGACCGCCGCGATCATCAACGGTCGTCGTGGTATCGAAGAAGCCTACCGTACCGGTCGTGGCAAAGTGTACATTCGCGCCCGCGCGGAAGTTGAAGCTGACGCGAAAACGGGCCGTGAAACCATCATCGTCCATGAAATTCCCTATCAGGTGAACAAAGCGCGCCTGATCGAGAAAATCGCCGAGCTGGTGAAAGATAAACGCGTGGAAGGCATCAGCGCGCTGCGTGACGAATCCGATAAAGACGGGATGCGCATCGTGATTGAAGTGAAACGCGATGCGGTGGGTGAGGTGGTGCTTAATAATCTCTACTCCCAGACCCAGCTACAGGTTTCCTTCGGTATTAACATGGTGGCGCTGCATCATGGCCAGCCGAAGATCATGAACCTGAAAGATATTATTTCAGCGTTCGTGCGCCACCGCCGTGAAGTGGTGACGCGTCGGACTATTTTTGAACTGCGTAAAGCCCGTGACCGCGCGCATATCCTTGAAGCTCTGGCGATTGCGCTGGCCAACATCGACCCGATTATCGAACTGATTCGCCGCGCGCCGACGCCGGCGGAAGCGAAAGCGGCGCTGATTTCGCGTCCGTGGGATCTGGGCAACGTTGCTGCGATGCTGGAGCGCGCCGGTGACGACGCCGCGCGTCCGGAATGGCTGGAGCCAGAATTTGGCGTGCGTGACGGTCAGTACTACCTGACTGAACAGCAGGCGCAGGCGATTCTGGATCTGCGTTTGCAGAAGCTGACCGGCCTGGAGCATGAAAAACTGCTCGACGAATACAAAGAGTTGCTGGAGCAGATCGCTGAACTGCTGCACATTCTGGGCAGCGCCGATCGCCTGATGGAAGTGATCCGCGAAGAGATGGAGTTAATTCGCGATCAGTTCGGCGATGAGCGTCGTACCGAAATCACCGCCAACAGCGCCGATATTAATATCGAAGATCTGATTAGCCAGGAAGATGTTGTCGTAACCTTGTCTCATCAGGGCTACGTGAAATATCAGCCGTTAACCGATTACGAAGCACAGCGTCGTGGCGGTAAAGGCAAATCAGCAGCACGTATTAAAGAAGAAGACTTTATCGACCGCCTGCTGGTGGCCAACACCCATGACACCATCCTCTGCTTCTCCAGCCGGGGCCGTCTGTACTGGATGAAGGTCTATCAGCTGCCGGAAGCCAGCCGCGGCGCGCGCGGTCGTCCGATCGTCAACCTGTTGCCGCTGGAAGCGAACGAACGTATTACCGCGATTCTACCGGTTCGTGAGTACGAAGAAGGCGTCAACGTCTTTATGGCGACCGCCAGCGGTACCGTGAAGAAAACGGCGCTGACCGAATTCAGCCGTCCGCGTTCCGCCGGTATTATCGCGGTGAACCTCAACGACGGCGACGAGCTGATTGGCGTTGACCTGACTTCTGGTTCTGACGAAGTCATGCTGTTCTCGGCCGCGGGTAAAGTGGTGCGCTTCAAAGAAGACGCCGTCCGTGCGATGGGGCGTACCGCGACCGGTGTGCGCGGTATTAAGCTGGCGGGAGACGATAAAGTAGTCTCTCTGATCATCCCACGCGGCGAAGGCGCTATTCTGACCGTAACGCAAAACGGCTACGGGAAGCGTACCGCAGCGGACGAGTACCCGACCAAGTCTCGTGCGACGCAGGGCGTTATCTCTATCAAAGTGACCGAGCGCAACGGTTCCGTTGTCGGTGCGGTACAGGTAGACGATTGCGACCAGATCATGATGATCACGGATGCCGGTACTCTGGTGCGTACCCGTGTGTCCGAGATCAGCGTAGTGGGACGTAATACCCAGGGCGTTATCCTTATCCGCACGGCGGAAGATGAAAACGTGGTGGGTCTGCAACGCGTTGCTGAACCGGTAGATGACGAAGAACTCGACGCTATCGACGGCAGCGTGGCGGAAGGGGATGAGGATATCGCCCCGGAAGCGGAAAGCGATGAAGACGTTGCGGATGACGCTGACGAGTAATGTTATTGCTGTGCGAGGGCCGGATATCCGGCCCTTTTTCTTTGCCGTTGCGGGCTACGTCATTTACCGCTACCTTAGTCACACTCTATTTACATCCTGAGGCGGAGCTTCGCCCCTTTGAAATACCTTGCTTCCTTTCGAACTACGCTGAAAGTCTCGCGCTACTTATTCAGAGCGTTAGCGTTACTCATTTGGCTCTTAATCGCCTTTGTTTCGGTGTTTTACATCGTCAATGCCCTGCACCAGCGGGAGTCTGAAATTCGTCAGGAGTTCAACCTTAGCTCCGATCAGGCGCAGCGTTTTATCCAGCGCACGTCGGACGTGATGAAAGAGCTCAAATATATCGCCGAGAACCGTTTAACGGCGGAAAACGGCGTCATGTCGTCGCGTGCGCGTGATGACAAAATGGTGGTGCCGGACTTTGAACCGCTATTTGCCGACTCAGACTGTGCGGCGATGGGCTCCGCCTGGCGCGGATCGCTGGAGTCGCTGGCCTGGTTTATGCGTTACTGGCGCGACAACTTTTCAGCGGCGTATGATCTTAACCGCGTTTTCCTGATTGGCAGCGATAACCTCTGTATGGCGAATTTCGGCCTGCGTGAAATGCCCGTGGAGCGCGATGATGCGTTAAAAGCGTTACATGAGCGGATTATGAAATACCGCAACGCGCCGCAGGAAGAAAGTGGGAATAACCTTTTCTGGATAAGCCAAGGCGCGCGTCAGGGCGTGGGCTACTTTTATGCGCTGACGCCGGTGTATCTGGCCAACCGTCTGCAGGCGCTGCTGGGCGTCGAGCAGTCCATCCGTATGGAAAATTTTTTCACGCCCGGCAGTTTGCCGATGGGCGTCACTATTATTGATGAGAACGGCCATTCGCTGATTTCGTTGACCGGTCCTGACGGCAATATTAAAGCGGAGCCGCGCTGGATGCAGGAGCGCTCCTGGTTTGGTTATACGCCAGGTTTTCGCGAACTGGTACTCAAAAAAAGCCTGCCGCCATCCTCGCTCAGTATTGTCTATTCTGTGCCTGTAGATTTAGTCCTGGAGCGTATTCGTATTCTTATCCTGAACGCTATCCTGCTGAACGTGCTGGTGGGCGCAGGGCTGTTTACGCTTGCGCGGATGTATGAGCGGCGAATTTTCATTCCGGCGGAGAGCGATGCCCAGCGTCTGGAAGAACATGAACAGTTCAACCGTAAAATCGTTGCCTCCGCGCCGGTGGGGATCTGTATTCTGCGCACTATTGATGGTGTCAATATTCTGAGTAACGAACTGGCGCACACCTACCTGAACATGCTCACGCATGAAGACAGACAGCGCCTGACGCAAATCATTTGCGGCCAGCAGGTCAACTTTGTTGATGTATTGACCAGCAATAATACCAATTTGCAAATTAGCTTCGTCCATTCCCGCTATCGCAATGAAAACGTTGCGATTTGCGTGTTGGTAGATGTGAGTACGCGCGTCAAAATGGAAGAGTCGCTGCAAGAGATGGCGCAGGCGGCGGAGCAGGCAAGCCAGTCTAAATCCATGTTCCTTGCGACGGTCAGCCATGAATTGCGCACACCGCTGTACGGTATCATTGGCAATCTCGATCTGCTGCAAACCAAAGAGCTGCCAAAAGGCGTGGATCGGCTGGTCACGGCGATGAATAACTCCTCCAGTCTGTTGCTGAAAATTATCAGCGACATTCTCGACTTCTCGAAAATTGAGTCGGAACAGCTAAAGATTGAGCCGCGCGAATTTTCACCGCGAGAGGTGATGAACCATATCACCGCCAATTATCTGCCGCTGGTGGTGCGTAAGCAGCTCGGCCTGTATTGTTTTATTGAGCCTGACGTGCCGGTATCGCTGAACGGTGACCCGATGCGTTTACAGCAGGTTATTTCAAACCTGTTGAGCAACGCCATTAAGTTTACCGATATTGGCTGCATCGTGCTGCATGTGCGCTGTGATGGGGATTATCTCAGCATTCGCGTGCGGGATACCGGCGTAGGTATTCCGGCAAAAGAGGTGGTTCGCCTGTTCGATCCCTTCTTCCAGGTGGGAACCGGCGTACAGCGTAACTTTCAGGGGACCGGTCTGGGGCTGGCGATTTGCGAAAAATTGATCAGCATGATGGACGGCGATATTTCCGTCGATTCGGAGCCGGGCATGGGGAGCCAGTTTACGCTGCGCATCCCGCTTTATGGCGCGCAATACCCTGTGAAAAAGAGCGTGGAAGGACTCGCCGGAACCTGCTGTTGGCTGGCGGTGCGCAATACTTCTTTGTGCCAGTTTATTGAGACCAGTCTGGCGCGTAGCGGCGTTCATACGCAACGTTATGAAGGGCAAGAACCCGCCGCTGACGATATTTTGATTGTCGATGACGCGCTGGAGCATACCTGGCAGGGGAGGGCGGCGGTCGTCTTTTGCCGCCGTCATATCGGGATTCCGTTGGAAAGAGCGCCGGGCGAGTGGGTGCATAGTGTGGCGTCGGTGCATGAGTTGCCCGCGCTGTTGGCGCGTATCTATAGTATTGAGCTGGATAGTGAAGCGCTTTCCAGCGCATTGCCGACGACGGATAAAACTGCAGATTCAAATGACGACATGATGATTCTGGTCGTTGACGATCATCCGATCAATCGCCGCTTGCTGGCCGATCAATTGGGATCGCTGGGGTATCAGTGTAAGACAGCCAATGATGGCGTAGACGCTCTGAATGTGCTGAGTAAAAATGCTATCGATATTGTTCTGAGCGATGTGAACATGCCGAACATGGACGGCTATCGCCTGACGCAGCGTATCCGTCAGCTTGGGCTGACGCTGCCTGTCGTCGGCGTGACGGCGAACGCGCTGGCGGAAGAGAAACAACGTTGCCTGGAGTCCGGTATGGACAGCTGTTTGTCGAAGCCTGTGACGCTGGATGTGTTGAAACAGACGCTGGCGGTGTATGCCGAGCGGGTACGTAAAACGCGGGCATAAAAAATGCCGGATGGCGGCGTCGCCTGTCCGGCCTGTAAAAGATGAGTCGACTGGTAGGCCTGATAAGCGTAGCGCCATCAGGCTGGGTAACATAAAAGCGATTTATTCTTTGTCTGTCGGACTCAGGGTGACGGAAGAGAGATAGTTGAGCAGCGCGATATCATTCTCTACGCCCAGTTTCATCATCGCCGATTTCTTCTGGCTGCTGATGGTCTTAATGCTGCGGTTGAGCTTCTTGGCGATTTCGGTGACCAAGAAACCCTCGGCGAACAGGCGTAATACTTCGCTCTCTTTTGGCGACAGACGCTTATCGCCGTAACCGCCTGCGCTGATTTTCTCCAGCAGACGAGAAACGCTTTCTGGGGTGAATTTTTTGCCTTTTTGCAGCGCGGCCAGCGCCTTAGGCAGATCGGTTGGCGCACCCTGTTTGAGTACGATCCCTTCAATATCAAGATCCAACACGGCGCTCAGGATCGCCGGGTTGTTGTTCATGGTCAGAACGATAATAGACAGGCTCGGAAAATGACGCTTGATGTACTTGATCAAGGTGATCCCATCGCCGTATTTATCTCCCGGCATGGAGAGGTCAGTGATCAACACATGCGCATCTAATTTCGGCAGGTTGTTGATCAATGCTGTGGAATCTTCAAATTCGCCGACAACATTCACCCACTCGATTTGTTCAAGTGATTTGCGAATACCGAACAGTACAATCGGGTGGTCATCGGCAATAATTACGTTCATATTGTTCATGTATTGGGCTACCTTGCTACAGCAAGCTTTTGACGTAGGCGTCAATGTCGCTGATATATTTTTCTATACCTGGAGCATCTTTCTCACGAATCAGATGTTCCAGCGTTTCACATAACTGCTTGCCGGGTACCAGATTAAGCATGGCAAACACCCCTTTCAGGCGGTGGGCCGTTTGGGCCAGCGCAGCGAAATCGCTGGTTGCCGCCTCAGTATACAACCTCTTAACATCATCCGGTACTGTGTCTACAAATAGCGCATAATAGCCGCTGGCATGAAGCTCGGCATTTTCATCTCCGCCGAGCGGGGAGGCGGGAATCTCTTCCTGCGCCAGCTGCTCTTCGATAAGTTGTAGTACAGCTTCCTGCATAGCATTGCTCATATTAAAGTTGACGCGCAACTGACCCGGGCCAATTTTCCGCACGCCTGACTCATCATCGCTTAAAAGCAAGCCCGAGGCAGTAAGATTAGACGGATTATCCGTTAAAAAGAGATCATATTCTTGACTTATCTGCCTTTCATCCGGCGTGATGCAGGTGGCGCCCCAGTTTTCTAACTGACGCAGCACAATCGCGCGAACCTCGTTGGACGTCACATCGACCATCACGCTCACGTCGTCCAGCAGGCGCTCTTCGACCTGAGTATGCTGATCGTGAGGAAGCATTTTGACATGAACGGTATAGCGCGTGCCCAGCGTTTCTCGCGCTTTAATGTTGAGATGACCGCCCAGTTTGCGCGCCAGTTGATTGCACAGCCAGAAGGTGAGCGGATTCGCTTTGCCGTAATGATCGCCCTGCGTTTCATTCATATACGGGAAATGCAGATTATCAATCTCGTTTAACGTTACGCCTTCGCCCGTATCCAGAATACGGAAAGTCAGACGCTCCGCGATAGATTCATCCTGCTCGACTTCAAGCGTAATTTTACCCATAGCGGTCGTTGTGACGGCATACTGAATCAACAGCAGCAAAATCCGACGCAGGGCGTCGCGATCGCCCCAGCGTTCATCGTTGCCGCTAAGATGGTTATTAATCAGCAGTTGCAGCCCTTTACGCTTAATGGCGGGCAGCACTTCCGGCACGACTTCGTCAATAAGATCCTGCAGGGAGAACAGCGTGGCTTCGCTCTTCCATGCGTCATTTTCCAGCATATTCGCCAGTTGGATTTCATCGATCATACGTACCAATACATCCGCCTGATCCGCCAGTTTCAGGCTTTCCGGCGTGGTGACTGCCGCGGCGTTAACCGCCAGTTGGCGTACGGGCTCTTTAAGCGTGTTGCTGATATTTTGCATAAAGGCGGCGCGACCCTGCTGATTCTTCTCATACAAACGCTGCGCCTGTTTAAGCTTCTTATTCACCAGCACTTCCCGGTCCTGATCGCGAATAATAAAGATCTGCGTGCGGGGAGCGATCTGGCTGCGAAACAGACGGATCTCATACAGTTCGTTATTAATTGTCGCCTGAATCACGCCCTGATGCTGTTCCGCCATGCTGGTAATATTTTGCAGGTTAAGATGCGGCAACAGATGATCGGCGATTTTATTGCTGATCACGGTGCGGTTGCCTTCCTGATCGTAGACCAGCAGACCCAGCGGCAGCAGAGAAACGATCTCTTCATTAATGGCGCGTAAGACGCGAAGCTCGTTATTCGCCGCGTTGCCGGATGTCGATTCCGTCGACCGTCCCGGCTGATGACGGAACGTGGCGTAGCCAAATAACGCCAACGCCAGCAGCCCGATGTTCAGCAGTAAAGGCAGCAGAATATTTTGCAACGTATCAAGCAAAAGCGTACCGAACGGTACCTGCCAGATCAGGCGCATTCCGGTAGAGTTAAGCGCTGAGGAGATCTCAATTTTTGAACCGTTAAAGCTAATCGTGACGCTATCTGGCGCTTCCTTTTCACTGCTTCGCCCCGTCGCCTGGGTTGCGTCAGGCTCTATCCGAAAACTGTCCAGCGGCATTCCCGGCGGGATTAAATCATTAATGGGCAGATCAAACGCCACCACGGTCGCCAGATGTCCTGGCTGATTGAAGGTCGTGCGCAGCGTAAAATAGTGACCGTTTTGCCAGGCCAGTTTTCGCAATGAGGAGAAACTTTCGCGCTCATCCAGCGCATTCGCCTGCTGCAACATCTCTGCCCGGCGGGAATCGACGATATTGCCAATAGTGGACTCTTTAAAGCCGGAAGAGAGATCTTTCAACGGTAGGGTAGAGATAAGAATCAGGCTGTTATCCTGTCCGTTGAGATAATACATTGACCACGGCACGTTTTCCGCGCCCCACAGCGTATCCAGATAGGTTGACATACGCTGCGTCATTTCCAGCGTGGCGCTGTCATGGGAACCGAAAATCAGCGCTTCAGTTTTACGTCGCGGCTTTTCAAGATAATACACATCCTGTTTCAGACGCGTTTCCTGAAGTCCTTCACCTGTCGATGGCGTAGTGGTGGCGGCGATGTTGTCATAAATTTGCCAGGTAACATACCGCCAGGTGTCCACGCGTTTATGAATAGCGTGAGTGATATCGACAATTTGATAGCTTTTGTCTTTCAACCAGGCGTTGACGGCGCTCTGTACCATAACGCCCATCGTTACCAGCAGCACAATGATCAGCAATAAGAAGAAACGGGTAATGCTTCCCGGTAGAAGGGAGAATCGGGTAGAGACCGTTGTGTCAGACTGACTCATTTATGTTTACGACCTGTAAAAGCAACGCTGAAGGTGAAGGGCAGTATAAAGGGTAATGAATGAATTTCCAGACTCTTACGTCATGCCGGGCAACTTAACACGCGCTCCGTCGGCGGGACGGGAAAAGCGTACAACCTTCGCAGAACGGTACAAATATAAAGACTACTTATAAATGTTTAGCACTAAATATCAAGAAATTATTTGCTAATGTCTTACGAACGGTCGAGCAGGGGAGTGTAGTGAATAACCGTGATAGTTTTAGGCAGGTAGCATAAATCAGCCGGGTGTGTCTGAAAAAGGGTAAAAAAAACCGAATGCGAAGCATCCGGTTGAAATAGGGGTAAACAGACATTCAGAAGTGAATGACGGTAATAAATAAAGTTAATGATGATAGCGGTCACTATTTTAGTTGCGAATGAAGATTCTGTTTTATCATTCAGTGCTATGAATTTCATCAATTTAACCCATTGATTTTAAAAGTCTCGTGAATATATTTTGTCTATTTGTGCTTATTTTTACTTGATTTTTGCTTTAAAAAAGTTCCGTAAAATTCATATTTTGAAACATCTATGTAGATAACTGTAACATCTTAAAAGTTTTAGTATCATATTCGTGTTGGATTATTCTGTATTTTTGCGGAGAATGGACTTGCCGACTGGTTAATGAGGGTTAACCAGTAAGCAGTGGCATAAAAAAGCAATAAAGGCATATAACAGAGGGTTAATAACATGAAAGTTAAAGTACTGTCCCTCCTGGTACCAGCTCTGCTGGTGGCAGGCGCAGCGAATGCGGCTGAAATTTATAATAAAGACGGCAACAAATTAGACCTGTTTGGTAAAGTTGATGGCCTGCACTACTTCTCTGACGACAAAGGCAGCGACGGCGACCAGACCTACATGCGTATCGGCTTCAAAGGCGAAACGCAGGTTAACGATCAGCTGACCGGTTATGGCCAGTGGGAATATCAGATTCAGGGCAACCAGACTGAAGGCAGCAACGACTCCTGGACGCGTGTGGCGTTTGCGGGTCTGAAATTCGCTGATGCAGGTTCCTTCGATTATGGTCGTAACTACGGCGTAACCTATGACGTGACCTCCTGGACCGACGTTCTGCCGGAGTTCGGCGGCGACACCTACGGCGCTGACAACTTTATGCAGCAGCGTGGTAACGGCTATGCTACCTACCGTAACACCGACTTCTTCGGCCTGGTGGATGGCCTGGACTTCGCGTTGCAGTATCAGGGCAAAAACGGCAGCGTGAGCGGTGAAAACACCAACGGTCGCAGCCTGCTGAACCAGAACGGTGACGGTTACGGCGGATCGCTGACTTATGCAATCGGCGAAGGCTTCTCTGTCGGTGGCGCTATCACCACGTCTAAACGTACTGCCGATCAGAACAACACCGCTAACGCTCGCCTGTATGGTAACGGCGATCGCGCCACGGTTTACACCGGTGGCCTGAAATACGATGCGAACAACATCTATCTGGCAGCGCAGTATTCTCAGACCTATAATGCAACCCGTTTTGGTACCTCTAACGGTAGCAACCCGTCCACCTCTTACGGTTTTGCCAACAAAGCGCAGAACTTTGAAGTGGTTGCTCAGTACCAGTTCGACTTTGGTCTGCGTCCGTCTGTGGCTTACCTGCAGTCTAAAGGTAAGGACATCAGCAACGGCTACGGCGCCAGCTATGGCGACCAGGACATCGTAAAATACGTTGATGTCGGCGCGACTTACTACTTCAACAAAAACATGTCCACCTATGTTGATTACAAAATCAACCTGCTGGATAAAAACGACTTTACCCGCGATGCGGGCATCAACACCGACGACATCGTAGCGCTGGGTCTGGTTTACCAGTTCTAATCAGCAAAAGATGTTGCTAAAGGGCCTGCGGGCCCTTTTTTCATGCCTTATTCCGGCGTACAAATACGACGTTTTGATATACGCTTGCGTCCATTCGAATGAGGATAAACAGCGATGAAAATGACTTTTTGCCGGGCCGTGTGTCTGGCGGCGGCTTTTTTACTTATGGGCTGCGATGAGGCTCCCGAAACGACAACAGCGTCACCTGCCGCTCAGGTGCTGGAAGGTAAGACGATGGGGACTATCTGGCGGGTGAGCGTGGTTGGCATCGATGCGAAACGCGCCGCAGAGCTACAGACTAAAATCCAGACTCAGCTTGATGCTGATGATTGGTTGCTTTCTACCTATAAAAATGACTCCGCGCTGATGCGTTTTAACCATTCACGCAGTCTTGCGCCCTGGCCGGTCAGCGAAGCCATGGCGGATATCGTGACCTCGGCGCTGCGTATTGGCGCGAAGACGGATGGCGCGATGGATATCACCGTGGGCCCGCTGGTCAATCTGTGGGGGTTTGGGCCGGATCGGCAGCCGCTGCATATCCCAACGCCAGCACAAATCGATGCGGCAAAAGCGAAAACAGGCCTACAACATTTGCAGGTTATCGACAGGGCTGGACATCAGTTTTTGCAAAAAGATCTGCCGGATCTTTATGTTGATCTCTCCACGGTCGGGGAGGGTTATGCGGCGGATCATCTGGCGCGACTGATGGAGCAGGAGGGCATTGCGCGTTATCTGGTCTCGGTGGGGGGCGCATTAAGCAGCCGCGGGATGAATGCGCAGGGGCTGCCGTGGCGCGTCGCGATTCAGAAGCCGACCGACCGGGAAAACGCGGTGCAGGCGATTGTGGATATCAACGGGCATGGCATCAGCACCTCCGGCAGCTACCGCAACTATTATGAGCTGGATGGCAAGCGTATCTCGCACGTTATCGATCCGCAAACGGGGCGCCCCATTGAACACAATCTGGTATCGGTTACGGTCATCGCGCCAACGGCGCTGGAAGCGGACGGCTGGGACACCGGCCTGATGGTGCTTGGTACGCAAAAGGCGCAAGAGGTCGTGCGGCGGGAAGGGCTGGCGGTCTTTATGATCATGAAAGAAGGTGAAGGCTTTAAAACCTGGATGTCGCCGCAGTTCAAAACGTTCATGGTGAGCGATAAGAATTAAAACGCAAGATTACGGGTTTTTGTGGGCGGATTTACGGACACACTGCATGTAAGCAAGCACTATGCTTAATGAAGGAGTCTATGATGAAAAAAGCGTTACTTACCGATGATGAATGCTGGCTGCGGGTGCAGGTGCGCGATGCCAGCGTGGATGGGCGTTTCGTTTTTGCGGTGCGAACCACCGGCGTTTTTTGCCGCCCTTCTTGTCGCTCGAAGCGGGCGTTACGTAAAAATGTTCGCTTTTTTGCCAACGCGCAGCAGGCGCTGGACGCCGGTTTTCGCCCCTGCAAGCGCTGTCAGCCGGATAATGCGCGCGCGCAGCAACGGCGGTTGGATAAGATTGCCTGCGCCTGCCGTTTACTTGAGCAGGAGACGCCGGTAACGCTGGCGTCTCTGGCGCAGGCGGTGGCGATGAGCCCGTTTCATCTGCACCGTTTGTTTAAAGCGAGCACCGGTATGACGCCGAAAGGGTGGCAGCAGGCGTGGCGCGCCCGGCGGCTGCGTGAGGCGTTGGCGAAAGGAGAGCCGATCACGGCGGCTATTTATCGCGCCGGCTTCCCGGATAGCAGTAGCTACTACCGTCATGCCGACCAGACGCTGGGCATGACGGCAAAACAGTTTCGCAAAGGCGGCGATAATGTCTCCGTTCGCTATGCGCTGACGGACTGGGTTTACGGACGGTGCCTGGTGGCGGAGAGCGAGCGGGGGATTTGCGCGATTCTCCCCGGTGATAGCGACGACGCGCTACTGGCTGAATTACACACCCTGTTCCCGGCGGCCCGCCACGAACCTGCTGACGCGCTTTTTCAGCAACGGGTGCGGCAGGTTGTCGCGGCTATCAACACACGCGATGTGCTGCTCTCGTTGCCGCTGGATATCCAGGGAACCGCGTTTCAACAGCAGGTCTGGCAGGCGTTATGCGCAATTCCCTGCGGCGAAACCGTAAGCTATCAACAGCTTGCCGCGACTATCGGCAAACCCACGGCAGTACGCGCGGTCGCCAGCGCGTGCGGCGCGAACAAACTGGCGATGGTGATCCCGTGTCATCGGGTCGTGCGTCGCGATGGCGCGCTCTCCGGTTATCGTTGGGGCGTGCGTCGAAAAGCGCAGCTATTAAAGCGAGAAGCACAAAAAGAGGAGTAGCAATGCTGGATCTGTTTGCTGATGAAGCGCCCTGGCAAGAGTCCCTGGCGCCTGGCGCGGTGGTGTTGCGCCGCTTTGCGTTTCGCGTGGCGCAGTCGCTATTAGACGATATCGGGTTTGTCGCCAGTCAGTCACCGTTTCGTCAGATGGTGACGCCGGGCGGCTACACCATGTCGGTGGCGATGACCAACTGCGGCGCGTTAGGGTGGACCACCGATCTTCACGGTTATTGTTATGCCGTGCGCGATCCGTTGACCGATAAACCCTGGCCTGCGCTGCCGTTATCGTTTGCCAGCGTATGTCGTCAGGCGGCAATCGCGGCAGGGTATGCGAGCTTCCAACCGGACGCCTGCCTGATCAATCGCTACGCGCCTGGCGCAAAACTGTCGCTGCATCAGGATAAAGACGAGCCGGATCTGCGCGCGCCTATTGTCTCAGTTTCGTTGGGGGTGCCGGCGGTTTTTCAGTTTGGCGGCCTGCGTCGCAGCGATCCGCTCCAGCGGATCTTACTGGAGCATGGCGATATCGTGGTCTGGGGCGGCGAGTCCCGGCTGTTTTATCATGGTATCCAGCCGCTTAAAGCGGGCTTTCATCCCATGACCGGTGAATTTCGTTACAATCTCACCTTCCGTCAGGCGGCTGAAAAAGAATAAAAATAAGAATTATTATTGCTGTGCAGGTGGAGTTAGTTAAACTGCGGGCTGTTATTATCGGTCCGGGTTGTATGCATGGAACTTCTTATTCTTGTCTGGCGGCAGTACCGCTGGCCATTTATTAGCGTGATGGCGCTGAGCCTCGCCAGCGCGGCGCTGGGGATTAGCCTGATCGCGTTTATCAATCAGCGCCTGATTGAAACGGTGGACACCAACGTCATGGTGCTGCCGGAATTTCTCGGTCTGCTCCTGTTGCTAATGGTCGTCACATTAGGTTCCCAACTGGCGCTCACCACTCTGGGACACCATTTCGTTTACCGCCTGCGCAGCGAATTTATCAAGCGCATTCTGGATACGCACGTTGAACGCATTGAGCAACTGGGCAGCGCCTCTTTACTGGCCGGTCTGACCAGCGATATTCGCAATATTACTATCGCCTTTGTGCGTCTGCCTGAGCTGGTGCAGGGCATTATCCTCACCGTCGGCTCGGCGGCGTATCTGGCGATGCTATCGACAAAAATGCTGCTGGTTACGGCTATCTGGATGGCGGCCACTATCTGGGGCGGATTTGTGCTGGTGGCGCGGGTTTACCAGCATATGGCGACCCTGCGCGAGACCGAAGATAAGCTGTACAACGACTATCAGACGGTGCTGGAAGGACGCAAAGAGCTGACGCTAAACCGCGAGCGTGCGGAGCAGATTTTTCAGCAATGCTATATCCCGGACGCCAAAGAGTACCGTCATCACATTATCCGTGCCGATACTTTTCATCTGAGCGCCGTCAACTGGTCGAATATCATGATGCTGGGAGCGATAGGCCTGGTCTTCTGGATGGCGAATAGTCTCGGCTGGGCGGATACCAACGTCGCGGCGACCTATTCACTGACGTTGCTGTTCCTGCGCACGCCGCTGCTGTCTGCGGTGGGGGCGTTGCCAACCCTACTGACCGCCCAAGTGGCGTTTAATAAACTGAATAAATTCGCGCTCGCCCCGTATAAGCCTGATTTTCTACAGCCGAAAGCCTTTCCCGACTGGAAGACGCTGGAGCTGCGCAACGTGGTTTTCCACTATCAGGATAACGCGTTTTCCGTGGGGCCCATCAACCTGACGATTCACCGCGGCGAACTGCTGTTTTTAATTGGCGGCAACGGTAGCGGGAAATCGACGCTGGCCATGTTATTGACCGGTTTATACCAGCCGCAATCGGGAACGATTTTACTTGATGGTCAACCTATTGCCGCCGGGCAGCCGGAAGATTATCGCAAACTGTTTTCTGCGGTGTTCACCGATGTGTGGTTATTCGACCGCCTGCTGGGGCCGCAGGGGAAACCCGCCAATCCCGCGCTGGTCGAAAAGTGGCTTGAGCACCTGAAAATGACGCACAAGCTGGAGCTAAACGACGGGCGCATCTTGAATCTTAAACTGTCGAAAGGGCAAAAAAAGCGCATTGCACTGCTGCTGGCGCTGGCGGAAGAGCGCGATATTATTTTGCTGGATGAGTGGGCCGCCGATCAGGACCCGCATTTCCGCCGGGAGTTTTATCAGGTACTGTTGCCGTTAATGCAGGAAATGGGCAAAACCATTTTCGCCATTAGCCATGATGATCACTATTTTATTCACGCCGATCGTCTGCTTGAAATGCGTAACGGACAGCTAACCGAACTCACCGGCGACGAACGTGACGCCGCCTCGCGTGATGCGGTTGCGCGTACTGCGTAATGGCCGGATGAACCGCCTGATGGCAGCCCTACGTCCGCACGCGGGTAGGCCTGATAAGATGCCACGCGTCGCCACCAGGCATCGGGTTATTTCTTGCGGCGGGCGAGCGGATTTCCAGACGTGTTTTGAAAAGAACCCCGGAGCGCTGCGTGAGCCGGCGTGTTCAGATGCCCGGTAAGTGTGACCGGGCAGCGTAACGTTATCGCGTGACGGCGTTCTGTACGTTAGCGTCCGCTTTCCAGATGCGGTATTTCACGTCCACATTCGCCGGGGTATACACCACGATCGGCAGCTTGCTGTTGTAGCGCAGCATCCCGTCTTCACCCAGCCAGGCGGTGACGAATTTTTGCTCTTTCTTACCGTCAGGGCAGGCCATCATGGTTGATACCGGAGAGGTGACGTTATCAAAGACATAATAGTCATAGCCCCAGCCTTCCAGCGTTTTTGTTTCCAGCGTGCCGCCGAGGCGATGCTGGTTACAATCCACCTTCAGCGTTTGGCCAATCAACAGTTCCACTTTGAGGGTAGATTCATCCTGCTGAGGGGTAAGGGTTATCACTTGCCGCTTCATTCCTTTTTCCGCCTGCGGATAGGGGGCGATTTTTTCCAGCGGCTGGGCGGTATCGCCATTGTTAGCCCAGGCAGAGGCGCTGGCGAGGGCGGCGAAGACGACGGCAGGGACAAACATCTTCATTTGATTGTTCACAGTATTTCCTTTCTGCTGTTTTCGGTATTCACTGACAACAGATTAACACATTCATATTATCTATTAATCTGTATTTACTCATATTTTCAAGATTATTAATAAAATAGCGTCTTTTTATATAGTGGAATATTCTGATATTGATAATGTAAATGAAATTATCAGCTATTAGTGGTTTTCGTTATATAAATATCTATATAACTCATTGAAATGTGAGAAAAAGCACGTTTACGGGTCTTTACCTGGCACTCTTTTGATCCGGCAACAGCATTTACCTCTATCGGGGTATGCATCTCTTACACATCCTGAAATATCTTATTTACAAAAACAACTACTCATAAATTGTACGGTTTTTATTGGTATTCACTCCCTATGGAAGCGTGTCGTTATGGAAGGGCGATATCATGGTTGATTTATCCCGTCGAAGCATGTTGACCGGCAGTTGGCGCAACGCCAGCAATGGGATTCTTCCGCCGTGGGCCAGAGAAACAACCTATTTTCTCGCACATTGTCTGCGTTGCGACGCCTGCATCCAGGCGTGTGAGGCCGACATCCTGCAGCGAGGGGCGGGGGGATATCCGAGCGTAGATTTCAAACGGGGCGAGTGCAGCTTTTGTTATGCCTGTGCGCAGGCCTGTACTGAATCGCTTTTTCTTCCGCGCCACACCAGGGCCTGGGATCTGGTTTTTACGCTCACGGAAAACTGCCTCGCCAGGCAATCGGTTGAATGCCATCGCTGCCAGGACAGTTGTGAACCTATGGCCATTACCTTTCGTCCCACGCTATCCGGCATTTACCAGCCGCAGCTTGACTCGCAGGCCTGTCACGGATGCGGGGCGTGTGTGGCTATCTGTCCCGTGTCAGCCATCAAAGCGGAGAACCACCATGCGCACTAACTGGCAGGTCTGTAGCCTGGTCGTGCAGGCCAAAAGTCAGAACATCGCCGCCATTGGCACACAGTTGAACACGTTGCCGGGTTGCGAAGTCGCGTTAAGCGACGTTGAAAGCGGGCAACTGATCGTGGTGGCGGAAGCAGATCAGAGTGAAACGCTGATGCAAACAATTGAGTCAGTACGCAATGTCGAGGGCGTACTGGCGGTGTCGCTGGTTTATCACCAGCAGGATGAGCAAGGTGAGGAAACACCATGAAACTCAGTCGTCGTAGCTTTATGAAAGCTAACGCCGTTGCGGCCGCTGCGGCGGCTGCCGGTCTGAGCGTGCCGGGCGTCGCCCGCGCCGTTGTCGGGCAGCAGGAAGCCATCAAATGGGATAAAGCGCCGTGCCGTTTTTGCGGAACGGGTTGCGGTGTGTTGGTGGGAACGCAGCAGGGCCGTGTGGTCGCCTGCCAGGGCGACCCCGATGCGCCGGTCAACCGTGGTCTGAACTGCATTAAAGGCTACTTCCTGCCCAAAATCATGTACGGTAAAGATCGTCTGACGCAGCCGATGCTGCGCATGAAAGACGGCAGCTATCACAAAGACGGCGAGTTTACGCCGGTGAGCTGGGAACAGGCCTTCGATGTGATGGAGGAGAAGTTTAAAACCTCCCTGAAAGAGAAAGGACCAGAAGCGATCGGCATGTTTGGGTCGGGTCAATGGACCATCTGGGAAGGCTATGCCGCCGCGAAACTGTTCAAGGCTGGTTTCCGCTCTAACAACATTGACCCGAACGCGCGTCACTGCATGGCCTCGGCGGTGGTGGGCTTTATGCGTACCTTTGGCATGGATGAACCGATGGGCTGCTACGACGATATTGAGCAGGCCGATGCGTTTGTGCTGTGGGGTTCCAACATGGCGGAGATGCACCCGATTTTATGGTCGCGCATCACTAACCGCCGTTTGTCCGACCCGAATGTGAAAGTCGCTGTCCTCTCCACCTTCCAGCACCGTAGCTTTGAGCTGGCGGACAACGGTATTGTCTTTACCCCGCAAAGCGATCTGGTGATCCTTAACTATATCGCGAATTACATTATTCAGAACAACGCGGTAAATCAGGATTTCTTCACAAAGCATGTGAACCTGCGTAAAGGGGCGACGGATATCGGCTACGGCTTACGCCCGACGCACCCGCTGGAAAAAGCGGCGAAGAATCCGGGCTCCGACGCTTCCGAGCCGATGAGCTTCGACGAGTATAAAGCCTTCGTGGCGGAATATACGCTGGACAAGACCGCTGAAATGACCGGCGTGCCGAAAGATCAACTGGAACAGTTGGCACAGCTCTACGCCGATCCGAATAAGCGCGTGATCTCTTACTGGACGATGGGTTTTAACCAGCATACCCGCGGCGTGTGGGCGAATAACCTGGTTTACAACCTCCATCTGCTGACCGGAAAAATCTCCCAGCCTGGCTGCGGTCCTTTCTCGCTGACCGGCCAGCCTTCCGCCTGCGGTACGGCGCGTGAAGTGGGAACCTTCTCACACCGTCTGCCCGCAGACATGGTCGTGACGAACGAAAAACACCGTGATATCTGCGAAAAACACTGGCAGATCCCCGCTGGCACTATCCCGGCAAAAGTGGGTTTACATGCGGTGGCGCAGGATCGCGCGTTGAAAGACGGCAAGCTGAACGTCTACTGGGTAATGTGTAATAACAATATGCAGGCCGGGCCGAACATCAATGAAGATCGAATGCCGGGCTGGCGCGATCCGCGTAACTTTATCATTGTCTCCGATCCTTACCCGACGGTGAGCGCGCTGTCTGCGGATCTGATCCTGCCGACCGCCATGTGGGTTGAGAAAGAAGGTGCTTACGGCAACGCCGAACGCCGCACGCAGTTCTGGCGTCAGCAAATTAAAGCGCCGGGCGAAGCCAAATCCGACCTCTGGCAACTGGTGCAGTTCTCCCGTCGTTTTAAAACCGAGGAGGTCTGGCCGGAGGCGTTGTTGGCTCAGAAGCCGGAGCTGCGCGGTAAAACTCTGTATGACGTTCTGTTCGCCACGCCTGCGGTCAGCAAATTCCCGCTGAGCGAGCTGAAAGAGGATCAGTTAAACGATGAGTCTCGTGAGCTGGGCTTCTATCTGCAAAAAGGGTTGTTTGAAGAATACGCCTGGTTTGGACGTGGCCACGGTCACGATCTGGCGCCGTTCGACGATTACCACAACGCGCGCGGTCTGCGCTGGCCGGTCGTCGAAGGCAAAGAGACGCAATGGCGTTACAGCGAAGGCAACGACCCGTATGTAAAAGCGGGGGAAGGGTACAAATTCTACGGTAAACCGGATGGCAAAGCGGTGATCTTCGCGCTGCCATTTGAACCTGCGGCGGAGTCGCCGGACAACGAGTACGATCTGTGGCTTTCCACCGGTCGCGTGCTGGAACACTGGCATACCGGCAGTATGACGCGCCGCGTGCCTGAATTGCATCGCGCCTTCCCGGAAGCGGTGGTCTTTATTCACCCGCTGGATGCGAAAGCGCGCGATCTGCGTCGTGGGGATAAGGTTAAAGTGTCGTCCCGCCGCGGCGAAGTGATTTCGATTGTCGAAACGCGTGGACGTAACCGTCCGCCGCAGGGACTGGTGTATATGCCGTTCTTCGATGCCGCTCAGCTAGTGAACAACCTGACGCTGGATGCAACGGACCCGCTCTCTAAAGAGACGGACTTCAAGAAGTGCGCCGTTAAGCTGGCGAAGGTGTAACGCGTTATGTCCCGTACAGCGAAACCCCAAAATGGCCGCCGCCGCTTTCTGCGTGATGTTGTGCGCACTGCGGGCGGGCTGGCGGCGGTTGGCGTGGCGCTGGGCTTGCAACAGCAAACCGCGCGCGCAACGGGCGTGCGGCTGCGTCCGCCTGGCGCGCTGAATGAAAATGTCTTCGCCAGCGCCTGTGTGCGCTGCGGGCAGTGCGTTCAGGCGTGTCCATACGACACGCTAAAACTGGCGACGCTGGCCTCCGGGCTATCGGCAGGTACGCCCTATTTCGTCGCTCGCGACATCCCCTGCGAAATGTGTGAAGACATTCCGTGCGCCAAAGTCTGCCCCAGCGGGGCGCTGAATAAAGATATCGCCTCCATTGATGACTCGCGCATGGGGCTGGCGGTGCTGCTGGATCAGGAAAACTGCCTCAACTTTCAGGGGCTGCGCTGCGACGTTTGTTACCGCGAATGCCCGAAAATCGATGAGGCCATCACGCTGGAACTGGATCGCAACATGCGCACCGGCAAACATGCGCGCTTTCTGCCCACCGTACACAGCGACGCCTGTACCGGCTGCGGCAAATGCGAAAAAGTCTGCGTACTGGAGCAACCAGCGATAAAAGTGTTGCCGTTGTCATTGGCGAAAGGGGAGTTAGGACACCATTACCGCTTCGGCTGGCTGGAGGGGAAAGATGGCAAATCGTAAACGCGACGCCGGGCGAGAAGCGCGGGCGAAAAAAGGCTGGTGGCGTAGCCACCGCTGGCTGGTGTTACGCCGTATCAGCCAGTTTATGGTGCTGGGGATGTTTCTCAGCGGCCCGTGGCTGGGCTTTTGGGTTTTGCATGGCAACTACAGCAGTAGTTTGCTGTTCGATACCCTCCCGTTGACCGATCCGCTGATTACCCTGGAAAGTCTCGCCAGTGGACATCTTCCCGCTACCGTGGCGCTGACGGGAGCAGTGATTATCGCTGTGCTGTATGCGCTGGCGGGAAAGCGACTATTTTGCAGTTGGGTTTGCCCGCTAAACCCCGTTACCGATTTGGCTAACTGGATGCGCAGGAAATTTGACCTGAACCAGTCTGCGACGATTCCACGCCATATACGGTACGTCCTTCTGGTGGTGGTGTTAATCGGTTCGGCGTTGACCGGCACGCTGCTGTGGGAATGGATTAATCCCGTGTCGCTGTTAGGTCGTAGTCTGATTATGGGATTTAGTAGCGGCGCGTTGCTGATTATTGCTTTGTTTTTATTTGATTTATTAGTCGTTGAGCACGGTTGGTGCGGCCATATTTGCCCGATGGGCGCGCTGTATGGCGTGCTGGGCAGTAAAGGCGTAGTGACCGTGACGGCCAAAAAACGTGAGAAATGTAATCGCTGTATGGATTGTTTTCATGTTTGCCCGGAACCGCATGTGCTACGTGCGCCGGTGCTGGATGAGCAAAGCCCGGCGCAGGTCACTCACCGCGACTGCATGACCTGCGGTCGCTGCGTGGATGTCTGTTCTGAGGATGTTTTTACAATAACGATACGCAACATCATTCGGGATGCATCGCGGCGGTAAGCGAGGAAATCTCTAGGAGCATAGATAACGATGTGACTGGGATTTTGGAGCGCAGCCAACAAAGAGGCAGCTCGAAGGATGAAGTGTAAATGCGATGGAGTTCGGGAGCGAAACAATGAAAAGCCATGACCTGATGAAAGCGCTGTGTCAATGGATGGCCACGCTTGCCCTGGTGGTAAGTGGTGCGGTTTGGGCGGCAAACGGAGTGGATCTGAGCCAGTCGCCGGAAGTATCCGGGACGCAGGAAGGGGCGATTCGTATGCCGAAAGAGCAGGAGCGTATGCCGCTAAATTACGTCAACCAGCCGCCGATGATCCCGCACAGCGTCGAGGGCTACCAGGTGACGACCAATACCAACCGCTGTCTGCAATGCCACGGCGTGGAAAGTTATCGTACGACGGGCGCGCCGCGTATCAGTCCGACGCACTTTATGGACAGCGACGGTAAAGTGTCGGGCAACGTCGCGCCGCGTCGTTATTTCTGCCTGCAGTGCCACGTACCGCAGTCTGATACCGCGCCGATTATCGACAATACTTTTACCCCCTCGCAAGGTTACGGGAAATAAGAGGTCATTATGGAAAATTCTAACCGTAAACCCGGCTGGATAAAGCGCGTCTGGCGATGGTGGCGCAGCCCCAGCCGCCTGGCGTTGGGGACGCTGCTGTTAATCGGTTTTATCGGCGGCATCATCTTCTGGGGCGGCTTCAATACCGGAATGGAAAAGGCTAACACCGAAGAGTTTTGTATTAGCTGCCATGAAATGCGCAACACGGTGTATGAGGAGTATATGGAAACCGTCCACTACAACAACCGTAGCGGCGTTCGCGCCACCTGTCCTGACTGCCATGTGCCGCATGAGTGGGGGCCGAAGATGATCCGTAAGATCAAAGCCAGTAAAGAGCTGTACGCGAAGGTATTTGGGCTGATAGATACACCGCAGAAATTTGAAGCTCATCGCCTGACAATGGCACAAAATGAGTGGCGGCGCATGAAAGACAACAACTCGCAGGAATGCCGTAACTGCCACAATTTCGACTTTATGGATCTGACCGCGCAAAAAGGCGTCGCGGCGAAAATGCACGATCAGGCGGTAAAAGATGGACAGACCTGTATCGATTGCCACAAAGGGATCGCGCATAAACTGCCGGATATGCGTGATGTTAAACCAGGTTTCTGACAGGACGTTGATGAGTGGGAATGCTTGAAGCCAGAGATCTGTACTGCGAGCGGGACGAGAGGACGCTGTTTCGCGGGCTGTCGTTCACCGTGGACGCCGGGGAGTGGGTGCAGGTCACCGGCGGCAACGGCGCCGGAAAAACCACCCTGCTGCGCCTGCTGACCGGGCTGGCGCGCCCGGACGGCGGCGAGGTGTACTGGCAGGGCGAGCCCCTGCGCCGCG